>NZ_NOXX01000228.1 GCF_002251775.1 Flavobacterium aurantiibacter
AATTGCTTGCTTTTTATTGTTCTTTACCGAAATATCAAAGCCGTTACGTTCGGTTTTGTTCGAGCTTAAGAACTGCTTTTTGGTAAAATCTTGTCGCTTCACACGATCGATAACAATCGCCTTATCGCGACCTAACGAAACCGACAAGGTATCCGAAGCTTGTTCAACATTCAAAAACGACTGACCTAAGTACGTGCCTTCAAAATAAAGATTTACAGCGCCCGGAAGTAAATTGTAATTCTGCCAATCTCTAATTTCCGCATTTAAATACGCCGCCTTATCCAACTTCGGNAGTTGCAATATAGTTTAGGCAATAAATCCGAGAAATCCCGTTTTTTTTAGAGGAACGAGATTTGAATATAACGTTGAAATTATAGAGAATATATGTCGGTTTAAGTATCTTTAAACCACATATTAACGACCCTTTTAAGAAGTATTGATTCCGCTAGAAAAAAACTAATGAAAGCACTTAAAATTTATTTGTTACTGTTCCCAATTATATGTTTGAGTCAAAGCAAATTTAATTTTGTAAAAGAGAGATTGGTTTTAAAGAAAAAGTATGAATACGTTTATGATTTTCAAAATAATTATGCGGTTTTTAGAACATTTGATAAAAAAATGGGGGTTATCGACAGCACGGGAAATGTCTTTATCCAGCCAACTTTCTCTTTCATTTACAACAGATCTGAACTCAAAAATTTATTTGAAGTAGGAAATAGAGTCAATAGAAAATTCAAAAGAGGGTATATTGATTTAAAGGGAAATATCAGAATTCCAATTGATTACGATAATGTTTATTATCACCAAGAAGGACTCATAGGTGTTTCAAAAGCCGGAAAACACGGTGTTTTAGATACGCTAAATAACCTTGTTTTACCACTCAAGTACGACTATCTGTTTTTCGATGGAAATTTGATCATTGCCGAAACGGGTGGTGCTAAAAGCCTATATAACTATCAAGGAAAACAAATTACTGATTTACAATTTTTAAAAATCTCTAGGTTTAAAGATGGTAAAGCAATAGTTACGGATGCTAATAAATCAAATTTTATTATTGATAATCAAGCAAATATTGTTCTAAAGCCCATTAAAGACTGTGCTTTTGAAGCTATTCTGAAAGATGACTTATTTCTGATAAAAGATAATTTAAGTGCAAAATTTGGGGTTGTTACTGTAAAAGCACAGTTTTTAATTCCAGTAAAATTCGACAAACTAGAACAAACGGAAGATGTTTTCATAGCGACCAGAGATGGTAAAAAAGGAATCATCTCCCGCACAGATTCCGTAATAAAGCCATTTATATACGATCACATTTACCCTTCTTTTCGTGAAAAATTCTCTATCGACGGAGATAACAAAAAGAGTTCCCACTACACTGTTGTCAAAGATAATTTATGCGGAATAGTTGACCTTCATTTAGAACAAGATGTACTACCAATGCGTTATAAATGGATATCCACAGCATTAAATTCTTACTACATTGTGGTAAATACTGAAGATAAAAACGGGTTATTCCTTGTGAATGGAGAAAAATTATTGGATGAAGATTATCAATTTTTTAATGTTTTCGAAAATTCCATTTTTGCAACAAAGAATAAAAGGCCAATTATAGTAAAACTAGATGGTCAGAAATTCGAAGAACTAGAAATACTTGCCGATGATTTGGTTGCATTTACTGAAACGCCTCATTTTGTCACAAATGCTAATCAAATATTTTCCGCAAATGGGAAGTTTGGCATTGTGAATTATCAAAATAAGATAGTAGTTCCCTGTGAATACGATTTTATCGAAAACATTTATCTCAGCAATGAATTTATCGTCAAAAAGGGCAAAAAATTTGGAATAGTAAACTCAGAAAATAAAGTTCTTCTTGAAATAGAATATGATGCGTTTGTAATTAAAAAAGAAGTCATTGAATTTAGAAAGCAAAAATTAAAAAAATACTATGAAGTAAAACAAGGGCTTTTCAATAATTAGTAAGTTGAGAACTGCAAGTAGCAAAGTCGAAATTCTAACATCTTTTTTGATGGTTTCGCTCTTAGCTTCAATAAAACTGTCCGAAAAATTCACTAACCACCAACAATTTCCCCTCTCGTTTTAATTATCGCGCATAGGTTTATACCTTTGTATTTCATTTTACGAAAACGTTTTCAAAAACCTAAATACCACAACACCTCATGTTAAAAGGATTTTTCTCTGTGCCTACTCCGGTAAACGAACCGGTAAAGTCGTATAAACCCGGTAGTCCGGAAAAAGAAGCTGTATTGCAAGCGTACGAAACCCTGTGGAACAACCCGATAGATGTGCCTTTGTACATTGGAAGCCAACGCATTAAAACAGGAACTACACGAAAAATGACCGCTCCGCACGATCATCAGCATGTAGTGGGAACCTATCATTTGGCAGAGAGATCGCACGTTGAGGCAGCAATCGATGCGGCATTACACGCAAAAGCTCAATGGGAAAATTTAGCTTGGGAACAACGCGCTGCCATCTTTTTGAAAGCAGCCGAGCTAATCGCGGGTCCGTATCGTGCAAAAATCAATGCGGCGACCATGATTGCGCAATCGAAAAACATTTTTCAAGCGGAAATTGATGCCGCCTGCGAGTTAATCGACTTTTTACGTTACAACGTGGCATTTATGACGCAGATTTACGCCGACCAGCCAAAATCGGATTCGGGTGTTTGGAACCGTGTTGAATACCGCCCTTTAGAAGGATTTGTTTATGCCATTACACCTTTTAACTTTACGGCCATTGCAGCAAATTTGCCTGCGAGCGCTGCGTTAATGGGAAATACCGTGGTTTGGAAACCGAGCGACAGTCAGGTTTTCTCAGCCAAAGTAATTCTCGACGTATTTCAAGAAGCGGGCGTTCCCGACGGTGTCATTAACGTGGTGTTTGGCGATGCGCAAATGATTAGCGAAACTATTTTTAATCACGCTGATTTTGCCGGTGTTCACTTTACCGGATCTACGCACGTTTTCAAAGATATCTGGAACACCATTGGAACAAATATTTACAAATACAAAACATATCCGCGCATTGTAGGCGAAACCGGTGGAAAAGATTTTATCGTTGCACACCCGTCGGCTAACGTAAAACAAGTTGTTGCGGGAATTATTCGCGGTGCGTTCGAATTTCAAGGACAAAAATGTTCGGCGGCCTCGCGGGCATATTTACCTAAAAGTTTGTGGCCAGCTATTAACGATTTGCTCGGAAAAGAATTGGCCACTTTAAAAATGGGATCGCCGCAAGATTTTAGCAACTTTATAACTGCCGTTATTCACGAAGGTTCGTTTGATAAATTAGTAAGCTACATCGAAAAAGCACGTACAGCAACAGATGCCGAGATTATTTACGGAGGAACGTACGACAAATCGGTTGGGTATTTTATTGCGCCAACGGTAATTTTAACAACAAATCCCAAGTACGAGACGATGGAAACCGAACTTTTTGGTCCGGTGATAACCTTGTATTTGTACGACGACGCCGAATGGAATAACATGTTGCACCTAGTGGATACAACCAGCGAATACGCGCTAACGGGAGCTATTTTTAGCAGCGATCGTTATGCTATTGCAGAAGCAACAACCGCTTTGAAAAACTCGGCTGGAAACTTTTACATTAACGATAAGCCAACAGGTGCCGTGGTGGGTATGCAGCCGTTTGGTGGCGCACGTGCTTCGGGAACAAACGACAAAGCCGGATCGGCGATGAACTTGTTGCGTTGGGTTTCGGCGCGCACCATCAAAGAAACTTTTGTAACGCCGGAAGATTACCGCTATCCGTTTTTAGGCGAATAGATTTTGTAGAAATAATAACTAAAAAATGAAGGGGCTAAATGTCAAACATTAGCGCCTTTTCTTTTTAATATTGAACTTTTTTCAGATAATTGAGGTAATTGCAACTACAAGTGCTAATTTGCATTTATTTTCATTTTATCTCAGATGAATCCTTATCAGGTTAAATACATCGCTTACGAGCTGACAAAGCGTTTTCCCTCTGGGAGCAATGAAAAGTTTAATATTGCGTTAATGGACGCTCAAGTTGACTTGAATCCACATCAAGTGGAATCGGCTTTATTTGCTTTTAAATCTCCATTGTCAAAAGGTGCTATATTGGCAGACGAAGTTGGATTAGGTAAAACCATTGAAGCAGGTATTTTACTTTCTCAACTGTGGGCTGAAAGAAGAAAGAAGCTCTTAATTATTTGCCCAGCAAACCTAAGAAAACAATGGAGCCAAGAATTATATGATAAGTTCTTTTTGGACTCCATCATTCTTGAAAACAAGAACTTCAATGAGTTTGTAAAATCGGGCAAGCGAAACCCGTTTGACCAAAATAAAATTATCATTTGTTCATATCAGTTTGCAAGAGCAAAGGCAGACTTAATGCAATTAATTTCCTGGGATTTGGCAGTTGTTGACGAAGCACACCGTTTACGCAATGTTTACAAGCTGACCAACAAAATCGGAAACGCAATTAAAGAAGCCTTATCACATTCAAGAAAAGCGTTATTAACTGCTACCCCTTTGCAAAACTCACTACTTGAATTATACGGGCTTGTAAGCATTATTGATGAACACACTTTTGGCGATATCAAAAGTTTCAGAAGTCAATTTTTAAGAACAGTTGAAGGAGAAAATTATCAGGACTTACGAGACCGTTTGAAATCGGTTTGCATCCGCAATCTTCGCAGACAAGTTCAGGAATACATTCGTTACACCAACCGAATTCCACTTACTATAAAGTTTGAGCCATCGGATGATGAACAGAAACTCTATGAAGCAGTAAGTGATTATCTGCAAAAGGAGTTGTTGTATGCTTTGCCTGCCAGTCAAAGGCATTTAATGACTTTGATTCTCAGAAAACTTTTGGCTTCATCTTCCTTTGCGATTGCAGGAACATTGAATAGCCTGATTAAGAAATTACATCAGGTTATTAAAGACCACCAAAAAGTGAGTGTGATTGATGAAGTTTCAGAAGACTATGAACTGTTTGAAGAACAAGCCGAAGAATGGGAAGAGGATGAACAGACAGATGATAATTCTTTGACCGAGGCAGATATTGATGCTATAAAACTTGAGATTACTGAATTAGAAAAATTTAGAGATTTAGCAGAATCCATTAAGCATAACGCTAAGGGAGAAAAACTATTGACCGCTTTGAAAGAAGGCTTTTCTAAAATGGATAAACATGCCAACAAGAAAGCCATCATCTTCACAGAATCTACCCGAACGCAGAATTACCTTTTCAATTTGCTGAGTGAGCAATATCCCAACAAGATTGTTTTGTTTAACGGCTCAAATAATGATGAAACTTCTAATAAGGTTTACAAAAGTTGGTTGGCGACTAACAAAGGAACTGATAAAGTAACCGGTTCTCCAACGGCTGATAAAAGAGCTGCATTGGTAGAGTATTTCAGAAATGACGCCACCATTATGATTGCAACCGAAGCAGCAGCCGAAGGTATCAATTTGCAATTCTGTTCTTTGCTTATCAATTACGACTTGCCTTGGAATCCACAACGCATTGAACAGCGTATTGGTCGTTGCCATCGTTACGGTCAAAAATATGATGTAGTGGTAGTGAACTTCCTGAATGTGAAAAATGCTGCCGACATCCGGGTATTTCAATTATTGGATGAAAAATTCAAATTGTTCAGTGGTGTATTTGGGGCAAGTGATGATGTGTTGGGTAGTATTGAATCGGGAGTTGATTTTGAAAAACGTATTGCTGAAATCTATCAGAAATATAGAACGGAACAGGAAATCATTGAACAGTTTGATTTACTTCAAAAAGAATTAGACGAGCAAATCAACAGTAAAATGCTCTCTACAAGAGAAACACTTTTGGCAAATTTTGATGATGAAGTGTTGGATAAATTGAAAATCCGTTTGTCTGAAAGCAGAGAATACATCAATAAATATGAACAATGGCTTTGGGCTGTTACCAAGTTTGAATTGAACGGTGCTGCGACTTTCAATGATAAAAATCTAAGTTTCAAACTCAAAAAGCAACCTTATTCAGAAGCAACTTTCCCCACAGAATCTTTCAAATTGGGTAAACCAAATACCGAAGCCCATGTGTATCGCATGGGGCATCCATTGGCACAAACTGTTTTAGAAAAAGCTAAAGAAAAAGAATTACCTGTAACAACACTCAACTTTGACTTAACAGGTTATGAAGGAAATGTTTCAATACTCGAAGAACTGAAAGGAAAACAAGGCTGGCTGAGTGCTTTGGCTGTAAGTGTGGACTCTTTTGAATCATCTGACTATGTAGTTGCATTTGGCCAAACAGACGATGGCAAACCATTGAGTGAGGAACAAGCCAAAAGGTTACTCACTTTGCCTGTTAAACAAGCCAATGGAAACGCAACAAGCATTGATGAAAAACTAGTTGCAAAACAAACTGAAAGTCATTTAGATGCTTTATTGAAATCTATTTCAGAAAGGGACAACAACTACTTGAAATTTGAAACAGAGAAACTCACCAAATGGGCTGAGGACAGAATGAATGCTGCTGAATTAGCCATTAAGGAGACTAAGGCTAAAATAAAAGAGTTAAACCGTGAGGTACAGAAAACCACTGACCCGATGGCTCAATTGAAACTGCAACAACAATTACAGGAAGAATCAAGGAAACAGAAAAAACAAAGGCAGGAAATTTTTATCGTGGAAGATGAAATTGCAGAAATGAGAGATAAAATGATAGCTGATATACAAAAGCGAATGAAACAAGCGATTAACAAAACACATTTGTTTACCATAAATTGGCAACTAATTTAAATTCAACACATGAGAATAGATAAAATACAAATAGAAAATTTCAAAAACTTTGAAAAGCTCGAAGTTGAATTTGAAAAGGGGGTGAACTTATTTGTTGGTTCAAATGGGAGTGGTAAGACATCCATTCTTGAAGCAATCAATGTATCACTTGGTGGATTTTTTAGTTTGCAAGAACAGAAGATGCAAAGGATGATTGATATTTCTGAGGCTCGTATGGTTCTGGTAAATGGTGAATTAACTACAATGCCTAAAACATCTATTACTGCTTTCTCTGAATTAATTGATAAATCATGGACAAGAAACTTCAATTCAAAGACAAAAAATAATGATGTTAAATTCGTTAAACCAGCAGGCGAATACGGCAGCAAAATTTTAGATGGCTTCTACAAAACCAATCATGATGTTGCGCCACTAATAGCATACTATTCAACTCAACGACTTTTTAAAGATGCTAGTCAATCGGCTAAACAAAAATATGACCCTTTGGCCGGCAGAAGAAATGGGTATTTACAATGTTTGAAAGACAATGCCATTAAAGGTACTTTATTAGAATGGTTAGGCAATGCTGTAACCAGCAGGGCTACGAAGCAAATCAAAGGTGTTGAACTCATTGATTTAGTCCTTGAAAACGTTGATCAAGCCATTACCAAAACACTTGTCTATTTCCTCGAAGACTTAAAAAAAGAGGAAATAAAAATATACCAAGAGCCAGATTTTGATTTTGATGTATTTCTGCAACTTAAGCCCAATTTTGCTTTACCGATAAACTATTACTCCGATGGTTTCAGAAACCTTATTTATTTGATTATTGATATTATCTGGAGAGCATCACAGTTAAATCCATGGTTAACCCTTGAAGAATTGTCTGAGAAGCAGTTTGGTTGCGTAACGATTGATGAAATTGACTTGCACCTACATCCTAAATGGCAAGCAAAGACAATTGGCATATTACAAGACTTGTTGCCGAATGTACAGTTTTTTATTACTACGCATAGTCCAACGGTTGTTGCTAATTTTGAAAAGGGCTCTTTGTATATTATTAATGAAAATAAAATTCTAAAGCAGAATACAACTTATTTCGGTAAAGAAATAAATGCTGTTTTAAGGAATATATTAGGAGCAAATGATCGACATGTACCAACACAAGAAAAAATTGATAAGCTTCTAAATCTAATTGATTCCGACCCAAAAAACCAGATAATTCAAACACTTTTAGATGAACTAGAGCAACAAATAGGGTTAGATGACCCTGATATGCAAAAGGCAATTTCATTGTGGGAACTTTCTAAATATGAAGACTAATGCAATACATAAAAAAACAAAATACTGAACCTGCTGACTGGAACAATTGGTTTACAGTTCCGCCAAATAGAAGAAGCTATGATTATGGTGCTGATGACAGGTCATTACCTGATTTGCGACTAGCCAAATCTTTTTTAATTAATGAACAACACAGTTTATGTGCTTATTGTCAACAAAAAATTACTTTGGAAAATGCTTCCATTGAGCATGTAACACCTAAAGAACATAATAAAGAACTATCAACAAATTATTTCAATCTGGTGGCTGTTTGCAAAAAACAGCAAGTCCTAGACCCTTTGACAGGAAATCTTCATTGCGATAGTACCAGAGGAAGTGAATTATTACCTCCATTAATATTTTACTCAAATGCTCAATCAACTGATCAAAATCTAAACAAATATTTCAGTGCCTACAGCACAAGGGAAGTTGTCCCTAAGCATAGGTTAGATATGAATACAAAGAATCAGGTTGAAGCATTTATTAGCCAATTGAATTTAAATCATTCGATTATCAAAAACAAAAGAGCAAAGGATGTTCTAACTGGAATTTCGATAGCAGCTAATTCAGTGGCAGATAAACAAAGATATTGGCGAGCACAGTACACACGAATTCTATTGGATTTAGGACATCCTTTCAGAGAATATCTTTTAGTGTATATCGGTCCAAAAATTGGATTGAATTAAAGAAATTAAAAATGACAAACTACGATAAACTCATCAATACACTCAAGGAAGTGTTCATGCTGGATAAAGCGGAACTTGATTTTGGTATTTACCGCATCATGAATCAAAAGCGGAAAGACATTGAACAATTTTTAGTGGTGGACCTTATACCACAAGTGAAAGAAGTGCTGAACAATAGTCAGGCTATTGATGCAGCTCAATTGAAAAAGCAAATAGATACTGAAATTGAGACTGCTCGTAAATATGGAAACCCCAATCCAGAAGAACTTCCCCAAGTGCAAGAGCTAAAGGCGCAATATGAAAGGATAGGTGATTTGACCTCCATCGAAAACGAGGTTTTCTCACTGCTTGCCAATTTCTTTAAACGCTATTTTGATAATGGCGATTTTATCAGCATGCGTAGGTATAAGAAAGATGTGTATGCCATACCCTACGAAGGCGAAGAAGTAAAACTGCATTGGGCAAATGCCGACCAATACTACATTAAAACCAGCGAGTACTTTAAAGTATATCGCTTTAAGTTGAGCAATGGCAAGACCGTTTGTTTTGAATTGGTAGAAGCCAGTACCGAACAAAACAACAACAAAACACAAGGCGATAAAGAAAGGCGATTTGCTATTTATACAGACAAGGTTTGTGAAACCGTAGGCGATGAATTTAAAATTTACTTTACCTATGAACCCACCGACAAAAAAGTAAAACAAAGCGAATTAATGGGACAAGCTTTTGATGCTCTAAAAGCCCAAATACCGCAAGAGTTTTTGGATTTGCTTAGCCTGAAACCAACAGAAAAAGACAAACAAAGAACCTTGCTGCAAAAGCACTTAAACGATTATACAGCCCGAAACACTTTTGACTACTTTATACACAAAGACCTTGGTGGTTTCCTTAACCGTGAATTAGACTTCTATATTAAAAACGAAGTACTGTTTATTGATGACCTGAACACCCGTGACGAACAGGAATTTTTAAAACAACTGAGCAAGATAAAAGCCATTAAAAAGATAGGCGAAAAGATCATTGCTTTCCTGGCACAGTTAGAAAATTTCCAAAAGAAACTGTGGCTGAAAAAGAAAATGGTGGTTGAATGTAACTACTGCATTACGCTTGACCGTGTACCAAAAGATTTGCACCCCGAAATACTGAATAACCAAGCCCAAATACAGGAATGGATAAAACTCTTTGCCATTGATGAAATAAAAACCGAAAAAACAGGGAGCTTGTTTTCGGAAGATAAAGTGGGCTTTAGCAACCCGCTTACGATGGAGTTTTTAAATCAAAACCGATTTTTAGTTTTAGATACTGCCTTTTTCTCTGAAGCCTTTAAATCGCAATTGATAAGCAGTATTGAAAACTTTGATGATGCTTGTGATGGATTGTTGATTAATTCAGACAATTATCACGCTTTAAACCTTATTAATAAAAGATACAATGGTTCAGTTGATGGAATTTACATAGACCCACCGTACAACACTGACGCATCCTCTATACTATATAAAAATGATTATAAGGACTCTTCCTTCCTATCTTTAATAGAAAACAGAATTACAATTTCAAATGATATTCTATCAAATCGTGGAATTATATGTGTAGCAATCGATGATGAAGAAGTTTCACCTTTAAGATCTATTCTTGAAAGTGCATTTTTTTCAGAACTAGGTATAGTTGCGGTTAGATCAAATCCAGCTGGCAGAAAGACTAAAGGTAGATTTGCTCCAGCACATGAATATGCTTTGTTTTATGGAAAATCCGAAAAATCAGTGCCGGGTAGTCTTGACTTAACTGAACAAAGATTGGCAAGATATCCAAAGGAAGATGAAAATGGTCGTTTTGCTTGGGCAAATTTTATAAGGTCAGGGAACAATGATAAAAGGGAAGATAGGCCAAAGTTGTATTATCCAATATTTGCAAATGCTGATGAAAACAAAATTAGAATTCCTGAAATGGTATGGAATAATGAAAGTAATGAGTACGATTTACTTGAACAACCTCGAGATGGTGAAGTAATTGTCTATCCGACTATCAAACAAGGTGACAGAATAATAGAAAAAAATTGGCAAAGAGGGAATGCAAGAGTTCCAAATGAATTATCTGAATATAGAGTAAGAAAGAATTCTGATGGCGAAGTAAGTATCGATTTTAAGACAAGATTAGATGAAAGTTCATTGCCCACAACTTGGTGGGACAAAAAGGAATATGCATCAGCAAACTATGGTGCTGCAGAATTAAAAGAACTATTTAATGAGAAGCCTTTTGATTTTCCAAAGGCAAAAAGCTTAGTAGAAGATTGTATAAAGGCTTTAAATATTGAATCAAATAGTACTATTCTAGATTTCTTTGGAGGTTCCGCCACAACGGGTCACTCAATAATTAGTTTGAATAGAGAGGATAACGGAAAACGAAAATATATTTTAGTTGAAATGGGGGAATACTTTAACATTGTTACAAAACCCCGCATACAAAAAGTAATCTACAGCAAAGACTGGAAAGAAGGCAAGCCTGTTAGCCGTGAAGGTATCAGTCATTGTTTTAAATACATGCGTTTGGAGAGTTATGAAGATACACTCAACAACTTGGCTTTAAAACAAACCGTAACCCAACAACAGGCTTTACAAATGAACCCTACCTTTAAAGAAGGCTATATGCTCAACTATATGTTAGATGTAGAGGCAAAAGAAAGTTTGCTCAATTTGGAGTGGTTTGAAAATCCGTTTAACTGCTACTTAAATATTACCAAAAACAACGAGCTGCAACCTACCAAAGTAGATTTGGTTGAAACCTTCAATTACCTGATTGGGTTGGTTGTTGAAAGTTATGCCAAACCCAAAGAAGGCTATGTAGTGGTAACAGGTAAAAAATTTAGCCGGAGAAAAAATACTGGTAGTATGGAGAGATTGCACCCAACACAATAGTACAGCCCTCAACCAATTCCTAGAAAAGAGTAAATACAACCCACTCGATGCCGAGTTTGACCGCATCTACGTAAATGGCGACAACAACGTAGAAAACCTAAAAACCGGTGACGAACGCTGGAAAGTGGTATTGATTGAAGAAGAGTTTGGGAAGAAAATGTTTGAAATGAATTAAAAAATAGAAGTATATGCATATACATAAATTTCAAATCAAGAATTTCAAGTCCATTAAGGACATTACCTTGTATTTCAACAAGGACTTGAATATACTAACAGGGGTAAATAACTCAGGAAAAACAACGGTTTTGGAGGCTTTATCACTTTGGCAAGAGTGTTTTACTAAACTTATTTCTGAGGCCAAAAGAGGAGAAAAAGGCTACAAAAGAGGAGATTATGTATTAGGCCCTTCTTATAATAAGTACTTCCCGTTCAATGAGATCAATTCGGTGAGAAGTCCCAATTTTGAGGATATATTTCACCAAAGAGTAAAAAAGAATGAAGTTTTGTTAGCATTAACGCTAATAGATGAAGAAAACCTAGAACTTTGTATTCCATTCACCATATCAAGTTCTGGTAGTAACTATGTTATTGCTTTACAAAATTATAGCATCTATGATCACAGAGCATTCAATGATTATTTTGCTAATTTACCCAATCCAATATCATTAATTTATAGTACGCCTGTCGCACAGATAAATCTTGAAGAAGCTTTTGTAACCGATCCTATCATTAAAGAGCAGCTATTAGTACGAAAATCCGAAACTGTATTAAGAAACAGGCTTTACAGAATTATTAGTGGACTCGATGCCACTCTTAACGAAGCTTTTCTTAATGATTTGAATTATGTTCTTTACAATTCAGAGAAAAAAATCGAATTTAAATCCGAAACTAATATCCAAAAAGATGCTAAAGCAATTATTCTTTTCAGAGTAGGTTCTAAAGACGTATTTAAAGACTTATCCCTACTTGGAAGTGGTACATTACAAATAATCGGCATTCTTCTGAATATTCATTTGAAATCAGAAAATAAGACGGATTTGAATATTGTTTTACTTGATGAGCCGGATAGTCATATCCACAGAGATATTCAACGAAGATTAGTCGAAGTATTCAATAAATACGGTAGCGGAGTGCAAACATTTTTATCTACACACAATGAATCATTAATTAGAAGTGCTGCACCTTATCAAGTGTTTCATTTGGAAGGAAAACCTACTGGAGAAATAAGAAGTATTCATTTTAATATTGACTCAGGTCATCTAGGCTTGCATTTCAAAGGTATAATGCCAAGTAATTTATCTCCTGTAATTCGTTCCATTGGTAATACCACGGGGTTGGATTTTATAAATGCTTTGGAAGCAGATAGACTCGTTTTTGTGGAAGGTGAGGATGACGCAAAAGTGTTCAGAATTTTGCTCAACCAACAATTGAACAACAGAAAAAAATACATGTTTTGGGTTTTGGGGGGTATAAGTGAAGTATTCGAAAATATACTTTCTTACAAGGCTGTATTTTCAGGTCTTAAAAATGGAACAAGCCTTTGGGACAAATCTGTTTTAGTTTTTGACAAAGATGAATTATCAAACGAGCACAAAGACTTATTTACTCAAAAATTCAAAGAAAAATTAGGTATTGATACTTATTGTGCAAACTCTTATACTTTCGAGGCAACATTGTTTTCTGATTTGAGAAAAACAGCGAAACTATTATCAAAACTGATAGAAAAAGC
Organism: Flavobacterium aurantiibacter; assembly: GCF_002251775.1. GTDB lineage: Bacteria > Bacteroidota > Bacteroidia > Flavobacteriales > Flavobacteriaceae > Flavobacterium > Flavobacterium aurantiibacter. Next base: position 13,421 of record NZ_NOXX01000228.1, read on the forward strand.
AACAGCAACAATTGTCAGCGAGCAAGACATTTTTGATGATTTAGAATCGAATTATTTGAATTATGATGTAACATTAAAAGCTAAATTCAATGATGAATTTCATAAAAACACCTATTATAGATATAAAAACAGTAAGGTTGAAAAAACAGCTCAAGTCTTTGGTCAGAGAGCTGTAAATATGGATGAACACACTTTTGTAAGTTATGTTCGAAACTATTTTGATGAAACAATTGCGAAAGAAGAGTACCATAAAATTATGGATAAGTATGACGTTGAAAATGTCGTTAAACAAACAATTGATAAGCATGGTGTCAATTTTTCTATTGAAAGCGACTTTATCGAATTAATTAAGTTGGTTGATAAATCTACATGGATTTCAGAATGGGATTTTCTAAATAGAATTTAATGGCAAAACTCAGTTCATCACTCGTACTTAATAAATATATACTCAATCTGTTTGGGGTAACAGATTTGGAGGCATTGTCATCTGATTTAAAAGATTCATCGTTGGAAGGGTATGACGAGAATAACATTTCCCATTTCCATCATGCTTTGGTCGCAAGGTTCTACAGCAATGCAAATCTTCCCAAGGAATTATTACTTCAATATGATCAAAATATTTTTTCTCATACCCAAACAATTTCAGAGAAAAGGACAGAACCCATCAAATGGAAATATTTTCAGTATTTGGCATTGCTTTTTACAGAAATCTATTTAGACAAATACTTCAGCGATAAAACCGCCTTAAAAAGTGAGTTAAATACTTTTTTAGACTTCAATCACGGCAAACATGGCAATGATTTTAAAGTGATCAATGAATTCAAATTAGAAACTATTATTAATGATTTAAATAAGCTTGCTTATTGGAATGCAACAGGTTCAGGTAAAACCTTATTGATGCATGTAAACATTTTGCAGTATAGGTATTACTTAAGTCAACACAATCTTGAAAAATCGCTGAACAGAATTATTGTGCTAACTCCCAATGAAGGACTTTCTAAACAGCATTTAAAGGAGTTTGGTCAGTCAGGCATGGAAGCGGAATTGTTTGATAAATCAGGCGGCTCTTTATTTTCAGGGCAGAAAATTGAAATCATTGACATTCACAAACTCGAAGAAACAAGCGGCAATAAAACGGTTGCAGTTGAAGCATTTGAAGGTAACAACTTGGTTTTAGTAGATGAAGGACACAGAGGTGCAGGTGGTACAGAATGGAAAGACAAACGAAACCGTTTGTGTGAAACAGGTTTTTCATTCGAGTATTCAGCCACATTTGGTCAGGCAGTACATGCTTTATCTGGTGCAAAACAAAAAGCATTGATTGATGAATATGGAAAGGCAACATTATTTGACTATTCCTATCGCTATTTCTATAATGATGGTTATGGAAAAGATTATCAAATTTTAAACCTAAATGAACAATGGCATGAACCGGGAAAAGAAGAACGTGTTGTTCTTTATTTGACTGCCAGTTTACTTTCGTTCTATGAACAGTTATTGGTTTTCAAAGAGCATGGAAAAGCCATAGAACCATTTTTGATTGATAAACCATTAGCGATTTTTGTAGGTGGTAAAGTAACCAAAAGTATCAGCAAAGAAACGGCTTCTGATGTGGTGGAAGTATTAAAATTCATTGAGGCTTTTGCAAAGAATGACGCACAATCTATCGAACGAATTAAATTATTATTAGAAGCCAAAGATGGTTTGAATAATGAATTAGGACATTCCATTTTTAGAAATGCTTTTAAAGAAATCCGTAAATCAGGAAAATCAGCACAGTTTGTTTTTCAGGATGTTCTAAAAGAAGTTTTCAATTCAGATGTTGCTGGAGCTTCCTTGCATGTAGACAACCTTAAAGGACAAGAGGGAGAAATTGGTTTACGCATTGGTAACGGAGAGTATTTTGGAGTTATTAATGTGGGTGACGATAAAGGTTTATTAAAAATATGCGAAGCACACAAAATGAACACAGGTGAAAGAGATTTTTCCAGTTCATTATTTCACGACATCAATAGCAAAAGCAGTAAAGTAAATATTCTAATAGGTTCAAAAAAATTCAGTGAAGGTTGGAGCAGTTGGCGGGTAAGCACAATGGGCTTGTTGAATATTGGTCGAGGCGAAGGTTCTGAAATCATTCAGTTATTTGGTAGAGGTGTACGATTGAAAGGCTATAAATTTTCATTGAAACGCAGTACAGCATTAGATGCCAGTTTAAAACCTGAATACATTCCTGAAGTATTACCCATCCTTGAAACGCTGAATATTTTCGGTTTAAGAGCCGATTACATGCAGCAATTCAAAGATTACTTGGAAGAAGAAGGCTTGCCAACTGATTCTGATTTTGAAAAAATTACCATTGACATTTTGCCGACCATTTCAGATTTGTCGGAGAAAAAGCTGAAATACATCAAGGTTAAAGATGGCTCCAATTTTAAACGTGATGTTTTGGTGGATGCTGTAATAACCGAAAAAGTTCCGCCAGTGATAGTGGATTGGTATCCGAAAGTCCAGGTATTAAAAAGTTCTAAAACCACAAATGTTTCAACCGTAGTAACAGTGGAAGAAGGTAAACTTGAAAATATTCATATTGCCTTTTTAGATTGGAATAAAATCTATTTTGAAATACAGAAGTTCAAAAATGAACGCAGTTGGTATAATGTAAACCTATCCATTGAAGCATTAAAAGATATTCTTCAAAGTTCGGAATGGTACACCTTACTAATTCCTTCCAGCGAACTTGAATTAACTGATTACAGTAAAGTAAAGCTTTGGCATGAATTGGCTCTTACACTTTTGAAATCATTTGTAGAAAGACTTTATAACTATCAGAAAAACAAGTTTTACAGCGACAAGATAGAAGTTGCATTTATTGATAGCACACATCCAAATTTTGAAGCAGAATACAACTTTCTTGTTAAAAAGACAGAGGACAGGCTAATCGGAAAGATTAAAGAATTAAAGGAAGTAGTTCGCAAAAAAGAATTTCAGGAAAACTTCAAAATCGACAATGACTTTGAGGCTTTGTATGCCAATCTTCATCTTTATCAGCCTTTAATTTATATTGACAAAGGCAGATATGAAGAAGTAATAAAAATACAACCGGTTCCTTTGAATAAAGGCGAAAGAGATTTAGTTGAAGACCTAAAACAATATTTTAACACCAATACGGAGTTCTTTAAAGACAAAAAACTGTACTTATTGAGAAACATGAGTAAAAAAGGTATTGGCTTTTTTGAGGCAAACAACTTTTTCCCTGACTTTATCCTTTGGCTTGTCATAGGCAACAAGCAATACGTTTCATTTATTGACCCTAAAGGACTTAGACAAATTCAAGGTTTGACAGACCCTAAAATTCAATTACATAAAACAATCAAGACAAGTATTCAACAAAAATTGAATGACCCGGACATTGAACTAAATTCATTCATAATTTCTAATACCCCTTACAACCAATTGAAACATTGGAAAGGACAAGAAAGCATTGAAGACTTTAATTCAAATCATGTATTTTTTCAAAGGGAGCAAAGAGATTTTTTTGACCTACTTTTTAGATCGATTGTAATATAGTTAAAGATCGTTTGAATTGCGAATTAATCTGGGGTTCATGGCAATTGAGCTACATTTTTCTCGATTTTTTATGCACACACGTTAACACGATTTTTCTGCAACAGCGATTGGAAAAGCAAGCGTGCGCGTAAAAAAACGTACAACAGCACGCGGATTGTAGCGACCAACGGAAGCTATAAGACGTGTAGCTGTTGTTGTTTTTTTAGCGCACCTTGACTTGGAAAGCGCGGTGACCGGCACAGGTATTTCCAGCGAACGTTTGCCGGGCAGTTGCCCAAATAAGCGACCTAAAATCGTAAAAATAGCTTGGAAACGCTCGCATAAATGTAATATCTTCGCTTATAACATGGTTACACCGACAGGAATTATGCGACTTCGCTATTTTTTACTTTTTATTTTTTGCAGCGTTGTAGCAGCCGCGCAGGAGCTTCCGACGACGGTTGCCGACACGACCTTTTACTCGAAAGTTGATTCGTTGTATCGCGAAGACCAATTTTACCTGCGTATTACTTACAATTTGGTGAGACAAATGCCTGACGGATATTCGCAAAACGGTGTATCGCCCGGTTTTGGCGGCGGTTTTCTGCGCGATTTTCCGCTGAACAAAAAGCGAACATTTGCTGTAGCCGCCGGTATGGGCATTTCGTACAACAAATACCACCACGATTTACAAGTTAGCGAGTTTGATGGCATGCGAAACTATGTGATTTTACAAGATGTGAATTACGATCGGAATAAAATGGAACAAGTTTTACTGGAGTTTCCGCTCGAAATTCGGTTTCGAAATTCAACGCCGGAGTCGCACAAGTTTTGGCGGTTTTATGCCGGTTTTAAAGCCTCGTATTTAGTTTTTTCGAAAACCAAATTCGTTGGAAACGAAACGGTTACGGTTATTAATAATCGGGATTTTCGAAAATGGCAATTTGGTCCATACCTCTCGGCAGGCTACAATACCTGGAATTTTTACGCGTATTACGGCTCGCAACCTTTATTCCGTAACGCGCAAATTGATGGCCGACGCATTGACTTAACGACCTTAAATTTAGGTTTGATGTTTTATATTTTGTAGAAAGGCTTCGCTAACCGTCTTAAAACCAAAATAATAGCAGTAATTGCGGCGCTGTTCCGACGATTAAACCCGCGAGTAATTCGCTTGGTGTGTGTGCTTTCATGAGGAGTCGCGATGTGGCTACAGCACCGATAGAAAACAAAAGCATTGCAATTACCGGCAATAAGTTTACCTGAAAAAACAAGGAAGTTACTACAACAAAAGTTGCCAGACCGCTTGTAGCAGTGAGGTGCAACGAAACTTTAAATTCTAGAAAAGTGGCCACTAAAGCCAACAGCGTACTGATTAAAGTTCCTAAGAAAAAGTAGTACAACGGTAAGCCAAACTCAACCGAAACCGTATTTTTCAATAAAATAAACACCAATAAGCTATGAATAGCTAGAGGCATTTTACGCTGGTTGACATTTGCCAACATAATAGACTCTACTTTTTTGTAAGATCGCAGTAAGAAATAAACGGTTAGCGGAATAAACACCGTAACCAAAATTATTTGAATGTAAAACAGGTATTTAGCCTCGGCAGGATAATTGATGCCAATAAAAAAATCGTAGAAAGTAACGGCAAATAGCGGCGTAAACAGCGGATGGAACACGTATGAAAATCCGATTAGGATGTTGCGAAGTGCTTTTTTTAGCTGCTGATTCATTACATTTTCTTACGCATACGCGCCACGGGAATGTCGAGTTGTTCGCGGTATTTTGCAATGGTTCGGCGCGCAATAGGATAGCCGCGTTCTTTGAGAATTTCGGCTAACTGATCGTCGGGTAACGGTTTGTGTTTGTCTTCTTCGCTGATTACGTCTTGCAAAATCTTTTTGATTTCGATGGTTGAAACATCTTCACCTTGATCGTTTTTCATGGCTTCGGAGAAAAACTCTTTGATGAGTTTCGTTCCGTAAGGCGTTTCCACGTATTTGCTGTTGGCCACGCGCGAAACGGTTGAGATATCAAGACCGACTAAATCGGCGATATCTTTCAAAATCATCGGTTTCAGTTTGGTTTCATCGCCATCTAAGAAGTATTCTTCTTGATAATGCATGATGGCGTTCATGGTTACAAACAGCGTTTCTTGGCGTTGCTTGATGGCATCGATAAACCATTTTGCTGCATCGAGTTTTTGTTTGATGAACTGCACGGCTTCTTTTTGTTGCGACGATTTATCGCGAGAAACCTTGTATGTCTGCATCATTTCTTGGTAATCGCGCGATACGTGCAAGCTAGGTGCATTACGTCCGTTAAGCGTGAGTTCGAGTTCGCCGTTGTTGATGCGAATCGCAAAATCGGGCACAACGGTTTCGGTGAGTCGGCTGCTGCCTGCGAACGAGCCGCCTGGTTTCGGGTTGAGTTTCTCGATTTCGTGAATCGCTTTTTTCAACTGCTCGTTGCTGACACCGTATTTCTGGGCGAGTTTGTCGTAGTGCTTTTTCGTAAAGGCATCGAATTGGTTCTCGATGATATCGATGGCTAAATCAACGTATTCCGAAGGTGTTTTGTGTTTTAATTGAAGCAGCAAGCACTCTTGCAGATCGCGCGCACCTACGCCCGAAGGTTCGAGTTCGTGGATTACGTGCAGCATGCGTTCCACGGTTTTTTCGTCGGTATAAATGGCTTGGGTAAAAGCCAAATCGTCTACAATATCGGCGATGCTTCTGCGGATGTAGCCCATATCGTCGATCATTCCCACAAGAAACTCGGCTATGGCGCGTTCGTTTTCGGAGAGAATGAAGGTATTGAGCTGATTGATAAGATCTTGATGAAAACTAACCGCTGCGGCGTACGGCGATTCGCGGTCGTCATCGTCGTCGCTGTAGTTATTGATTTGTGTTTTGTAATCGGGCGTTTCGTCGTTACTCAAATACTCATCGATGTTGATGTCGTCGGCATCGATGTGTTCGTTGTCGTCGTTATCATACTCGTCGTAACTGTCGTTTTCGTAGGCGTCTTTTTCAAATTCGTCTTCATTGCCCGATTCCAGTGCCGGATTCTCGTTCATTTCTTCCATGAGGCGTTGTTCGAACGCTTGGGTAGGAAGCTGAATCAATTTCATCAACTGAATTTGTTGAGGCGAAAGCTTCTGAGAGAGTTTGAGGTTTAGATGCTGTTTTAACATAACGATTATTGGTAGCCTAAATTTACGGATTTAGAAGCACGTGTGTCAAGCCGAAATTTATTTTTCCAACGATTAAAATTCTGCGTTTTGTGGTGTTCTTGGGAACGGAATTACGTCGCGAATATTGCTCATTCCGGTAACGAAAAGTACCAAACGTTCGAAACCAAGACCAAAACCGGAGTGAATTGCCGATCCGAAGCGGCGTGTATCGAGATACCACCACAATTCTTCTTGGTCGATTCCGAGTTTTTCCATCTTTTCGACCAGAACCTCGTAGCGTTCTTCTCGCTGCGAACCACCTACAATTTCCCCAATTCCCGGGAACAAAATATCCATAGCGCGAACGGTTTTTCCGTCTTCATTCAAACGCATGTAAAACGCTTTGATGTTTGCCGGATAATCGAATAAGATTACTGGAGATTTAAAGTGTTTTTCAACCAGGTAACGCTCGTGCTCCGACTGTAAATCGGCGCCCCATTCTTCGATCACGTAGGCAAATTTCTTGTTTTTATTGGGTTTGCTGTTTTTGAGAATATCGATTGCTTCGGTGTACGAAACGCGCTTAAAGTTGTTTTCTAAAACAAAGTTCAGCTTTTCGCGAAGTTTCATTTCCGAGCGTTCGGCTTGAGGTTTTGATTTCTCTTCGTCTAACAAACGCGACTCGAGGAAGGCGATATCGTCTTCACAGTGATCGAGCGTGTATTTGATGACGTAACGAATGAAATCTTCCGCCAAATCCATATTGTCGTGCAAATCATTAAACGCTACTTCGGGTTCAATCATCCAGAATTCGGCTAAGTGACGCGAGGTGTTTGAATTTTCGGCACGAAATGTCGGTCCGAATGTATAGACTTGCCCTAATGCCATCGCGTAGGTTTCCGCTTCAAGCTGACCAGACACCGTTAAATTGGTATGTTTTCCGAAGAAATCTTCTTTGTAATTGATGGTTCCGTCTTCTTTTCTTGGAATTTGATCTAGGTTTAAAGACGTTACTTGAAACATTTCGCCCGCTCCTTCTGCATCGGCACCCGTAATTACAGGTGTATGTACATACACAAAGCCTTTTTCTCTAAAATACTGATGAATGGCAAAAGCGAGTGCAGAACGTACGCGCATGATGGCTCCAAAAGCGTTGGTACGCACGCGAAGATGCGCGTTTTCACGCAGGAATTCGAGACTGTGTTTTTTCGGTTGCATCGGAAACTTCTCCGCATCCGAATCGCCCAAAATTTCCAAACGCGTTACCTGAACTTCAAATTTTTGACCGGCGCCCTGACTTTCCACCAAAGTGCCGTGCAATTGCAAAGCAGCACCGGTTGTGATTCGCTTTAAAGTTGTTTCATCGGTATTTTCAAAGTCGACAACACATTGAATGTTGTTAATTGTCGATCCGTCGTTCAATGCAATAAACTGGTTGTTACGAAAAGTTCGTACCCATCCGCGAACGCCAACCTCTGTATTTACAAGGGTTCCGGCCAATAAATCTTTTACCTTAGAATATTTCATAATCGGGCAATCTGTTAATTTGCAATAGCGCGCAAATATAGTTTAAAAAGTATTTTTTTATGCTAAGACGATAAATCGCGATGTCCGGGCATTTGATCGATTTCATCGTCGGTGCGTTCGGCAATTGGAACAATCGGTTCTTTAAATTCTTGTTCGTTTGCCAAGGTTTTATTGAGTGTTAATACCAGCGATGGAAGTAACATTAAGTTCGATAACATGCCGAAACAAAGTGTTATCGAAACGAGGCCGCCGAGAGCAATCGTTCCGCCGAAGCTCGACAACATAAACACCGAAAATCCAAAAAAGAGCACAATCGAAGTATAGAACATACTTAAACCGGCATCGTTAAAGGTGGCATAAACCGATTTTCGAATTTTCCAGTTGTTGCGTTTCAGTTCTTCACGGTACTGCGCCAGAAATCGAATGGTATCATCAACCGACAAACCAAAGGCAATTCCAAAAACTAAAATGGTAGATGGTTTTAATGGTATATCCAAAAAGCCCATTAACCCAGCTGTCAATAAAAGGGGAAGCATGTTTGGAATGAGCGATACTAAAATCATTTTCGGCGAACGGAACATAAATCCAACTAACAAACAGGTCAGGAAAAAGGCAAACAGCAACGACGACATTAAATTATCGAGCAAATAGCCCGTTCCTTTTTGGAAGACAAAAGCTTTTCCAGTAATTGTTACGGTGTAGCGATCTTTCGGGAAAATTTTATCGATTTCTTTGCGGAGTTCGGCTTCGATGAGTGGAATCTTATCGCCGTTTTCGTCGCGCATAAATGTGGTTACACGAGCATAGCGCCCGGTTGAATCGACATAACTTTTTAATAAATCGGTTTTCTGGCTTCCGGAAGAATTCTTAATGTAGGTAAGAATAAACGCTTGTTCTTGAGAGGTAGGAAGTGCGTAGAATTGCGGATTTCCGTTGTAATACGCTTGCTTAGCGTATTTTATCACACCAACTACCGAGAGTGGTTTCGACAAGCCCGGCACTTCATCGATCGCTTGTTCGAGCTCGTCGATACGACGCAAAGTAGCCGATTTCATCACACCTTTTTTGCGCTTGGTATCGATCATTATTTCCAGTGGCATAACGCCGTCGAACTCTTTTTCAAAGAACTGAATATCTCGGAAGAAGTCGGTATTTCGAGGCATGTCTTCGATGATACTGCCGCTGATACGCATTTTGTATATTCCAATGATGCTCAACACGAGTAAGGCTACAGCCGCGCTGTACACGGAAAAACGATTGTATTTTACGGTGCGCAATATCCAATCCATAAAAGTTTTCACGGCACTGGAATCGAGGTGTTCGAGATGGCGATCTTTCGGCGGCGGAATGTAACTGTGTGCAATCGGAATCACAATCAAACACAAGACAAACAAGCCCATGATGTTTATTGCAGTTACGATTCCAAATTCCAACAATAATTGATTGTTCGAAGTAACGAAAGTGGCAAAACCAATAGCGGTGGTCAGATTGGTCATGAGCGTTGCCATACCCACTTTTGTGGTAACGCGTTGCAGTGCCTTAACTTTATTTCGGTGTACTTTAAATTCTTGATGGTACTTGTTGGTAAGGAAAATACAGTTCGGAATGCCAATAACAATTACCAAAGCGGGAACCAGCGCGGTGAGTACTGTAATTTCGTAGTTTAGAAGACCGAGTATGCCGAACGACCACATTACGCCAATAATCACAATGATGGCCGAGATAAGTGTAGCTCTGAAACTTCGGAAAAAATAGAAAAACAGTAAAGAAGTAACGAGCAATGCCGCACCGATAAAAATGCTGATTTCCGATAAAATTTTCTCGGCATTTAAGGTTCGGATGTAGGGCATACCGCTTACGCGAAGATCCACTTTCGTTGATTTCTCGAAATTTTCCACCAGCGAAACAAAGCGTTTTAGTATGTATTGTTTGCGTTCGGGCGTGTTTACCAAATCTTTTCGCATGTAAATGGCGGCACGCACCGTTCCGCTTGCTCGATTGAGCAGCAAACCTTCGTAAAAAGGAAGCTTTGTAAACAGAACTCTTTGAAGCGAATCGAGATATCTTTGGTTTTTCACTTTAGCCGCATCGACAAACGATCGGAGTTCGAAACCTTGAATCGAGTCGTTTCGCGTGAGAACTTTGAGGTTGTTCGGCGCTAAAACCAGACTAATTTCCTTGTCGCTTTCTAAACTGCTAATCAATTTTTGCCACTGCTCAAAAGTCTGCGGTTTAAACAAATCATGTTGCTTTATTCCGATGACAATCAGGTTTCCTTCTTCGCCAAAGCGGTTTAGAAAGGCGTTGTATTCAATATTTACCGGATTGTCGGCAGGCAGTAAATTAGCTTCGGTATGCGTAAATTTGATGTATTTCCACTGCAAACAAAGAAAGGCAGTTAAAACGGCCAAAGCTATGAGCATGAGTGTTTTATTTCGCAAAACAACCCGCGCAATTAACTCCCAAAAGCCCAAACTAAACCACTTAACCATCCAAAAAAATTTCGGCAAAGGTAGCGTAAAACTAAGGGTTATGGAATAGGAAAATGCGCGATTTTACGGCATTTCTTAATCGGTTTACAATTTAAATTTCACGTAAAATGTTTTGAAAAGAAAATGTATATATTTGAAAACATCGACATTTGAATTTTTAGGTCTTTTTGTGAATGAAGAATTTTAAAAACACAGCTTTTTACATATTGATAACCGGCGGATTTTCAGCGCTGATTTACTTCATTCTCATTGAAGGCAAAAAAATGCAAGGCTATGTTCCCAAGCCGGCGTTGAAAAATATCCCGGACCAGTGGGGACATTTCGTCGAATCGATGATCGAAAGTGTGCGCGAACCTCTGGCGATACTTTTGCTGCAAATTATTACCATTATTCTGACTGCTCGAATTTTTGGATGGATTTTCAGAAAAATCGGACAACCCAGCGTAATTGGCGAAATGATTGCCGGTATCGTACTCGGACCCTCGCTTGTTGGCATGTATTTTCCGGAATTTTTCGAAGCCCTTTTCCCGGTGGCGTCTCTGGCGAATCTGAAGTTTTTGAGTCAGATTGGATTAATACTCTTCATGTACGTTATCGGTATGGAACTCGACCTCAGCGCGTTGCGAAATAAAGCCAACGACGCCGTAGTCATCAGTCACGCGAGTATCATTTTTCCGTTTGCGCTCGGAACGGCCCTCGCCTACTTCATTTTCACTGATTTTGCTCCAAAAGGTATTGCCTTCTCCTCGTTTGCCCTCTTTTTAGGAATTGCCATGAGTATCACCGCGTTTCCGGTGTTAGCACGCATTGTTCAGGAACGAGGCATTCATAAAACAAAGCTCGGAACCATCGTAATTACGTGCGCGGCCGCCGACGATATAACCGCATGGTGCCTATTAGCCACCGTAATTGCCATTGTTAAAGCAGGCTCGTTAATTTCGTCCTTGTACGTAATTGCTATGGCAGTAGCCTACGTTTTTCTGATGCTAAAATTGGTAAAGCCGTTCTTGGCGCGCGTAGGAGCACTGAAAAACTCACGTCAAAGTTTGAGCAAGCCGGTAGTAGCTATCTTCTTGTTAACGCTCATTATTTCAGCGTACGTAACCGAAATTATTGGAATCCACGCCTTATTTGGTGCGTTTATGGCCGGTGCAATTATGCCTGAAAATGCACGCTTTCGCGGAATAATCATCGAAAAAGTAGAAGACGTTTCTGTAATCTTACTTTTACCTCTCTTCTTTGTTTTCACGGGTTTACGTACACAAATTGGTTTGATAGACGACGTTGAGTTGTGGAAAATGACCGGTATAATCATCGTTGTAGCGGTTGCCGGAAAATTCTTAGGCTCGGCTTTGGCAGCAAAATTTGTGGGTCAGTCGTGGCGCGATTCATTTACCATTGGTGCCCTGATGAACACACGAGGTTTGATGGAACTTATTGTATTGAACATCGGTTTAGATTTGGGCGTACTTACCACCGAAGTGTTTACGATGATGGTAATCATGGCGTTAGTTACCACGTTTATGACGGGACCGGCGTTGGATTTAATCAATTACATTTCGAAGAAAAAAGATTCGATTGTACCGGAAACGGTTACTTTGAGCGATAAATTCAAGATTTTATTGTCGTTTGGAAACGCCGAGCGCGGAAAGGCGTTGCTGCGATTGTCGCACGCGCTTACGCAGAAAGAACAGCAAACAAGTATAGTTACCGCAATGCACCTCACCTTGAGTAATGAATTACACACCTTTGAATTCGACGAACTGGAGAACAAGAACTTCAATCCGATTCTAACGGAAGCTAAAAATCTAAACCAGCCAATATTAACGATTTTTAAAGCGTCGAACGACATTGATACCGACATTGTTGAGATTTCGAACCAAGGTGATTACGATTTGCTGCTCATCGGATTGGGGCAGTCGATTTTTGACGGTACTCTATTGGGTAAGGTTTTGGGGATTACGACTTCGATCATTAATCCGGATCGTTTGTTGGATAAGTTCACCGGAAAAGAAGGATTGTTTGCGAATTCGCCTTTCGACGAGCGCACCCGACTCATTTTATCCAAAGCAAAAATGCCAGTTGGAATTTTGGTGGAAAAGAACTTAGAACAAATCACCAAGGTTTTTCTGCCGATTTTCAGTGAAGACGATCGTTTTTTAATTGATTACGCTGCGCGATTGATTCGCAACGGCGTTTCTTCGGTTACGCTAATCGATCCAAACAACGTGGTCAAAAACAATGCGCAATTTTACGGAGCGCTCGACTTAATTGAACGCGATTTCCCAGGCAGTACCGATATGTTGGAAGATCGGATTATAAAGAAAGAATTTTTGGCGCAGCAAGACATTATGCTGGTATCGTTCGAAAGTTGGCGAAAGCTTGTTAGTTCGCAAAGTGTTTGGTTGAGCAACAGTCCATCAACGCTGATTATGCGGGCGTAATTTTGAATTACACTAGTTTCTTTAAAACCCTAAATTCAACATAAAACTCAGCTTTATTGCGATGTTATCCTCTAATCGCGGAAGTTGATTGGGTCCGTAACGATAAAAAGCCGTAAGGCCAAAGCCGCTATAAATTTTATTCAACTCTAAACCCGATTCTAAAAACCCTTTGTCGAGCGTTTTAAACGGAATGCCAACATGACGTTCTCGATTGCGCATCGTTCCTACAGCACCGCGCGTAACCAATACAATTAAAGGTCTAATTTTTCCACTAATTTGCAGCGGTTTAAAGCCGTGTTTTACATGTAATGCCGCGAACGAACTAGAGAAAAACTCATTGAAAAACATGGTTTCAAAGCTGTTTTTACCCGCGATAGTGATGCGTTGCAGTAATCTGTCTTTCGTTAAATTGTTTGGGGCTGTGTTGTATAAATGAGTTAATGGCACTGCGCCAGATGCCATTCCGGCTTCGAGTAAAATAGAAAATCGCTCACCGCCAATAAACTTCTTCTGATAATCTACCCGAACGTCGAGCTTCTGAAAATCAAAATTACTTCCAAAAATATCTTTAACACTTTTAGTTAGCTGGAACGTGAAACGCGGATACCTCTTATAAATCTCTACACGACCGGTGGGAGTTTGCATAAAATCAGAAAACGGATTCCATTGTACTGAGGCTTGGAACGTGGAAAGAGTAAAATTGTCAAATACTTGCCCGTTGTAATTAAACAGGTAATTAAAAAGCGGTGTAACTTCCATGTGTTGGAACTGCCAAATACTCTCGGTTTTGGGAATGATTTTCGTTTCTGCGTAAGCGCGAACCGACCTATAATTGTAAAATGTAGAAATGTTAATTGGGCGCGGATCGTATAACTTGAAAACACGTTTATCGATCGTATAACTCGTACTCGCAATCTCTCGAATGTCGTCCGAATAACCAGCGCCAATCCATGAACTTGAAAACTTACCGATTCGAACTGCGGTTCCTAAACTGTATTTCGCTTTTCGATCTTTCGTTCCAAAGGCATAATAACCGTCAAATTTAATGTACTGTGAAAGTCGCTCGTTTGTAATACCGCCCACGCCCAACCGAAAACCTTCAAAATTGTTGTAGCTCAGCAACTGACGCAAATCCATATCAAAAAATGAGAACGGTACGTATCCATTTAAAATCTTTCTACCAATGCGCAGCTTGCTTTCTATACCTTCGGCACGCACCAAACTGTCGAGTTTTCGATACGTTTCCGGACTTTTTTCGTCGGGATATCGTTGCATATACTCATTCCAATAACTTACCGGTCGGCGAACTGCTGCGTCGTTAATTTGAAGCGCAATTGCCGCCTTCTTTATAGTAACTTCTGTATTGAGCTTCGGATTTTCATAATGCGTTTGAGAAAGCAAATACGTTATATCGGTGAGCTGCTGTTTGCGCGTTCGATAAATCGGACTGTCTTCTGGATCAAACTGAAACGTCTCACCGAGTATACTGATATCTTTGTTGTTCTTTCCTTTAACTACTTTGAACTCCTTTTTTGATATGATGTACAACGAACTTTCTGCATCGTAGCTAAATTCGTAGCGGGCCGTTACATCAAGAACACCTTGAACTCTGAAGACTGCTGCTGCAATTGCAAAATTCTCTAAGTCACAATACAAAATTCCGCTTAATCCCTTTTTTCGCGACTTCTTATTTTCAAAATGCAAAACAGCAAGATTTCTTTTCGATAATTGAATAGTATCTAAAATAGTAAGTTGAAACAAATCTTGTTCGCTGGCATTTAGTGGCGAAGCGTATCTGGTTTGCAGTACTTCAAAATAATTTTCGTACACAGAAAACGATTGCAGTCGAAATGCAACCAACTCATAAATAGGAGTTTGCAAACCCGACATACGCGCGGCTGTTATTGTTTCTTTAAAGTTGCCTTTGCTTAACTGAAACTTCGAAACTTTTTCAGCGTCAAACAAATGTTGCTTTTGCACCAAGGCTTTAAATTTCACACTACTGCTGTCGATTTCCATACGCTTCTTACCCAGCCATTTGCGCTTGTAAACCGTGTCTAATTTCGCATCAACGTCGGCAGCATTGGCAGTTACAACAACTTTATTATACGCTTCGATTTCAAAGGTTTGCAGCTTTTTCAACGGATCGTTATTGCGTTTGTTTGCAATAACTTTTTGTAGCAATGCTGTTGCATTGCGGATTGTCTCCGCTTGTTTCGGTTTGCTGTGCACTTTTATTTGTTTGGGAAACACGTCTGCAAAGCGATATTCTTGCGACTCGTAATCCAAGGCACTAATTTTAATTAGAGCAGGCAGCTGTTGTACCTCAATTTCGAAATATCCGTTAATGTCGGTTGCCGTTACCCGATTACCGGCTACTATCGAAACTCCGCTCACTGCGCGTGCCGTGTTCGAATCGATTACTAGTCCACGCAACTGCTGCTGACCGTGCGCTGTAAAGAACAGCAGCATAAAGAAAAGCGTGACACTGAATTTTTGCATAGGATATAAAAAAATGTCCGCACTAAGGCGGACATTAGCGTAATTAATACGAATTAGACTTTCATGATTTCGGCTTCTTTAGCCGCTGTCAGTTCGTCTATTTTTTTAATATACGTGTTGGTTAACGTTTGCACTTCTTCTTCTGCCGACTTGCAAACATCTTCCGACATACCATCTTTTTCCAGCTTTTTGATATCCGTATTGGCATCTTTGCGCACATTTCTCACGCTAATTTTCGCGTCTTCTGCTTCTGCTTTAGCTTGTTTGGCTAAATCTCGGCGACGTTCTTCGGTTAGCGGCGGAACACTGATAATTACCACATCGCCGTTATTCATTGGGTTGAAACCCAAATTGGCAATCATGATGGCCTTTTCAATGGTGTGCAACAAATTTTTCTCGAACGGTTGTACGGTAATTGTTCGTGCGTCTGGAATACTGATTTTAGCCACCTGATTTAAAGGTGTTTGCGATCCGTAATAATCTACAAAAACACTTCCGAGCATAGCCGGAGATGCCTTTCCTGCGCGAATGTTCAAAAATGATTTTTCCAAGTGAGCAATTGCTGCATTCATGGATTCTTCAGCGCTGTCTAAAATAAAATCGATTTCTTCGTTCATAACAGTTTCTTGTATTTAAACGGTAACAACTGTACCTATGGTATCTCCTTTACAAATTTTTAGCAAATTCCCTTGTCCGTTCATATCAAATACAACGATAGGAAGTTTGTTTTCTTGACTTAAAGTGAAAGCTGTAGTATCCATTACATTTAAACCTTTGGCCAAAACTTCTTCAAAACTCAATGTATCGAATTTCGTTGCTGAGCTGTCTTTTTCTGGATCGGCAGTATAAATCCCGTCGACACGAGTTCCTTTAAGGATAACGTCGGCATCGATTTCTACGCCGCGTAGTACTGCCGCGGTGTCGGTGGTGAAATATGGATTTCCGGTTCCTGCGCCGAAAATAACGATGCGTCCTTTTTCGAGATGACGCACCGCGCGGCGTTTGATATACGGTTCGGCTATCGCTTCAATTTTCAATGCAGTTTGCAAGCGCGTTAGCATACCTTTGTCTTCCAAAGCACCTTGCAGCGCCATTCCGTTAATTACGGTTGCAAGCATTCCCATATAATCGCCCTGAACACGATCCATGCCGTTAGAAGCGCCGGCAACACCTCTAAAAATGTTTCCACCACCAATAACTATGGCAATTTGCACTCCTTGATCGTGAATTTGCTTAATTTCATCAGCATATTTTGCCAAAACTCCCGGATCAATACCGTAAGCACGTGAACCCATGAGCGCTTCACCACTCAGTTTTAGCAAAATTCTTTTGTATTTCATAGCGTTTAAAATTGTTGTGCAAATATAGCGGAATTCCGTAATCAGCGAAGAAGCTTATCGCTCAAATGCAGGATGAATAAACTTCTGAAAATAGGCATCGCGCGCCGCTTGATAACCAATATCAAAAATCTGACGCATCCGGTACGTTTTAGTCTCGAAAGTAGAATAAGCCGATAAATCATCAGGCGTAATCACCCAATCGCAAATATTAAACTTTTGGTTGTTGGTATTCGCGCTAAGCAAATCAAATGCCCGCGCGGTTACGTGTTTAATAGTGCGCAAATCTTTGGCTTCGATAGCTTGTAACGGACTCACGTACATGCCGATTAAATAATCGCAACGACCTTGTAAAATATCTGCTGGGAAATGATTTAAAATCCCGCCATCGCTATACACTTTGCCGTTAATGACATGTGGAGAAATAATTCCCGGAAAGGCCGCCGACGCCACCACGGCATCTTTAATTCGGGTTTTGGCTGAAAAAACCGTGAGCTTTCCCCGAATCATATCCGTTGCAGTAATGTGAATCGGAATTTTTAAATCGCCAATCGTAGCTTCTCCAAAAATGGCATCCAAATAACTGGCAAAAGCCTCAGAATCCATCAAACCCGCTTTTCGAAAAGTAAAATGACGCCAGTAAAAAAAATCAACCGACTGAAAAAAACTGAGAATTTCCTCCGGAGTTTTTCCCCAAGCATACAGCGAAGCTACAATACTACCCGCGCTGCTGCACGCAATTTCCGACGGAAACACTTCTACTTCTTCCAAAAACTTTAAAGCACCGGCATGTGCCAAACCTTTGCTTCCGCCTCCGGAAAACACATAACCTACCGCACTTGAAAATTCAGCTAATGGTGTCATACGACTAAGAATTAAACGAAATTAGCCTAATTTTTGTAAGAGACTGCTGTTTCAGTAAAAAAATCATTATTTGCAAAATTTTGATTTTTAGATTGTTGCAAAAAGTATCTGAAAAAAATCAACTTTTTTTGATCGCTGATACAACCATTTCTGATCGAAAATCGTCTTTTAAAATATAAGCAAGATTAAACGTGAAGGTAATCAAATTACGGAACGAACTTGAGCAAGTCATTGAATTGGCACGCAACCGCAACCGACACGCGCAGCAGGAAATTTACAGCCGCTTCGCTCCGAAAATGTTGGGCGTTTGCCGCCAATACATCAAAGACGTTCACCAAGCCGAAGATGTAATGATTTGCGCCTTTCTTAAAGTATTCGAAAACCTGCCGCAATATTCAGGTGTCGGAAATTTTGAAGGCTGGATACGACGGATTACGATTAACGAAGCAATTTCTTACTTACGTGTTCAGAAAAAGGCTGTTTTTATAGACGATTTAAGTAGTGAAAGTTCATGGTCGGAAGAACAACAGCACGAGTTCACGGTGAATGAAATTCAGGAATTAATCGACGCCTTGCCCGACGGTTATCGAATGGTTTTCAACTTGTATGTAATCGAAGGATACAAACACCACGAGATTGCCAAGCTGCTCGACATCAGCGAAGGAACCTCAAAATCGCAATTGTCGCACGCACGACGTTTGCTACAAGAACAAATTATTAAAAGAAAGATGAGCAATCATGAAACCGCATAAACTAGAAGATCAAATAAAAAAAGCGCTCGAGAATCGAGAAATCTCGCCTCGTCCCGAATCTTGGGATCGCTTAAACGCCATGCTTACTGCAAACGAAAGCAAGCCCGTTCGCAAAATTTTTCCGTACTGGAATATTGCTGCTGCAGTGGCTGTTTTTATCGGACTATTCAGCTTTTACCTGTTTCAATCGGAAGAAATAGTCGATGTAGCCTTGCCCGAAAAACAAGTTGTTTCTTCTGAAACAGCAAAACCAGCAGCTGGCGTTTCTGACGACACAGCAAGCAGCGACACCGTAAATCAAAACATACAGCAAAAACCGAGTTTCAATTCATCAATCAATCCAAAAATCAAATCAATCAATCAACAATCAAAGGCAGTGGCTGCTGTACCGCTGCAAACATCTACGCCAAATGCAAACGGCAGTGCAACCTTCGAAAATCAGTTGCAAAACGAACAAAATGCCATTGAGCAAGTAGCTCCAAGCGTTTCCGACGAAGCTCAAGTAGCCGCACTGTCTGAAAAAATCAAAAAGCGCACACGTTTTAAAACCAATCCCGATGCCTTGCTGCAAGCCGCTTCTCAAGAAACCGAACGACAGTACCAAAACCAGATGTTGGCCGCAGTTGCCAAACGATTCAACGAAGTAAAAGTCGTTGTCCAAAACCGAAACACACTAAAATAATCATCAATACACACTACCATGAAATCAATTACTTTGTACTTGGCCTTATTTCTCGCGTCTATACTTTGCAAAGTTTACGCACAAAGCGACTTTACCTCCAGACTGAATGACCTGTCGTTGAAAATGGAAAAAGCCATAACCGACGAAAAAGCGCAACTCGCTAATCAGCTTGAAGCTGTTAACAACCAACTGACATTCGGAACCATTACCGAAGCCGAAGCCGAAACCAAGAAAAAACAGCTTGCTACCGAAAGTGCAGCACGTTTAGACGAGAAACTCGCCGAAATCGATCAGGAGCGCAACAGCTTAATACAGAACAAAATCGATGGAAAAACAGAATTCGCTAAAAGCGATTCGACCAAAACAAAAAATTACAAGTTTCAATTAAGCAGCAAGAGCTTGAGAAATAAAAACGGCGAACTGCGCACCACCACTCAATTTGTATTTGCCATCGGACTCAACAATGTGGTTACCAATGGCTCTATTGCCAACTCCGATTTTCGCGTGTACAAATCACGTTTCTACGAATGGGGATTTACCTACAACACACGCTTGGATAAAAGCTCGCAGCTGTTTCACCTAAAATACGGTTTGTCTTTGCAATACAACGACTTGCGACCAACGGATAACCGCTACTTTGTAGACAACGGAGAAACAACCGACCTAGTAGTTAACCCAGTACAACAGCAGGATGCGCGCTTTAGAAACGTAAACTTGGTGCTTCCGGTGCATTTTGAATTAGACTTCTCAAGAACTCAAGAAAAAGACGGGAAAAAGATTTTTAATTCGCACAACTCTTTCCGGCTTGGTTTAGGAGGTTATACCGGTTTGAACGTACGCTCTAAGCTGGTTCAAAAATTCGACACCGACGGCTACGAGTCAAAAGTGGTTACTAAAGGCGATTGGAATACCAATAACTTCATCTACGGACTCAGCGCGTACATTGGCTACGGCGAAATAAGTTTGTATGCCAAGTACGATTTAAATCCGTTGTTTCAGAACAATGCTGTCGATCAGCGCAACATTTCCATGGGAATTCGCTTCGATATGAATTAAAATTTTGGGTTAGTTAGTTTTGAAAAGGCACTTGTTTTTTAGCAAGTGCTTTTTTTATGGGCGGCTGTTCCGGCTGTTCGCTCCAAGCTTGCCACCGCAACACGGCAAAAGGTAAAACCGCAGTAGCTTCTGCTAGTCGCTCTGCGTTTTTTGCTTTTGCACGCGCCGCACTTGGCAAGGCTTTTTGCTGCCATCCGGGCCGCAGCAATCGTTTCCCGCATGTCGTTTTCCAAAAAAATAGTCGAGAAGAAGCCGCGAATTTTAACAACCGTAATATTGCAATATNAACATTCAAAAACGACTGACCTAAGTACGTGCCTTCAAAATAAAGATTTACAGCGCCCGGAAGTAAATTGTAATTCTGCCAATCTCTAATTTCCGCATTTAAATACGCCGCCTTATCCAACTTCGGAACACTAAAATACCGATAGCTTGCCGGAATTTCCTGCTGACTCAAATTAGCCGTGTACATATTGCCATCGGATAAAACAGTAAACGGTTCTTTTACATCGAAAGTAACGGTAGTGGTTTGAGATGTCAATTCAGCTAGGCTAACTTTTCTACGCATATTTTTTGCAGCTCCAGGTGCCCCAGAATTAATCACCAAACCGGCAACTTGACCTTGCAGTGAAGTAATTAAGTTTGTATCGCTCGAATCCGTAAAAGTCATGCGCGTTGATGCCGATCCTCTTAATGTGATAGTCTCTCGANAGTGGTGGTTTGCACGGATAAATTTGCCTCATTTACTCGTTCTTTAACTTTAAATTCGCCGTCGTCATTTACACTTCTGCCGTAACCAGCAACAACAACTTCTTCCAACATTTGAGCCGATTCCTGAAGTCTAAAATCCATCCTTGCAGAGTTAATTCCTAGCGTTAAACTTTCTAAACCGATAAAAGACACAGTAAGAGATTTAGCATTTTTTGGTATTTTAATTTTGTAACGACCATCTAAGTCAGCCGAAACGCCATAAACGCCATTACCGACATCTGTATATACGCTTGCGCCGGGCAACGGTAGGCCCTCTGTATCATAAACTGTTCCTTGCACTTCATCACCAAAATAAGTTCTATTCGCCACAACAACGCTAGCAGCTTTGTCTGCTTTTGCTCTTCTTAATTTTTCTACTTGTTTAACTTTAGCAACATACCAAGGTCGCAAAGTCGGCGCTATGGCGTTTTCTGTCGGATTTCCACTACTCAAGGACAATTGTACGTTTTTCCAATCTTCATTCGTGTTTTGATAGACCTCAGCTTTCGTAGTTAGATCCACCGGCGCGCTGATGTCGGTTACTTTCAAATCGTAAACCGGCGCCCAACCTGCGGCGTCTACAAAATAGGTAAATATAATTTGCGCTTTTCCACCGCGATCGGATTGTAAACTCAGCAGTAATTCGCCGATTTGCTTATTCGACGAACCGCGAACTTCATTTAGTTGTTGATTGACAAGGCTATACAAACTATCGCTCGATTTAATGGCGGCATTCGTCAAACTCTGATTGCGTAAATTCTCCGTGTATTGCGCTTTTTGATAATCTAAAACAGCTTTCAAATCAGGCATTTTCAATCCCGAATTTTCGCCAGCAACGGCTTGATTCTTCAATAAAATCGACTCTTCATTCTTATACACTTTCAATAGATCCTGTTGGTCGTTACGCTGTTTTCGCAATCGCTCCAATCGATCTTCCAAAGCTTTAACCTCATCGCGCACTTTCTTCGAAGACAAAACGTCTAGCTGTACTTTAACCGAAGCTACACTGGCAAAATCGGGAGTAGTAACTTGAACGCTGTTTTCTTTGATCTGCGGACTCAATCCCGTCAGCACCACTGCATTTTTTCCAGCAATTAGCTGTATTTGTGCGGTACGTGTTACCTGAGCGCCCGAGGTAAAAACCTTCACCGATTTAATTTCAGAATTAATTTTTGGCGGCTCATCTTGACTAAATACAGTGTGAATTGAGAGCAGGGCAAACAGAAGAATATAGTTTAAAGAAAGTCTCATAGACAAAAGTTTTAACGCAAGGTAGAAAAAATACCATTACCCTCGTCGTTATTTTTTGTCATCAAAACAAAGAAAATAAACAATGGAATTTTTGTGATATTTTGAGTAAACAGAGACAAACTCGACACTTTAATCTAAAATTCAATTTTACTATCTTTGCCACTATGACACTCATAAGCGAAGACAACAGCAAGAATCAGGAGATTGTAAAAAACGTTTTTACAAAATATCTCGAGAAAAACGCGCACCGGAAAACTCCTGAGCGCTATGCTATTCTACAAGAGATTTACGACAGTCAGGAGCATTTTGACATCGAGAATTTGTACGTCAAAATGAAAAACAAAAACTACCGCGTAAGTCGCGCTACGCTTTACAACACCATCGAACTATTGCTCGACTGTGGCTTGGTTCGCAAACACCAATTCGGACAATCTCAAGCGTATTTTGAAAAATCGTACTTCGACAAACAACACGATCATATCATCATGACCGATACCGGCGAAGTAATCGAATTTTGTGATCCGCGCATTCAAACCATCAAAAAAACGATTGAAGAGATTTTCGACGTAGAAATTTCCAATCATTCCCTCTATTTTTACGGTACTCGTAAATCTCAAAACGCAACAACTACGGAAGAGAATCTTCCCAACACAACTGAATATAACCCAATCAACTAATGTCTGTAGATTTACTGTTAGGCTTGCAATGGGGCGACGAAGGCAAAGGAAAAATTGTCGACGTGCTCACCCAAAAGTATGATATTATTGCTCGATTCCAAGGTGGACCAAACGCCGGACACACGCTCGAATTCGACGGAATCAAGCACGTATTACGAACCATCCCAAGCGGAATTTTCCACAAAAACGCGGTCAACATCATCGGAAACGGTGTTGTTATCGATCCCGTGGTTTTTGTAAAAGAACTCGAAGGTTTGGAACAATTCAAAATTGACATTTACAACAAACTGATCATTTCGCGCAAAGCACATCTGATTTTACCGACACATCGCTTGCTAGATGCGGCATCCGAAGCCTCAAAAGGCAAAGCAAAAATTGGTTCGACACTCAAAGGCATCGGACCAACGTACATGGATAAAACCGGACGTAATGGCTTGCGAATCGGCGATTTAGAACTCGACGATTTTAAAGAACGTTACCGAAATCTCGCCGATAAACACGAGGCAATGATTAAATTCTACGACGTTTCCATTCAGTACAACTTGGCTGAAATGGAAAACGAATTTTTCGAAGCCATCGAAACATTAAAAAAACTGCAATTCATCGACAGCGAAGCCTATCTTTTTCAAGCGCTAAAAGACGGCAAATCGATTTTAGCCGAAGGTGCTCAAGGAAGTTTACTCGACGTTGACTTCGGTACCTATCCGTTTGTAACTTCTTCGAATACTACGGCTGCCGGCGCTTGTACCGGATTGGGAATCGCTCCTAATAAAATCAAAGACGTTTACGGAATTTTCAAAGCTTATACGACACGTGTAGGCAGCGGACCTTTTCCCACAGAACTCTTCGACGAAGTGGGCGAAACTATGGCGCGAATTGGCAACGAATTCGGTTCGGTTACCGGACGTAAACGTCGTTGCGGCTGGCTCGATCTCGTTGCTCTGAAATATGCCGTTGAAATAAATGGCGTTACCCAACTCATGATGATGAAAGGCGACGTACTTTCTGGTTTTGAAGAGCTTAAAGTGTGTACAGCTTACAAGTATCGCGGCGAAATCATCGACCACCTACCCTACAACATCGAAGAAGAAAACGTGAGTCCGGTTTATAAAAGTTTCAAAGGATGGCATGCCGACCTTACTGGACTTACCGAATACAGCGATTTACCGACCGAATTAAAAGACTACGTTTCATTTATCGAAGCTGAAGTCGGCGTTCCGATTAAAATTATTTCGGTAGGACCCGACCGTACGCAAACGATTTCGCGCTAACTTTGCGTCATGGATAAGTGCATTTCTGTTTTCGATATGCTCAAAGTTGGTGTTGGGCCTTCAAGCTCGCACACACTTGGGCCTTGGCGTGCTGCCGAAAAGTTTTTAAGTGAAATTCGCGCAAATGGATTCTTCGCTGAAACCTTCGCCGTGAAAGTTGATTTATACGGCTCACTTTCTCTTACCGGCAAAGGCCACGCAACAGATTTAGCAGTTATGCTCGGATTGAGCGGACAAGACCCAGAATACATTCCTGTTGAAAACATCGGAAGTATCATTACAGACATCCAAAACAGCCAGACTTTGCAGCTGGGAAATGAAAAGACAATCGGATTTTCATTTCTTACAGATATCGTATTTCATAAGAACTTCCTACCCTTTCATGCAAACGGCCTCACATTCACCGCATTTAAAGAAAATGGCGACGCATACGCATCAACTTTTTATTCGATTGGCGGCGGGTTTGTTGTAAAAGAAGAACAAAACAACGAAAACAGCACCGATTTTACCTGTGCGTTCCCCTACCCGATCGATACCGCAGTTGAATTATTGCATTATTGCAGTGAGCATCAGCTAAAAATATCGGAGGTAGTGTATGCAAATGAGATTTCTATGCGCCCGGAAGCACTGGTGCACAGCGAGTTGCTCCGAATTTGGAATACCATGCTCGAATGTATGTATATTGGCTGCCATACCGACGGAATTTTACCCGGCGGTTTGAATGTAAAGCGACGCGCGTTCGATATGCATCAGAATTTATTGGGCAACGGACAATACAATAATCCGCAAGAATGGCTGCAAACCATTCGTAAAACCGAAGTTAAATTTCGCCAAATTTTAAAATGGGTGTCATGCTTTGCTTTGGCTGTCAACGAAGTTAATGCGGCTTTAGGTCGTGTGGTTACAGCTCCTACAAATGGCTCGGCGGGCGTGATTCCTGCCGTGTTGATGTACTATATGGTTATCGAAAACCACCAAGCAGGCGACGATGAAGTAAAGAAATTCTTAATGGTTGCCGGCGAAGTAGGCAGTATTTTCAAAAAAGGCGCAACGATTTCGGCGGCAATGGGTGGCTGCCAAGCTGAAATTGGCGTATCATCGGCCATGGCCGCAGCCGCGTTATGCGAATTAATGGGCGGATCACCCGAACAAGTGCTCATGGCAGCAGAAATTGCGATGGAGCATCATTTGGGGTTAACCTGCGATCCGATAGGCGGTTTGGTTCAAATTCCATGCATCGAGCGAAATACCATGGGTGCAATAAAAGCGATTAACGCCGCGGAACTCGCCCTAGAAACCGATGCTAAAAATGCAAAAGTTCCTTTGGATAAAGTCATCAATACCATGTGGCAAACGGCCAAAGACATGAATTCCAAATACAAAGAAACTTCCGAAGGTGGGTTGGCAGTGGCTGTGAATATTGCCGACTGCTAATTCTTATTTCGCAGACTTTCGCGTATCGTACGTGTGGGCAATTTTCCATTGACCGTCAACAGCAACGAGGAAAAAGTAATTTCGACCGCTGTGCTGCAACGTATCGTTTACATAAAACTCATAATCCATGTGAACGTCGGCAGTTTGTCCGTAGTTGCGAACAATAACATTCGAAATACGCTCTTCTAACTTGATACTTTGAGGAATATTCGAAAACTCATTCAAAAAATCAGTTGCACCTCTCGAAACAACTTTAGGTTCACCATTTATATACATCAACGTATCGAAGTTAACGGATTCATTCAACAATAACGGACGCATGATGGCGGGTGTCTTCTGATTCAAACCCGAAAAAAACCATTCGACAATTTTTTCCGGACTAGCCGAATCTTGCGCAAACGAAGCCGAACTCGCAAACAAAACGGCAAACAAAAACAACTTTTTCATAGTAATAGTACTTTCGGCAAATATATCTTAATAGCGTGAAATTTGATGACTACAGTATCGCGAATTAGCTAACTTTGCGACTTAAATTTTGTGCTATGTCGGTTGCTAAAAAAGACTACAAACGAATTACCACCCGTTCGCTGATTGAAATGAAAAGTCAGGGCGAAAAAATATCCATGCTCACTGCCTACGATTACACTATGGCCAAAATCGTAGATTCAGCGGGGATCGACGTCATTTTGGTAGGCGATTCGGCCAGTAACGTTATGGCAGGTCATGAAACCACACTACCGATTACACTCGATCAAATGATTTACCACGCCTCGTCGGTAGTACGTGCCATCAATCGCGCCTTAGTCGTTGTAGATTTACCGTTCGGAAGTTACCAATCGGATTCGAAAGAAGCGTTGCGTTCGGCCATTCGCATCATGAAAGAAAGTGGCGGACACGCCGTAAAACTCGAAGGCGGCAGCGAAATAAAAGATTCAATCAAGAAAATACTTAATGCGGGTATTCCCGTCATGGGACATTTAGGACTTACACCACAATCCATCTATAAATTCGGAACCTACAACGTTCGTGCGAAAGAAAACGCCGAAGCCGAAAAACTCATTGAGGATGCCATCATGCTCGAAAAGCTGGGTTGTTTTGCATTAGTATGCGAAAAAATCCCGGCAGAACTCGCCAAACGCGTAGCCGAAAGCATTAGCATTCCTGTGATCGGTATTGGTGCTGGAAGCGATGTCGATGGCCAAGTACTCGTCATTCACGATATGTTGGGCATGAATAATGAGTTTTCACCTCGATTTTTACGTCGCTACCTCAATTTATACGATCAAATGACGGCTGCAATCTCGCAGTACGTCTCGGATGTGAAGTCGGTTGATTTTCCAAACGCCGGAGAACAGTATTAATGAAAACGGCTGCAGACGGTTCGAACTTGCATGTTTTGTTCGAAGACAATCATTTGCTGGCGGTTAACAAGCGTTGTGGCGACTTAGTTCAGGGTGATAAAACCGGCGACGAAACTTTGTTGGATGCCGTAAAAAACTACATTGCCACTAAATATCAGAAACCTGGAGCTGTGTTTGCGGGTGTGGTGCACCGCTTAGACCGACCTACCTCGGGCGTGGTTGTTTTTGCGCGAACTTCGAAGGCTTTAGCTCGAATGAACGCCCTTTTTAGCAGTCGTGAAACGGAGAAAGTTTACCATTGTTTAATCGAAGGAAAGCCGCAGCAAGAAGCCGCTACGTTAACGCATTTTTTGGTTCGTAACGAAAAAAACAATACGAGCAAAGCCTTTGAAAAAGAGGTTACTAACAGCAAAAAAGCCGTTTTGCATTACAAATTGCTTCGCGCATATACCAACTACAGTTTGTTGGAAATACAGTTAGAAACGGGCAGGCATCATCAAATTCGGGCCCAGTTGGCGGCTTGCGGCATGGTCATTAAAGGCGATTTAAAGTACGGTGCCAAGCGTTCCAACCCGAACGGTGGCATAAGTTTACACGCGCGAGAGCTCACATTTGTGCATCCGGTTGCTAAAAGCGAAGTGAAAATTCGCGCACCCTATCCCGCTGGAGATATTTTCGAGGGATAACTACATTAAATTCATGATTTTTTGGGGGTGCCGGCGGTGCAATCATAGCGCTTCGCAAACGGATCACCGAACCGCCGTCGCGCCATTCGCTAAATCTTTCCGGCAAACGCCTGGTGGAAATACCATAACGCCGCAAAGGATGCCGCTGCTGTCGCTCACCCGGGGAAGAGATTGAAAAAAGCAAAAGAAGCGAAAGAAGGGAAAGAAGCGAAAGAAGGGAAAGAAAAAGGAACCGCTGCGTTGCGGAAGCGGTTTGGTTGTTTGTTGGCGTTTTGTGTCATGCACTTAGGCTCGTTGGTGCATCGTATTTTAAAGGTAACCTCAAAGTCGGGAGCGTTTGCGGAGAACAGAGTTAGGTACAAAAGTTCATTAGAGTTCTGTCAAGCTGGAACACAAGTTTAATAGTATTACTAATGTTGAGCTTTTGTTCGTCTACCACACTAGCACAAAACCACTTGTTAAGTGCCGTATTTCTTCATATCAATTGTTTTGTTTTGAAAACGGTCTAACAATTTTTCCTTTTTGAACTTCTGCAAAGTCTCTTTTAAATGGGTCATAATAATCTTTCTTCCACTTTCCTTTTTTAAATTTAAAAGTATAAGCTAAAAAATCTCCATAAAAGTTTAATGTCAAATCTTTTTCCAGGTGACCTTTACATGTAAAATGCAACTCTAAAATATCATTCTCTTTATGTTGCAATTCTATGTCAAAGCAATTTCCTTTGTTAAGCAGCTTAAGGATTGTATTCTGATTTATTTTGTTAGTTGTCTCACCAATGTTTGCGGGTAAAATCATTTCACCAACAACAAAATGTGATTTCTCTGTTGGTCTTTTTAAAGTCCAATAATGTTTAAGCCGCTCAACATTTTCAGTCTTGCAAGTGCAAAGTTTTAATTTTTCTGAAACAGTACACATTTTTAATGTATTTTAGTTGTGTGTCGTTCTGCTTAACAGTTTTTGTCAAGTTGAAGTGATTGTCAAATTGTGTGTTTTGCCCACTTGCATATGACTTGAGCAAAACTCCACCCGATTCAAATTCTAAATTGAAAACCAAAAGAACAAAAAATCTATAAAAGCTGAACAAAGATTGTCAAGCTGATGTGGGCTTTGAGTCAAGTCAACCCTAAATGATATAGAACATAATTACTGTCACCCCAACGCTGGTGAAACTGTTGGGCAGTATGAAGCATAACGTTTTCTTTATTACAAATAGCAATACTTTCGGAGCACTTACCTATCAAGCTACCAATAAGTTTCTTAGGAGCCGAAAAATTTCTACCACCACGTCCGTCTCGCTTTTGGCAAGGTCCTGTTATGCACAGGCTTTTTCGTCTTTCTATGATATATTTCTAAAGCTTTGTCAAAATCCTTAATGTGATACCAGTCGATGTTGTTCAAGTCAATAATTTCGTTTGTTCTTTTTGGTCTATTTAGATTTTCCAAGTCTTTCGGATGAACTTCTTTAACTGTCAGTTTACCATTTTGCAATTCAGTAAAACCGTAATAAATTGAAGTTGCGTCCCACTCAATAAAACCAAATACTTTTTCTGTTGGCTTAATTAGAATAAATGGAAAGTCAGGTCTTGTTGAATATTCATTATATGCGGGTTTCCTGAAGATAAAACAGTCCGAAAGTTGAGCGTAGTCAAAAGTCTTTTCGTTGTCATACCATATCCATGTGTCAGCCGAGTTAACTAACGGTTTTGTGTTGTTCTTGTCAGCATAAATGGCTATTAGTCCAGCGTAAGACATCATTCTCCATTCGTCAATATTATAGATGTAAACGCCATATTTTCCGTCACCTGTTTCTGAAAAGGAGTCGTCTGTCCAATCGCTTTTTTTGTAAGCTATCAGAAGAGAAGTGTCAATTTTCCAGTTTTTCGTGTCTGTCATTTTAAGCTTGTGGATAACTTTACAATTGGCGAAGTCCCTGCAACTTTTTCAATTTTTAAAAACGCCGTTAAATTATTCAATAACAATCCATTACATCAAAAAATTTATACGTATTTTGAATCTATTAAATTGGACACTTGTTTTGCCTTTTGTCTTTTGCTAATTTACGGGATTCGCTTCTCCCAAAACTACCTACTTATAGGTATTTTTCCACCAAACGTTAGTAACGTATGCCCTAGCCCGGATGGTAGCGGCAGCCCGTAAGAAAAATACGGCTACGTGAAGCGGTACGTGTGGGCGACCCAAGAAGCCCAACACCTGCCGACTGAACGAGGCGTATTTTTTGCGGACTATAGCGAACAGCCGGAAAAGCTTCTCAAAGAATTTACCAGCTCAACTCTTAAAACGAAAAGTAATCGGCTTTCTGAGCTATTTACGTCCGAAAATCAGTTTCCACAGATCCAACAAGTCATGTTCTTTTAGCCTAAATTTGACTCTCAATGTGAATCTAGTTGAATTGATCAATCTCGCTCACCTGTACCTATTTGAAAACAAGTCTTTATGAACATCAAAGAAAATCTGTGTCTGCTTTTTGTCTTAGCCTTTTTCACTTCCACAGTTTATGGACAAAAGAATAAGCTTACCGACGAACTCAATCGGAGAGCTTCCGAAATCGAATCGAAAGTAATTGCCTGGCGTCAGGATATTCACCAAAATCCAGAACTAGGAAATCGCGAAGTACGCACGGCGGCGCTTATTGCAGCTCATTTACAAGCGCTCGGCATCGAAGTAAAAACCGGAGTGGCCGTTACAGGTGTTGTGGGAATTTTGAAAGGCGCAAAACCCGGACCGGTGATTGCGCTGCGTGCCGATATGGATGCGCTTCCCGTCGAGGAACGAAATAACCTAGCATTTGCCTCCAAAGTACGTGCGCAATACAACGGAGCGGAGACAGCGGTAATGCACGCATGCGGACACGACGCGCACGTAGCCATTTTAATGGGTGTTGCCGAAGTACTCGCTGCCATGAAAAATGAACTGGCGGGAACAGTAAAATTCATTTTTCAACCCGCCGAAGAAGGAACGCCAAAAGGCGAAGAAGGCGGTGCAAAGCTGATGGTTAAAGAAGGTGTGCTCGAAAATCCGAAAGTAGATGTTGTTTTTGGATTACACATGGATTCGATGATCGAAACCGGTACAATTACCTACCGACCAGCCGGAATTATGGCCGGCGTGGGCGATTTTAAAATTACCGTAAAAGGAAAACCCAGCCACGGCTCGCAACCTTGGTTAGCTGTTGATCCGATTCCCGTTGCGGCACAAATTGTAACTGCGCTCCAAACCATTGTGAGTCGCAACGTAAACCTTACTGAAAATGCCGCGGTAGTTACTGTTGGCGCGATCCACGGAGGTAACAGACACAACATCATTTCCGAACAAGTAGAACTGATTGGCAACGTACGTGCGTTTACCGAAGCCGATGAGCAGCTAATTTACAGACGCATACGTGAAATTTCCGAAAAAACTGCCGAAGCTGCCGGAGCTACCGCTTTGGTCGAACTTCCGTTTTCAGTGAAGTATCCCGTTACGTTTAATAATGTTTCACTAACCGAGCGTATGCTACCCAGCCTGAAAAAGGCTGCCGGTGCCGAAAAGGTAAAACTGATTCCCGCAAAAACCGGTTCGGAGGACTTTTCGTTCTTCGCGGAAAAGGTTCCCGGACTTTTCTTTTTTCTCGGCGGTATGCCCAAAGGACAAGATCCAAAAACAGCAGGACCACACCACACACCCGAGTTTATGCTCGACGACAGTTCTTTCAAACTTGGCGTAGTAGCTTTTTGTCAGTTAGTTTTCGATTATGGAAAACTGCAAAAAATGTAAAAATGCAACCGTTCGCAAACTTAAAAAGAGAACAATTTTCTAGTCATTTTAGAGGCTAATTCATTGTCTGTTTTGGGGGTGCCGGCGGTGCAAGCATATCGCTTCGCAAACGGATCACCGAACCGCCGTCGCGCCATCCGCTGTATCTTTCCGGCGAACGCATTGTGGAAATTCCGTAGCGCCGCAAAGGATGCCGCTGCTGTCGCTCACCCGGGGGCAGCGGCAAATGGAAAAAATGGAAAAAATGGAAAGAAGCGAAAATTGAGCACAATGTCTCACAAAGTTTTTCACGATGTACGCAACGCTGCATTCGACAAGCTGCCTTCTACGAGCTGAGGCACCAATGATACGTGGGTTAGGTTGGGAAGATGATACGTAAAAGGGTGAACGTTACGATTCCGATAGCTATCGGAACTATCCCGATAGCTATCGGGACTCAAGTCTTAATACAAAAATCTCCATTAGCCTTCGACAAGCTCAGGCACCGGCCTTCGACANATTTGCTCCAGCACATGAATATGCTTTGTTTTATGGAAAATCCGAAAAATCAGTGCCGGGTAGTCTTGACTTAACTGAACAAAGATTGGCAAGATATCCAAAGGAAGATGAAAATGGTCGTTTTGCTTGGGCAAATTTTATAAGGTCAGGGAACAATGATAAAAGGGAAGATAGGCCAAAGTTGTATTATCCAATATTTGCAAATGCTGATGAAAACAAAATTAGAATTCCTGAAATGGTATGGAATAATGAAAGTAATGAGTACGATTTACTTGAACAACCTCGAGATGGTGAAGTAATTGTCTATCCGACTATCAAACAAGGTGACAGAATAATAGAAAAAAATTGGCAAAGAGGGAATGCAAGAGTTCCAAATGAATTATCTGAATATAGAGTAAGAAAGAATTCTGATGGCGAAGTAAGTATCGATTTTAAGACAAGATTAGATGAAAGTTCATTGCCCACAACTTGGTGGGACAAAAAGGAATATGCATCAGCAAACTATGGTGCTGCAGAATTAAAAGAACTATTTAATGAGAAGCCTTTTGATTTTCCAAAGGCAAAAAGCTTAGTAGAAGATTGTATAAAGGCTTTAAATATTGAATCAAATAGTACTATTCTAGATTTCTTTGGAGGTTCCGCCACAACGGGTCACTCAATAATTAGTTTGAATAGAGAGGATAACGGAAAACGAAAATATATTTTAGTTGAAATGGGGGAATACTTTAACATTGTTACAAAACCCCGCATACAAAAAGTAATCTACAGCAAAGACTGGAAAGAAGGCAAGCCTGTTAGCCGTGAAGGTATCAGTCATTGTTTTAAATACATGCGTTTGGAGAGTTATGAAGATACACTCAACAACTTGGCTTTAAAACAAACCGTAACCCAACAACAGGCTTTACAAATGAACCCTACCTTTAAAGAAGGCTATATGCTCAACTATATGTTAGATGTAGAGGCAAAAGAAAGTTTGCTCAATTTGGAGTGGTTTGAAAATCCGTTTAACTGCTACTTAAATATTACCAAAAACAACGAGCTGCAACCTACCAAAGTAGATTTGGTTGAAACCTTCAATTACCTGATTGGGTTGGTTGTTGAAAGTTATGCCAAACCCAAAGAAGGCTATGTAGTGGTAACAGGTAAAAAATTTAGCCGGAGAAAAAATACTGGTAGTATGGAGAGATTGCACCCAACACAATAGTACAGCCCTCAACCAATTCCTAGAAAAGAGTAAATACAACCCACTCGATGCCGAGTTTGACCGCATCTACGTAAATGGCGACAACAACGTAGAAAACCTAAAAACCGGTGACGAACGCTGGAAAGTGGTATTGATTGAAGAAGAGTTTGGGAAGAAAATGTTTGAAATGAATTAAAAAATAGAAGTATATGCATATACATAAATTTCAAATCAAGAATTTCAAGTCCATTAAGGACATTACCTTGTATTTCAACAAGGACTTGAATATACTAACAGGGGTAAATAACTCAGGAAAAACAACGGTTTTGGAGGCTTTATCACTTTGGCAAGAGTGTTTTACTAAACTTATTTCTGAGGCCAAAAGAGGAGAAAAAGGCTACAAAAGAGGAGATTATGTATTAGGCCCTTCTTATAATAAGTACTTCCCGTTCAATGAGATCAATTCGGTGAGAAGTCCCAATTTTGAGGATATATTTCACCAAAGAGTAAAAAAGAATGAAGTTTTGTTAGCATTAACGCTAATAGATGAAGAAAACCTAGAACTTTGTATTCCATTCACCATATCAAGTTCTGGTAGTAACTATGTTATTGCTTTACAAAATTATAGCATCTATGATCACAGAGCATTCAATGATTATTTTGCTAATTTACCCAATCCAATATCATTAATTTATAGTACGCCTGTCGCACAGATAAATCTTGAAGAAGCTTTTGTAACCGATCCTATCATTAAAGAGCAGCTATTAGTACGAAAATCCGAAACTGTATTAAGAAACAGGCTTTACAGAATTATTAGTGGACTCGATGCCACTCTTAACGAAGCTTTTCTTAATGATTTGAATTATGTTCTTTACAATTCAGAGAAAAAAATCGAATTTAAATCCGAAACTAATATCCAAAAAGATGCTAAAGCAATTATTCTTTTCAGAGTAGGTTCTAAAGACGTATTTAAAGACTTATCCCTACTTGGAAGTGGTACATTACAAATAATCGGCATTCTTCTGAATATTCATTTGAAATCAGAAAATAAGACGGATTTGAATATTGTTTTACTTGATGAGCCGGATAGTCATATCCACAGAGATATTCAACGAAGATTAGTCGAAGTATTCAATAAATACGGTAGCGGAGTGCAAACATTTTTATCTACACACAATGAATCATTAATTAGAAGTGCTGCACCTTATCAAGTGTTTCATTTGGAAGGAAAACCTACTGGAGAAATAAGAAGTATTCATTTTAATATTGACTCAGGTCATCTAGGCTTGCATTTCAAAGGTATAATGCCAAGTAATTTATCTCCTGTAATTCGTTCCATTGGTAATACCACGGGGTTGGATTTTATAAATGCTTTGGAAGCAGATAGACTCGTTTTTGTGGAAGGTGAGGATGACGCAAAAGTGTTCAGAATTTTGCTCAACCAACAATTGAACAACAGAAAAAAATACATGTTTTGGGTTTTGGGGGGTATAAGTGAAGTATTCGAAAATATACTTTCTTACAAGGCTG
This sequence comes from Flavobacterium aurantiibacter, assembly GCF_002251775.1. Classification (GTDB taxonomy): domain Bacteria; phylum Bacteroidota; class Bacteroidia; order Flavobacteriales; family Flavobacteriaceae; genus Flavobacterium; species Flavobacterium aurantiibacter. The sequence continues at coordinate 48,216 of NZ_NOXX01000228.1, forward strand.
TATTTTCAGGTCTTAAAAATGGAACAAGCCTTTGGGACAAATCTGTTTTAGTTTTTGACAAAGATGAATTATCAAACGAGCACAAAGACTTATTTACTCAAAAATTCAAAGAAAAATTAGGTATTGATACTTATTGTGCAAACTCTTATACTTTCGAGGCAACATTGTTTTCTGATTTGAGAAAAACAGCGAAACTATTATCAAAACTGATAGAAAAAGCAACAGCAACAATTGTCAGCGAGCAAGACATTTTTGATGATTTAGAATCGAATTATTTGAATTATGATGTAACATTAAAAGCTAAATTCAATGATGAATTTCATAAAAACACCTATTATAGATATAAAAACAGTAAGGTTGAAAAAACAGCTCAAGTCTTTGGTCAGAGAGCTGTAAATATGGATGAACACACTTTTGTAAGTTATGTTCGAAACTATTTTGATGAAACAATTGCGAAAGAAGAGTACCATAAAATTATGGATAAGTATGACGTTGAAAATGTCGTTAAACAAACAATTGATAAGCATGGTGTCAATTTTTCTATTGAAAGCGACTTTATCGAATTAATTAAGTTGGTTGATAAATCTACATGGATTTCAGAATGGGATTTTCTAAATAGAATTTAATGGCAAAACTCAGTTCATCACTCGTACTTAATAAATATATACTCAATCTGTTTGGGGTAACAGATTTGGAGGCATTGTCATCTGATTTAAAAGATTCATCGTTGGAAGGGTATGACGAGAATAACATTTCCCATTTCCATCATGCTTTGGTCGCAAGGTTCTACAGCAATGCAAATCTTCCCAAGGAATTATTACTTCAATATGATCAAAATATTTTTTCTCATACCCAAACAATTTCAGAGAAAAGGACAGAACCCATCAAATGGAAATATTTTCAGTATTTGGCATTGCTTTTTACAGAAATCTATTTAGACAAATACTTCAGCGATAAAACCGCCTTAAAAAGTGAGTTAAATACTTTTTTAGACTTCAATCACGGCAAACATGGCAATGATTTTAAAGTGATCAATGAATTCAAATTAGAAACTATTATTAATGATTTAAATAAGCTTGCTTATTGGAATGCAACAGGTTCAGGTAAAACCTTATTGATGCATGTAAACATTTTGCAGTATAGGTATTACTTAAGTCAACACAATCTTGAAAAATCGCTGAACAGAATTATTGTGCTAACTCCCAATGAAGGACTTTCTAAACAGCATTTAAAGGAGTTTGGTCAGTCAGGCATGGAAGCGGAATTGTTTGATAAATCAGGCGGCTCTTTATTTTCAGGGCAGAAAATTGAAATCATTGACATTCACAAACTCGAAGAAACAAGCGGCAATAAAACGGTTGCAGTTGAAGCATTTGAAGGTAACAACTTGGTTTTAGTAGATGAAGGACACAGAGGTGCAGGTGGTACAGAATGGAAAGACAAACGAAACCGTTTGTGTGAAACAGGTTTTTCATTCGAGTATTCAGCCACATTTGGTCAGGCAGTACATGCTTTATCTGGTGCAAAACAAAAAGCATTGATTGATGAATATGGAAAGGCAACATTATTTGACTATTCCTATCGCTATTTCTATAATGATGGTTATGGAAAAGATTATCAAATTTTAAACCTAAATGAACAATGGCATGAACCGGGAAAAGAAGAACGTGTTGTTCTTTATTTGACTGCCAGTTTACTTTCGTTCTATGAACAGTTATTGGTTTTCAAAGAGCATGGAAAAGCCATAGAACCATTTTTGATTGATAAACCATTAGCGATTTTTGTAGGTGGTAAAGTAACCAAAAGTATCAGCAAAGAAACGGCTTCTGATGTGGTGGAAGTATTAAAATTCATTGAGGCTTTTGCAAAGAATGACGCACAATCTATCGAACGAATTAAATTATTATTAGAAGCCAAAGATGGTTTGAATAATGAATTAGGACATTCCATTTTTAGAAATGCTTTTAAAGAAATCCGTAAATCAGGAAAATCAGCACAGTTTGTTTTTCAGGATGTTCTAAAAGAAGTTTTCAATTCAGATGTTGCTGGAGCTTCCTTGCATGTAGACAACCTTAAAGGACAAGAGGGAGAAATTGGTTTACGCATTGGTAACGGAGAGTATTTTGGAGTTATTAATGTGGGTGACGATAAAGGTTTATTAAAAATATGCGAAGCACACAAAATGAACACAGGTGAAAGAGATTTTTCCAGTTCATTATTTCACGACATCAATAGCAAAAGCAGTAAAGTAAATATTCTAATAGGTTCAAAAAAATTCAGTGAAGGTTGGAGCAGTTGGCGGGTAAGCACAATGGGCTTGTTGAATATTGGTCGAGGCGAAGGTTCTGAAATCATTCAGTTATTTGGTAGAGGTGTACGATTGAAAGGCTATAAATTTTCATTGAAACGCAGTACAGCATTAGATGCCAGTTTAAAACCTGAATACATTCCTGAAGTATTACCCATCCTTGAAACGCTGAATATTTTCGGTTTAAGAGCCGATTACATGCAGCAATTCAAAGATTACTTGGAAGAAGAAGGCTTGCCAACTGATTCTGATTTTGAAAAAATTACCATTGACATTTTGCCGACCATTTCAGATTTGTCGGAGAAAAAGCTGAAATACATCAAGGTTAAAGATGGCTCCAATTTTAAACGTGATGTTTTGGTGGATGCTGTAATAACCGAAAAAGTTCCGCCAGTGATAGTGGATTGGTATCCGAAAGTCCAGGTATTAAAAAGTTCTAAAACCACAAATGTTTCAACCGTAGTAACAGTGGAAGAAGGTAAACTTGAAAATATTCATATTGCCTTTTTAGATTGGAATAAAATCTATTTTGAAATACAGAAGTTCAAAAATGAACGCAGTTGGTATAATGTAAACCTATCCATTGAAGCATTAAAAGATATTCTTCAAAGTTCGGAATGGTACACCTTACTAATTCCTTCCAGCGAACTTGAATTAACTGATTACAGTAAAGTAAAGCTTTGGCATGAATTGGCTCTTACACTTTTGAAATCATTTGTAGAAAGACTTTATAACTATCAGAAAAACAAGTTTTACAGCGACAAGATAGAAGTTGCATTTATTGATAGCACACATCCAAATTTTGAAGCAGAATACAACTTTCTTGTTAAAAAGACAGAGGACAGGCTAATCGGAAAGATTAAAGAATTAAAGGAAGTAGTTCGCAAAAAAGAATTTCAGGAAAACTTCAAAATCGACAATGACTTTGAGGCTTTGTATGCCAATCTTCATCTTTATCAGCCTTTAATTTATATTGACAAAGGCAGATATGAAGAAGTAATAAAAATACAACCGGTTCCTTTGAATAAAGGCGAAAGAGATTTAGTTGAAGACCTAAAACAATATTTTAACACCAATACGGAGTTCTTTAAAGACAAAAAACTGTACTTATTGAGAAACATGAGTAAAAAAGGTATTGGCTTTTTTGAGGCAAACAACTTTTTCCCTGACTTTATCCTTTGGCTTGTCATAGGCAACAAGCAATACGTTTCATTTATTGACCCTAAAGGACTTAGACAAATTCAAGGTTTGACAGACCCTAAAATTCAATTACATAAAACAATCAAGACAAGTATTCAACAAAAATTGAATGACCCGGACATTGAACTAAATTCATTCATAATTTCTAATACCCCTTACAACCAATTGAAACATTGGAAAGGACAAGAAAGCATTGAAGACTTTAATTCAAATCATGTATTTTTTCAAAGGGAGCAAAGAGATTTTTTTGACCTACTTTTTAGATCGATTGTAATATAGTTAAAGATCGTTTGAATTGCGAATTAATCTGGGGTTCATGGCAATTGAGCTACATTTTTCTCGATTTTTTATGCACACACGTTAACACGATTTTTCTGCAACAGCGATTGGAAAAGCAAGCGTGCGCGTAAAAAAACGTACAACAGCACGCGGATTGTAGCGACCAACGGAAGCTATAAGACGTGTAGCTGTTGTTGTTTTTTTAGCGCACCTTGACTTGGAAAGCGCGGTGACCGGCACAGGTATTTCCAGCGAACGTTTGCCGGGCAGTTGCCCAAATAAGCGACCTAAAATCGTAAAAATAGCTTGGAAACGCTCGCATAAATGTAATATCTTCGCTTATAACATGGTTACACCGACAGGAATTATGCGACTTCGCTATTTTTTACTTTTTATTTTTTGCAGCGTTGTAGCAGCCGCGCAGGAGCTTCCGACGACGGTTGCCGACACGACCTTTTACTCGAAAGTTGATTCGTTGTATCGCGAAGACCAATTTTACCTGCGTATTACTTACAATTTGGTGAGACAAATGCCTGACGGATATTCGCAAAACGGTGTATCGCCCGGTTTTGGCGGCGGTTTTCTGCGCGATTTTCCGCTGAACAAAAAGCGAACATTTGCTGTAGCCGCCGGTATGGGCATTTCGTACAACAAATACCACCACGATTTACAAGTTAGCGAGTTTGATGGCATGCGAAACTATGTGATTTTACAAGATGTGAATTACGATCGGAATAAAATGGAACAAGTTTTACTGGAGTTTCCGCTCGAAATTCGGTTTCGAAATTCAACGCCGGAGTCGCACAAGTTTTGGCGGTTTTATGCCGGTTTTAAAGCCTCGTATTTAGTTTTTTCGAAAACCAAATTCGTTGGAAACGAAACGGTTACGGTTATTAATAATCGGGATTTTCGAAAATGGCAATTTGGTCCATACCTCTCGGCAGGCTACAATACCTGGAATTTTTACGCGTATTACGGCTCGCAACCTTTATTCCGTAACGCGCAAATTGATGGCCGACGCATTGACTTAACGACCTTAAATTTAGGTTTGATGTTTTATATTTTGTAGAAAGGCTTCGCTAACCGTCTTAAAACCAAAATAATAGCAGTAATTGCGGCGCTGTTCCGACGATTAAACCCGCGAGTAATTCGCTTGGTGTGTGTGCTTTCATGAGGAGTCGCGATGTGGCTACAGCACCGATAGAAAACAAAAGCATTGCAATTACCGGCAATAAGTTTACCTGAAAAAACAAGGAAGTTACTACAACAAAAGTTGCCAGACCGCTTGTAGCAGTGAGGTGCAACGAAACTTTAAATTCTAGAAAAGTGGCCACTAAAGCCAACAGCGTACTGATTAAAGTTCCTAAGAAAAAGTAGTACAACGGTAAGCCAAACTCAACCGAAACCGTATTTTTCAATAAAATAAACACCAATAAGCTATGAATAGCTAGAGGCATTTTACGCTGGTTGACATTTGCCAACATAATAGACTCTACTTTTTTGTAAGATCGCAGTAAGAAATAAACGGTTAGCGGAATAAACACCGTAACCAAAATTATTTGAATGTAAAACAGGTATTTAGCCTCGGCAGGATAATTGATGCCAATAAAAAAATCGTAGAAAGTAACGGCAAATAGCGGCGTAAACAGCGGATGGAACACGTATGAAAATCCGATTAGGATGTTGCGAAGTGCTTTTTTTAGCTGCTGATTCATTACATTTTCTTACGCATACGCGCCACGGGAATGTCGAGTTGTTCGCGGTATTTTGCAATGGTTCGGCGCGCAATAGGATAGCCGCGTTCTTTGAGAATTTCGGCTAACTGATCGTCGGGTAACGGTTTGTGTTTGTCTTCTTCGCTGATTACGTCTTGCAAAATCTTTTTGATTTCGATGGTTGAAACATCTTCACCTTGATCGTTTTTCATGGCTTCGGAGAAAAACTCTTTGATGAGTTTCGTTCCGTAAGGCGTTTCCACGTATTTGCTGTTGGCCACGCGCGAAACGGTTGAGATATCAAGACCGACTAAATCGGCGATATCTTTCAAAATCATCGGTTTCAGTTTGGTTTCATCGCCATCTAAGAAGTATTCTTCTTGATAATGCATGATGGCGTTCATGGTTACAAACAGCGTTTCTTGGCGTTGCTTGATGGCATCGATAAACCATTTTGCTGCATCGAGTTTTTGTTTGATGAACTGCACGGCTTCTTTTTGTTGCGACGATTTATCGCGAGAAACCTTGTATGTCTGCATCATTTCTTGGTAATCGCGCGATACGTGCAAGCTAGGTGCATTACGTCCGTTAAGCGTGAGTTCGAGTTCGCCGTTGTTGATGCGAATCGCAAAATCGGGCACAACGGTTTCGGTGAGTCGGCTGCTGCCTGCGAACGAGCCGCCTGGTTTCGGGTTGAGTTTCTCGATTTCGTGAATCGCTTTTTTCAACTGCTCGTTGCTGACACCGTATTTCTGGGCGAGTTTGTCGTAGTGCTTTTTCGTAAAGGCATCGAATTGGTTCTCGATGATATCGATGGCTAAATCAACGTATTCCGAAGGTGTTTTGTGTTTTAATTGAAGCAGCAAGCACTCTTGCAGATCGCGCGCACCTACGCCCGAAGGTTCGAGTTCGTGGATTACGTGCAGCATGCGTTCCACGGTTTTTTCGTCGGTATAAATGGCTTGGGTAAAAGCCAAATCGTCTACAATATCGGCGATGCTTCTGCGGATGTAGCCCATATCGTCGATCATTCCCACAAGAAACTCGGCTATGGCGCGTTCGTTTTCGGAGAGAATGAAGGTATTGAGCTGATTGATAAGATCTTGATGAAAACTAACCGCTGCGGCGTACGGCGATTCGCGGTCGTCATCGTCGTCGCTGTAGTTATTGATTTGTGTTTTGTAATCGGGCGTTTCGTCGTTACTCAAATACTCATCGATGTTGATGTCGTCGGCATCGATGTGTTCGTTGTCGTCGTTATCATACTCGTCGTAACTGTCGTTTTCGTAGGCGTCTTTTTCAAATTCGTCTTCATTGCCCGATTCCAGTGCCGGATTCTCGTTCATTTCTTCCATGAGGCGTTGTTCGAACGCTTGGGTAGGAAGCTGAATCAATTTCATCAACTGAATTTGTTGAGGCGAAAGCTTCTGAGAGAGTTTGAGGTTTAGATGCTGTTTTAACATAACGATTATTGGTAGCCTAAATTTACGGATTTAGAAGCACGTGTGTCAAGCCGAAATTTATTTTTCCAACGATTAAAATTCTGCGTTTTGTGGTGTTCTTGGGAACGGAATTACGTCGCGAATATTGCTCATTCCGGTAACGAAAAGTACCAAACGTTCGAAACCAAGACCAAAACCGGAGTGAATTGCCGATCCGAAGCGGCGTGTATCGAGATACCACCACAATTCTTCTTGGTCGATTCCGAGTTTTTCCATCTTTTCGACCAGAACCTCGTAGCGTTCTTCTCGCTGCGAACCACCTACAATTTCCCCAATTCCCGGGAACAAAATATCCATAGCGCGAACGGTTTTTCCGTCTTCATTCAAACGCATGTAAAACGCTTTGATGTTTGCCGGATAATCGAATAAGATTACTGGAGATTTAAAGTGTTTTTCAACCAGGTAACGCTCGTGCTCCGACTGTAAATCGGCGCCCCATTCTTCGATCACGTAGGCAAATTTCTTGTTTTTATTGGGTTTGCTGTTTTTGAGAATATCGATTGCTTCGGTGTACGAAACGCGCTTAAAGTTGTTTTCTAAAACAAAGTTCAGCTTTTCGCGAAGTTTCATTTCCGAGCGTTCGGCTTGAGGTTTTGATTTCTCTTCGTCTAACAAACGCGACTCGAGGAAGGCGATATCGTCTTCACAGTGATCGAGCGTGTATTTGATGACGTAACGAATGAAATCTTCCGCCAAATCCATATTGTCGTGCAAATCATTAAACGCTACTTCGGGTTCAATCATCCAGAATTCGGCTAAGTGACGCGAGGTGTTTGAATTTTCGGCACGAAATGTCGGTCCGAATGTATAGACTTGCCCTAATGCCATCGCGTAGGTTTCCGCTTCAAGCTGACCAGACACCGTTAAATTGGTATGTTTTCCGAAGAAATCTTCTTTGTAATTGATGGTTCCGTCTTCTTTTCTTGGAATTTGATCTAGGTTTAAAGACGTTACTTGAAACATTTCGCCCGCTCCTTCTGCATCGGCACCCGTAATTACAGGTGTATGTACATACACAAAGCCTTTTTCTCTAAAATACTGATGAATGGCAAAAGCGAGTGCAGAACGTACGCGCATGATGGCTCCAAAAGCGTTGGTACGCACGCGAAGATGCGCGTTTTCACGCAGGAATTCGAGACTGTGTTTTTTCGGTTGCATCGGAAACTTCTCCGCATCCGAATCGCCCAAAATTTCCAAACGCGTTACCTGAACTTCAAATTTTTGACCGGCGCCCTGACTTTCCACCAAAGTGCCGTGCAATTGCAAAGCAGCACCGGTTGTGATTCGCTTTAAAGTTGTTTCATCGGTATTTTCAAAGTCGACAACACATTGAATGTTGTTAATTGTCGATCCGTCGTTCAATGCAATAAACTGGTTGTTACGAAAAGTTCGTACCCATCCGCGAACGCCAACCTCTGTATTTACAAGGGTTCCGGCCAATAAATCTTTTACCTTAGAATATTTCATAATCGGGCAATCTGTTAATTTGCAATAGCGCGCAAATATAGTTTAAAAAGTATTTTTTTATGCTAAGACGATAAATCGCGATGTCCGGGCATTTGATCGATTTCATCGTCGGTGCGTTCGGCAATTGGAACAATCGGTTCTTTAAATTCTTGTTCGTTTGCCAAGGTTTTATTGAGTGTTAATACCAGCGATGGAAGTAACATTAAGTTCGATAACATGCCGAAACAAAGTGTTATCGAAACGAGGCCGCCGAGAGCAATCGTTCCGCCGAAGCTCGACAACATAAACACCGAAAATCCAAAAAAGAGCACAATCGAAGTATAGAACATACTTAAACCGGCATCGTTAAAGGTGGCATAAACCGATTTTCGAATTTTCCAGTTGTTGCGTTTCAGTTCTTCACGGTACTGCGCCAGAAATCGAATGGTATCATCAACCGACAAACCAAAGGCAATTCCAAAAACTAAAATGGTAGATGGTTTTAATGGTATATCCAAAAAGCCCATTAACCCAGCTGTCAATAAAAGGGGAAGCATGTTTGGAATGAGCGATACTAAAATCATTTTCGGCGAACGGAACATAAATCCAACTAACAAACAGGTCAGGAAAAAGGCAAACAGCAACGACGACATTAAATTATCGAGCAAATAGCCCGTTCCTTTTTGGAAGACAAAAGCTTTTCCAGTAATTGTTACGGTGTAGCGATCTTTCGGGAAAATTTTATCGATTTCTTTGCGGAGTTCGGCTTCGATGAGTGGAATCTTATCGCCGTTTTCGTCGCGCATAAATGTGGTTACACGAGCATAGCGCCCGGTTGAATCGACATAACTTTTTAATAAATCGGTTTTCTGGCTTCCGGAAGAATTCTTAATGTAGGTAAGAATAAACGCTTGTTCTTGAGAGGTAGGAAGTGCGTAGAATTGCGGATTTCCGTTGTAATACGCTTGCTTAGCGTATTTTATCACACCAACTACCGAGAGTGGTTTCGACAAGCCCGGCACTTCATCGATCGCTTGTTCGAGCTCGTCGATACGACGCAAAGTAGCCGATTTCATCACACCTTTTTTGCGCTTGGTATCGATCATTATTTCCAGTGGCATAACGCCGTCGAACTCTTTTTCAAAGAACTGAATATCTCGGAAGAAGTCGGTATTTCGAGGCATGTCTTCGATGATACTGCCGCTGATACGCATTTTGTATATTCCAATGATGCTCAACACGAGTAAGGCTACAGCCGCGCTGTACACGGAAAAACGATTGTATTTTACGGTGCGCAATATCCAATCCATAAAAGTTTTCACGGCACTGGAATCGAGGTGTTCGAGATGGCGATCTTTCGGCGGCGGAATGTAACTGTGTGCAATCGGAATCACAATCAAACACAAGACAAACAAGCCCATGATGTTTATTGCAGTTACGATTCCAAATTCCAACAATAATTGATTGTTCGAAGTAACGAAAGTGGCAAAACCAATAGCGGTGGTCAGATTGGTCATGAGCGTTGCCATACCCACTTTTGTGGTAACGCGTTGCAGTGCCTTAACTTTATTTCGGTGTACTTTAAATTCTTGATGGTACTTGTTGGTAAGGAAAATACAGTTCGGAATGCCAATAACAATTACCAAAGCGGGAACCAGCGCGGTGAGTACTGTAATTTCGTAGTTTAGAAGACCGAGTATGCCGAACGACCACATTACGCCAATAATCACAATGATGGCCGAGATAAGTGTAGCTCTGAAACTTCGGAAAAAATAGAAAAACAGTAAAGAAGTAACGAGCAATGCCGCACCGATAAAAATGCTGATTTCCGATAAAATTTTCTCGGCATTTAAGGTTCGGATGTAGGGCATACCGCTTACGCGAAGATCCACTTTCGTTGATTTCTCGAAATTTTCCACCAGCGAAACAAAGCGTTTTAGTATGTATTGTTTGCGTTCGGGCGTGTTTACCAAATCTTTTCGCATGTAAATGGCGGCACGCACCGTTCCGCTTGCTCGATTGAGCAGCAAACCTTCGTAAAAAGGAAGCTTTGTAAACAGAACTCTTTGAAGCGAATCGAGATATCTTTGGTTTTTCACTTTAGCCGCATCGACAAACGATCGGAGTTCGAAACCTTGAATCGAGTCGTTTCGCGTGAGAACTTTGAGGTTGTTCGGCGCTAAAACCAGACTAATTTCCTTGTCGCTTTCTAAACTGCTAATCAATTTTTGCCACTGCTCAAAAGTCTGCGGTTTAAACAAATCATGTTGCTTTATTCCGATGACAATCAGGTTTCCTTCTTCGCCAAAGCGGTTTAGAAAGGCGTTGTATTCAATATTTACCGGATTGTCGGCAGGCAGTAAATTAGCTTCGGTATGCGTAAATTTGATGTATTTCCACTGCAAACAAAGAAAGGCAGTTAAAACGGCCAAAGCTATGAGCATGAGTGTTTTATTTCGCAAAACAACCCGCGCAATTAACTCCCAAAAGCCCAAACTAAACCACTTAACCATCCAAAAAAATTTCGGCAAAGGTAGCGTAAAACTAAGGGTTATGGAATAGGAAAATGCGCGATTTTACGGCATTTCTTAATCGGTTTACAATTTAAATTTCACGTAAAATGTTTTGAAAAGAAAATGTATATATTTGAAAACATCGACATTTGAATTTTTAGGTCTTTTTGTGAATGAAGAATTTTAAAAACACAGCTTTTTACATATTGATAACCGGCGGATTTTCAGCGCTGATTTACTTCATTCTCATTGAAGGCAAAAAAATGCAAGGCTATGTTCCCAAGCCGGCGTTGAAAAATATCCCGGACCAGTGGGGACATTTCGTCGAATCGATGATCGAAAGTGTGCGCGAACCTCTGGCGATACTTTTGCTGCAAATTATTACCATTATTCTGACTGCTCGAATTTTTGGATGGATTTTCAGAAAAATCGGACAACCCAGCGTAATTGGCGAAATGATTGCCGGTATCGTACTCGGACCCTCGCTTGTTGGCATGTATTTTCCGGAATTTTTCGAAGCCCTTTTCCCGGTGGCGTCTCTGGCGAATCTGAAGTTTTTGAGTCAGATTGGATTAATACTCTTCATGTACGTTATCGGTATGGAACTCGACCTCAGCGCGTTGCGAAATAAAGCCAACGACGCCGTAGTCATCAGTCACGCGAGTATCATTTTTCCGTTTGCGCTCGGAACGGCCCTCGCCTACTTCATTTTCACTGATTTTGCTCCAAAAGGTATTGCCTTCTCCTCGTTTGCCCTCTTTTTAGGAATTGCCATGAGTATCACCGCGTTTCCGGTGTTAGCACGCATTGTTCAGGAACGAGGCATTCATAAAACAAAGCTCGGAACCATCGTAATTACGTGCGCGGCCGCCGACGATATAACCGCATGGTGCCTATTAGCCACCGTAATTGCCATTGTTAAAGCAGGCTCGTTAATTTCGTCCTTGTACGTAATTGCTATGGCAGTAGCCTACGTTTTTCTGATGCTAAAATTGGTAAAGCCGTTCTTGGCGCGCGTAGGAGCACTGAAAAACTCACGTCAAAGTTTGAGCAAGCCGGTAGTAGCTATCTTCTTGTTAACGCTCATTATTTCAGCGTACGTAACCGAAATTATTGGAATCCACGCCTTATTTGGTGCGTTTATGGCCGGTGCAATTATGCCTGAAAATGCACGCTTTCGCGGAATAATCATCGAAAAAGTAGAAGACGTTTCTGTAATCTTACTTTTACCTCTCTTCTTTGTTTTCACGGGTTTACGTACACAAATTGGTTTGATAGACGACGTTGAGTTGTGGAAAATGACCGGTATAATCATCGTTGTAGCGGTTGCCGGAAAATTCTTAGGCTCGGCTTTGGCAGCAAAATTTGTGGGTCAGTCGTGGCGCGATTCATTTACCATTGGTGCCCTGATGAACACACGAGGTTTGATGGAACTTATTGTATTGAACATCGGTTTAGATTTGGGCGTACTTACCACCGAAGTGTTTACGATGATGGTAATCATGGCGTTAGTTACCACGTTTATGACGGGACCGGCGTTGGATTTAATCAATTACATTTCGAAGAAAAAAGATTCGATTGTACCGGAAACGGTTACTTTGAGCGATAAATTCAAGATTTTATTGTCGTTTGGAAACGCCGAGCGCGGAAAGGCGTTGCTGCGATTGTCGCACGCGCTTACGCAGAAAGAACAGCAAACAAGTATAGTTACCGCAATGCACCTCACCTTGAGTAATGAATTACACACCTTTGAATTCGACGAACTGGAGAACAAGAACTTCAATCCGATTCTAACGGAAGCTAAAAATCTAAACCAGCCAATATTAACGATTTTTAAAGCGTCGAACGACATTGATACCGACATTGTTGAGATTTCGAACCAAGGTGATTACGATTTGCTGCTCATCGGATTGGGGCAGTCGATTTTTGACGGTACTCTATTGGGTAAGGTTTTGGGGATTACGACTTCGATCATTAATCCGGATCGTTTGTTGGATAAGTTCACCGGAAAAGAAGGATTGTTTGCGAATTCGCCTTTCGACGAGCGCACCCGACTCATTTTATCCAAAGCAAAAATGCCAGTTGGAATTTTGGTGGAAAAGAACTTAGAACAAATCACCAAGGTTTTTCTGCCGATTTTCAGTGAAGACGATCGTTTTTTAATTGATTACGCTGCGCGATTGATTCGCAACGGCGTTTCTTCGGTTACGCTAATCGATCCAAACAACGTGGTCAAAAACAATGCGCAATTTTACGGAGCGCTCGACTTAATTGAACGCGATTTCCCAGGCAGTACCGATATGTTGGAAGATCGGATTATAAAGAAAGAATTTTTGGCGCAGCAAGACATTATGCTGGTATCGTTCGAAAGTTGGCGAAAGCTTGTTAGTTCGCAAAGTGTTTGGTTGAGCAACAGTCCATCAACGCTGATTATGCGGGCGTAATTTTGAATTACACTAGTTTCTTTAAAACCCTAAATTCAACATAAAACTCAGCTTTATTGCGATGTTATCCTCTAATCGCGGAAGTTGATTGGGTCCGTAACGATAAAAAGCCGTAAGGCCAAAGCCGCTATAAATTTTATTCAACTCTAAACCCGATTCTAAAAACCCTTTGTCGAGCGTTTTAAACGGAATGCCAACATGACGTTCTCGATTGCGCATCGTTCCTACAGCACCGCGCGTAACCAATACAATTAAAGGTCTAATTTTTCCACTAATTTGCAGCGGTTTAAAGCCGTGTTTTACATGTAATGCCGCGAACGAACTAGAGAAAAACTCATTGAAAAACATGGTTTCAAAGCTGTTTTTACCCGCGATAGTGATGCGTTGCAGTAATCTGTCTTTCGTTAAATTGTTTGGGGCTGTGTTGTATAAATGAGTTAATGGCACTGCGCCAGATGCCATTCCGGCTTCGAGTAAAATAGAAAATCGCTCACCGCCAATAAACTTCTTCTGATAATCTACCCGAACGTCGAGCTTCTGAAAATCAAAATTACTTCCAAAAATATCTTTAACACTTTTAGTTAGCTGGAACGTGAAACGCGGATACCTCTTATAAATCTCTACACGACCGGTGGGAGTTTGCATAAAATCAGAAAACGGATTCCATTGTACTGAGGCTTGGAACGTGGAAAGAGTAAAATTGTCAAATACTTGCCCGTTGTAATTAAACAGGTAATTAAAAAGCGGTGTAACTTCCATGTGTTGGAACTGCCAAATACTCTCGGTTTTGGGAATGATTTTCGTTTCTGCGTAAGCGCGAACCGACCTATAATTGTAAAATGTAGAAATGTTAATTGGGCGCGGATCGTATAACTTGAAAACACGTTTATCGATCGTATAACTCGTACTCGCAATCTCTCGAATGTCGTCCGAATAACCAGCGCCAATCCATGAACTTGAAAACTTACCGATTCGAACTGCGGTTCCTAAACTGTATTTCGCTTTTCGATCTTTCGTTCCAAAGGCATAATAACCGTCAAATTTAATGTACTGTGAAAGTCGCTCGTTTGTAATACCGCCCACGCCCAACCGAAAACCTTCAAAATTGTTGTAGCTCAGCAACTGACGCAAATCCATATCAAAAAATGAGAACGGTACGTATCCATTTAAAATCTTTCTACCAATGCGCAGCTTGCTTTCTATACCTTCGGCACGCACCAAACTGTCGAGTTTTCGATACGTTTCCGGACTTTTTTCGTCGGGATATCGTTGCATATACTCATTCCAATAACTTACCGGTCGGCGAACTGCTGCGTCGTTAATTTGAAGCGCAATTGCCGCCTTCTTTATAGTAACTTCTGTATTGAGCTTCGGATTTTCATAATGCGTTTGAGAAAGCAAATACGTTATATCGGTGAGCTGCTGTTTGCGCGTTCGATAAATCGGACTGTCTTCTGGATCAAACTGAAACGTCTCACCGAGTATACTGATATCTTTGTTGTTCTTTCCTTTAACTACTTTGAACTCCTTTTTTGATATGATGTACAACGAACTTTCTGCATCGTAGCTAAATTCGTAGCGGGCCGTTACATCAAGAACACCTTGAACTCTGAAGACTGCTGCTGCAATTGCAAAATTCTCTAAGTCACAATACAAAATTCCGCTTAATCCCTTTTTTCGCGACTTCTTATTTTCAAAATGCAAAACAGCAAGATTTCTTTTCGATAATTGAATAGTATCTAAAATAGTAAGTTGAAACAAATCTTGTTCGCTGGCATTTAGTGGCGAAGCGTATCTGGTTTGCAGTACTTCAAAATAATTTTCGTACACAGAAAACGATTGCAGTCGAAATGCAACCAACTCATAAATAGGAGTTTGCAAACCCGACATACGCGCGGCTGTTATTGTTTCTTTAAAGTTGCCTTTGCTTAACTGAAACTTCGAAACTTTTTCAGCGTCAAACAAATGTTGCTTTTGCACCAAGGCTTTAAATTTCACACTACTGCTGTCGATTTCCATACGCTTCTTACCCAGCCATTTGCGCTTGTAAACCGTGTCTAATTTCGCATCAACGTCGGCAGCATTGGCAGTTACAACAACTTTATTATACGCTTCGATTTCAAAGGTTTGCAGCTTTTTCAACGGATCGTTATTGCGTTTGTTTGCAATAACTTTTTGTAGCAATGCTGTTGCATTGCGGATTGTCTCCGCTTGTTTCGGTTTGCTGTGCACTTTTATTTGTTTGGGAAACACGTCTGCAAAGCGATATTCTTGCGACTCGTAATCCAAGGCACTAATTTTAATTAGAGCAGGCAGCTGTTGTACCTCAATTTCGAAATATCCGTTAATGTCGGTTGCCGTTACCCGATTACCGGCTACTATCGAAACTCCGCTCACTGCGCGTGCCGTGTTCGAATCGATTACTAGTCCACGCAACTGCTGCTGACCGTGCGCTGTAAAGAACAGCAGCATAAAGAAAAGCGTGACACTGAATTTTTGCATAGGATATAAAAAAATGTCCGCACTAAGGCGGACATTAGCGTAATTAATACGAATTAGACTTTCATGATTTCGGCTTCTTTAGCCGCTGTCAGTTCGTCTATTTTTTTAATATACGTGTTGGTTAACGTTTGCACTTCTTCTTCTGCCGACTTGCAAACATCTTCCGACATACCATCTTTTTCCAGCTTTTTGATATCCGTATTGGCATCTTTGCGCACATTTCTCACGCTAATTTTCGCGTCTTCTGCTTCTGCTTTAGCTTGTTTGGCTAAATCTCGGCGACGTTCTTCGGTTAGCGGCGGAACACTGATAATTACCACATCGCCGTTATTCATTGGGTTGAAACCCAAATTGGCAATCATGATGGCCTTTTCAATGGTGTGCAACAAATTTTTCTCGAACGGTTGTACGGTAATTGTTCGTGCGTCTGGAATACTGATTTTAGCCACCTGATTTAAAGGTGTTTGCGATCCGTAATAATCTACAAAAACACTTCCGAGCATAGCCGGAGATGCCTTTCCTGCGCGAATGTTCAAAAATGATTTTTCCAAGTGAGCAATTGCTGCATTCATGGATTCTTCAGCGCTGTCTAAAATAAAATCGATTTCTTCGTTCATAACAGTTTCTTGTATTTAAACGGTAACAACTGTACCTATGGTATCTCCTTTACAAATTTTTAGCAAATTCCCTTGTCCGTTCATATCAAATACAACGATAGGAAGTTTGTTTTCTTGACTTAAAGTGAAAGCTGTAGTATCCATTACATTTAAACCTTTGGCCAAAACTTCTTCAAAACTCAATGTATCGAATTTCGTTGCTGAGCTGTCTTTTTCTGGATCGGCAGTATAAATCCCGTCGACACGAGTTCCTTTAAGGATAACGTCGGCATCGATTTCTACGCCGCGTAGTACTGCCGCGGTGTCGGTGGTGAAATATGGATTTCCGGTTCCTGCGCCGAAAATAACGATGCGTCCTTTTTCGAGATGACGCACCGCGCGGCGTTTGATATACGGTTCGGCTATCGCTTCAATTTTCAATGCAGTTTGCAAGCGCGTTAGCATACCTTTGTCTTCCAAAGCACCTTGCAGCGCCATTCCGTTAATTACGGTTGCAAGCATTCCCATATAATCGCCCTGAACACGATCCATGCCGTTAGAAGCGCCGGCAACACCTCTAAAAATGTTTCCACCACCAATAACTATGGCAATTTGCACTCCTTGATCGTGAATTTGCTTAATTTCATCAGCATATTTTGCCAAAACTCCCGGATCAATACCGTAAGCACGTGAACCCATGAGCGCTTCACCACTCAGTTTTAGCAAAATTCTTTTGTATTTCATAGCGTTTAAAATTGTTGTGCAAATATAGCGGAATTCCGTAATCAGCGAAGAAGCTTATCGCTCAAATGCAGGATGAATAAACTTCTGAAAATAGGCATCGCGCGCCGCTTGATAACCAATATCAAAAATCTGACGCATCCGGTACGTTTTAGTCTCGAAAGTAGAATAAGCCGATAAATCATCAGGCGTAATCACCCAATCGCAAATATTAAACTTTTGGTTGTTGGTATTCGCGCTAAGCAAATCAAATGCCCGCGCGGTTACGTGTTTAATAGTGCGCAAATCTTTGGCTTCGATAGCTTGTAACGGACTCACGTACATGCCGATTAAATAATCGCAACGACCTTGTAAAATATCTGCTGGGAAATGATTTAAAATCCCGCCATCGCTATACACTTTGCCGTTAATGACATGTGGAGAAATAATTCCCGGAAAGGCCGCCGACGCCACCACGGCATCTTTAATTCGGGTTTTGGCTGAAAAAACCGTGAGCTTTCCCCGAATCATATCCGTTGCAGTAATGTGAATCGGAATTTTTAAATCGCCAATCGTAGCTTCTCCAAAAATGGCATCCAAATAACTGGCAAAAGCCTCAGAATCCATCAAACCCGCTTTTCGAAAAGTAAAATGACGCCAGTAAAAAAAATCAACCGACTGAAAAAAACTGAGAATTTCCTCCGGAGTTTTTCCCCAAGCATACAGCGAAGCTACAATACTACCCGCGCTGCTGCACGCAATTTCCGACGGAAACACTTCTACTTCTTCCAAAAACTTTAAAGCACCGGCATGTGCCAAACCTTTGCTTCCGCCTCCGGAAAACACATAACCTACCGCACTTGAAAATTCAGCTAATGGTGTCATACGACTAAGAATTAAACGAAATTAGCCTAATTTTTGTAAGAGACTGCTGTTTCAGTAAAAAAATCATTATTTGCAAAATTTTGATTTTTAGATTGTTGCAAAAAGTATCTGAAAAAAATCAACTTTTTTTGATCGCTGATACAACCATTTCTGATCGAAAATCGTCTTTTAAAATATAAGCAAGATTAAACGTGAAGGTAATCAAATTACGGAACGAACTTGAGCAAGTCATTGAATTGGCACGCAACCGCAACCGACACGCGCAGCAGGAAATTTACAGCCGCTTCGCTCCGAAAATGTTGGGCGTTTGCCGCCAATACATCAAAGACGTTCACCAAGCCGAAGATGTAATGATTTGCGCCTTTCTTAAAGTATTCGAAAACCTGCCGCAATATTCAGGTGTCGGAAATTTTGAAGGCTGGATACGACGGATTACGATTAACGAAGCAATTTCTTACTTACGTGTTCAGAAAAAGGCTGTTTTTATAGACGATTTAAGTAGTGAAAGTTCATGGTCGGAAGAACAACAGCACGAGTTCACGGTGAATGAAATTCAGGAATTAATCGACGCCTTGCCCGACGGTTATCGAATGGTTTTCAACTTGTATGTAATCGAAGGATACAAACACCACGAGATTGCCAAGCTGCTCGACATCAGCGAAGGAACCTCAAAATCGCAATTGTCGCACGCACGACGTTTGCTACAAGAACAAATTATTAAAAGAAAGATGAGCAATCATGAAACCGCATAAACTAGAAGATCAAATAAAAAAAGCGCTCGAGAATCGAGAAATCTCGCCTCGTCCCGAATCTTGGGATCGCTTAAACGCCATGCTTACTGCAAACGAAAGCAAGCCCGTTCGCAAAATTTTTCCGTACTGGAATATTGCTGCTGCAGTGGCTGTTTTTATCGGACTATTCAGCTTTTACCTGTTTCAATCGGAAGAAATAGTCGATGTAGCCTTGCCCGAAAAACAAGTTGTTTCTTCTGAAACAGCAAAACCAGCAGCTGGCGTTTCTGACGACACAGCAAGCAGCGACACCGTAAATCAAAACATACAGCAAAAACCGAGTTTCAATTCATCAATCAATCCAAAAATCAAATCAATCAATCAACAATCAAAGGCAGTGGCTGCTGTACCGCTGCAAACATCTACGCCAAATGCAAACGGCAGTGCAACCTTCGAAAATCAGTTGCAAAACGAACAAAATGCCATTGAGCAAGTAGCTCCAAGCGTTTCCGACGAAGCTCAAGTAGCCGCACTGTCTGAAAAAATCAAAAAGCGCACACGTTTTAAAACCAATCCCGATGCCTTGCTGCAAGCCGCTTCTCAAGAAACCGAACGACAGTACCAAAACCAGATGTTGGCCGCAGTTGCCAAACGATTCAACGAAGTAAAAGTCGTTGTCCAAAACCGAAACACACTAAAATAATCATCAATACACACTACCATGAAATCAATTACTTTGTACTTGGCCTTATTTCTCGCGTCTATACTTTGCAAAGTTTACGCACAAAGCGACTTTACCTCCAGACTGAATGACCTGTCGTTGAAAATGGAAAAAGCCATAACCGACGAAAAAGCGCAACTCGCTAATCAGCTTGAAGCTGTTAACAACCAACTGACATTCGGAACCATTACCGAAGCCGAAGCCGAAACCAAGAAAAAACAGCTTGCTACCGAAAGTGCAGCACGTTTAGACGAGAAACTCGCCGAAATCGATCAGGAGCGCAACAGCTTAATACAGAACAAAATCGATGGAAAAACAGAATTCGCTAAAAGCGATTCGACCAAAACAAAAAATTACAAGTTTCAATTAAGCAGCAAGAGCTTGAGAAATAAAAACGGCGAACTGCGCACCACCACTCAATTTGTATTTGCCATCGGACTCAACAATGTGGTTACCAATGGCTCTATTGCCAACTCCGATTTTCGCGTGTACAAATCACGTTTCTACGAATGGGGATTTACCTACAACACACGCTTGGATAAAAGCTCGCAGCTGTTTCACCTAAAATACGGTTTGTCTTTGCAATACAACGACTTGCGACCAACGGATAACCGCTACTTTGTAGACAACGGAGAAACAACCGACCTAGTAGTTAACCCAGTACAACAGCAGGATGCGCGCTTTAGAAACGTAAACTTGGTGCTTCCGGTGCATTTTGAATTAGACTTCTCAAGAACTCAAGAAAAAGACGGGAAAAAGATTTTTAATTCGCACAACTCTTTCCGGCTTGGTTTAGGAGGTTATACCGGTTTGAACGTACGCTCTAAGCTGGTTCAAAAATTCGACACCGACGGCTACGAGTCAAAAGTGGTTACTAAAGGCGATTGGAATACCAATAACTTCATCTACGGACTCAGCGCGTACATTGGCTACGGCGAAATAAGTTTGTATGCCAAGTACGATTTAAATCCGTTGTTTCAGAACAATGCTGTCGATCAGCGCAACATTTCCATGGGAATTCGCTTCGATATGAATTAAAATTTTGGGTTAGTTAGTTTTGAAAAGGCACTTGTTTTTTAGCAAGTGCTTTTTTTATGGGCGGCTGTTCCGGCTGTTCGCTCCAAGCTTGCCACCGCAACACGGCAAAAGGTAAAACCGCAGTAGCTTCTGCTAGTCGCTCTGCGTTTTTTGCTTTTGCACGCGCCGCACTTGGCAAGGCTTTTTGCTGCCATCCGGGCCGCAGCAATCGTTTCCCGCATGTCGTTTTCCAAAAAAATAGTCGAGAAGAAGCCGCGAATTTTAACAACCGTAATATTGCAATATTACCAAGATTAAAAAATTGAAAAACAATTACATAAACGGCATTTATACACGTTTTCGAAACTAACTTTTCATAAATTAACATTTTTTGATTACGTTCCGCGCGGCCGTGATGGCAGTGAAAATAAAAGCGTAACGGCGGCTTGTGAGGGCGCTTTTTACTTTTGCACGCGCCGCACTTGGCAAGGCTTTTTGCTGCCATCCGGGCCGCAGCAATCGTTACCCACAAAACGTTACCCTAAAAAAAGCTGGAAAAAGTCGCGAGTTTTAACAAACGTAATATTGCAATATTACCAAATTTAAAAAATTGAAATACAACTATATAAATGGCATTTCTACACGCTCACGAAACTAACTTTTAATAAATTAACATTTTTTGATTACGTTCCGCGCGGCCGTGATGGCAGTGAAAATAAAAGCGTAACGGCGGCGTGTGAGGGCGTTTTTTGAACAGCGACCAACGGAAGCTGAGCAAAAAGCAGCTGGAACCGCCCGACGTGCGATTTTATTGCAACGAACAGCGCGAAATGCCGCCCAAAAAATAAAAAAATGGAATCCTAAATGGTGTGCGGCTTTAAACAAAATGGAATGATTTCGTTGGCCTGCAGAGCATANGTGTGAGGGCGTTTTTTGAACAGCGACCAACGGAAGCTGAGCAAAAAGCAGCTGGAACCGCCCGACGTGCGATTTTATTGCAACGAACAGCGCGAAATGCCGCCCAAAAAATAAAAAAATGGAATCCTAAATGGTGTGCGGCTTTAAACAAAATGGAATGATTTCGTTGGCCTGCAGAGCATAGGCTGAAATCTCTGCGGCACTGAGAAAATCGGTTGCAGCCATTTCTCGCACTTCGAAACCGGCTTTGCGCAGTTTACTGCTTTTTTATACCAAAGTCATTTAATTTCCTTTCAATACGATCAAGTCGATTCAAAATATTTAGTAAAATTTCTACATGCTTGGAACATGTATCTTCTTGATTAATTATCACTTTACAAATTTTACTTTTATTTTCAACTGTAGAATAAACCTTATCACTAGTAAAATATTCAAAATTAACGTGTAGCTCTTCGCAAATTTTTTCTATTAATTTAAAATCTATCTTCTTTGTTTTTCCGCTTTCAATTTCTGACAGTGCGGATTGGCTAATTCCTAACTTGTTACTCAACTCTGGTTGAGATAGTTTTCTTGAATTTCGTAACTTTAAAATCTTCAATCCCAAGTCCACAGATTATCTGTTTTTCGTTAGTATTAATTTCTTTTCGAATAGAAAAACAAACTTAACTTTATAATATTTGTAATGTAAAATATTTTGCATATAATTTAATTAAATTATTTTTATGAAAAAATTTTTATTTATTGCGTTATTCGCAACAGGATTTGCTAACGCTACAGGAAATTTACCAATGGAAGAGATTAAAAATTCAGGGGAATTGCCATCGCCAAAAGATTATGCTTGCTGCACTAAATCTGCAACTGCTACGCTCTCCGACGGCAAGGGCAATGAAACTTCTGTTACTAGGGTTGAAGAGGCATGTGTAAACAACGGACGATCAGTAGACGAAACTATGCCGATTGCCTGCGAAGAAGCTCAAAAAGCTGCCGATAAAAAGGCTGTTAGTGCTCTTTTGGAAAGAGTTTAATTTGATAACGTACGAAGATGATTAATACGAAAGTGGCTTTTATTTACTTTTTATCTTTATTCTCAACGATGAGTTTTTCTCAGAAATTTTGTGCAAAGTATAAAACAATTGTTTTAGACCCTGAAAGCACATTCGTCGAGTATTCTGAAAATGAGCTGGTCATAAATGATGGAATCAGCATTTATTATTCCACACGATTAGACACTATTTTTCAAACTACAACTGGAGATTTATGGTCTACACCTTCTTCCAAAAAAAGAGATATGTTTTTGTTTAAGGATTTAAACAAAAAACACGTTCATTCTTATCGGCAATTTTCAAGGGGGTTAGTCATAGATAGTAGTTACAGTGTCGCATGGAATATTAGTAATGAAAAAAAAGTTATTTTAGGTTATAATTGTCAAAGTGCGATTGGCACATTTCGAGGTCGGAATTACAAAGTTTTTTTTACTTCGGAAATCCCTGTGAGTAATGGTCCGTTTAAATTCGATGGCTTACCCGGACTAGTTTTGGAGGTGCGCTCGGACGATGGCGTTGTAAGTATAACATCAACAGGTATAATAAATACCGATGAAATTGTCGTAAATCCGTTTCTTGCTATGCAGCACGATAAACTAATGAATTGGGAAGAATACGAAAAAGTGTACCAAAAAGAGTTTAAGAAGTTCGACGCAGTACCCATGACAATGGATGAAACTGGTTTTAGAGGAAAAACAACGATACCTAAAAGATTTATTGAAGTCATTGTACAGTAAGCTCAGCTTCAAGATTTTTGCATTTGCACTGTTAATGAATTTTTACAGCAGTGCACAGAGCATCGAAGGAACCGTTTCGGATCATTCTGGAACGGTTTCTCACGTTATGATTGTTGTAAAAAAGAAGGCTGAGCCAAATTTAGTTTACAAATTTGCAACCACCGACCACAACGGCAACTACAAAATTGAACTTGAAGCATTAAACGATTCGATAACAATTCAGGCAGTTGGATTTTTGAAAGAATCAGAAATTTTTACTCTTAAACCAGACACCGAGAGAAAAGCGATCATTAAAAACCTTGTGCTCAAAGAAAAGAGTCAGGAGCTCCGTGAAGTAGTTCTTAAAACTAAAAAATCTGTTTTTATTAAAAATGATACAACGAACTACAATCCGTCGGCGTTTAGAGACGGGAGCGAGCGTGTAATAGAAGATTTATTAAAAAAATTACCGGGTATTGAAGTTCAAGAATCCGGAAAGATTTTATTTAAAGGGAAACCCATAAAAAAGCTCCTTCTTGACGGAGACGACCTCTTTGACACACAATATTCCATTGGAAGCAGAAACATTGATGTAAACATGGTTGAAAAGGTTCAAGCTATTGATAATTTTTCCGAAAATCCGATACTCAAAGACCTGCAAGAGTCTGAAGACGTAGCCATAAACTTGAAGTTGATTAAAGGGAAAACCGACTTTTCAGGCAACGCAAACTTAGGTGTTGGATTACATGAACGGTATATAGGTTCTGCCACGGGCCTGCTCGTTAGCAGTAAAAACAAAGGATTTATTGTTGCGAGTGTTAATAACATAGGAAGTAATGCGAGCCCGTATGAGTTCAAATCGGCTATAACATCAGTCGAAATGATTGATGAAAATCAGTTTCGCCCGAAAAAGTTAATTAGCGAGGGTAATTACTATTCGCAATTAGAAGCTAAATATCATAATTTCAACAGCAACCAATATACCAACGCAAATTTCTTGACAAAAATCTCGAACAAAACGGTTGTCAAGATTAATGCAGGATACTACGACGATCATTTAAAACGCTTTAATAGCTCGACCACAGAGTATAACTTAAACAACGAAAAACTCATCGTAGAAAATAAGGAACAGCTTTCCAATAGACCAACCCTCTACAACCTCAATTTCTATCTTGAAAACAAGCCCAGCAAAAATTTAATTTGGGATTTTGCCTCAAAAACGAACTACGACCAAGTAAATTTTAACAGCAGTACTTTAAACAACAACGAACAACGGTTAAACAACGTACGAAGTAACAGTTTTTTCAACAAGCAGATTTTTAATCTAAGTAAAAGAATTGATAGTTTGAGCGCATTCAAAATTTTTGGCATCTACACAAAGGGAAAGTCGCCACAGAATTTTACGCTTACCCCCGGATTCGATATCATACAAGATCAACCAGGAACATTTATTGTTGAAAACAACCAAACCAGTGAGTTTGAAAAAGAAGTTTTTAAAGTGAGCGCAGACTACTTTAGAAGATTTGGATCTTACAAACTGCGACTGTCTTCAGATTACACCCATGAGCGGAATTTACTTGCAACTAATCTCACTCAAAAAAATGCGAATCTTGAGACCATTGAAAACACAAGTTTACAAAACGACTTTAATTATACGTACAAACTCCCAACCTTTTACACATCATTAACCAAAAAAATAGAGAACAACTATGCTTTTGGTGTGGCGCTTACCACTAGTTATTACCTTTTTGATTTAAAAGATTATATTAGACAAAATCACCGAAGTGAATCGCAACTTATTATGGCTCCTTCTGTGAGATTTTTAAAGAACATCAATACATACTCCACGCTTTTAGTTGCTTACAAGTACGAAGCCCTGCCGCCCTTGGAAAATAACTTATTCGAAGGAATAGTTTTAACAGGATTTCGCAATTTCGTTAGCAACGAACCAAATTTTCAATTTATTCAAATTCATACATATAAATCAGAATTTGATTATAACAACTTATTAAAATTTAGAAGAATATTACTTCGCGCTTCTCACGAAAAAAGGAAAAACAACTATTTCGCGCGGAATACTGTACTAGCCGATAACACTGTTAGCACCTTTTTCTTCCTTCCAACCTCTCGACTTGCTTACAGATTTGACTTAAACGCTGAACAGTTTGTTTACCCGGTTCGCACTTACTTTAAATTTTACGGTTCATACAGCATTGGATTCGACCAAAACATTGTAAATGAATCCAATCTGAGAAACATCGAAAGCCGTAATCTGAACTTAATTCTTTCAATTACACCAAAAATAACTACCGAACTGCAGTTTGAAAATAAAACGAACTATTTAACCAGTACGATTTATGTTGAAAGCCTAAAAACAAATTCTTTTCAATTTTTTGAAAATAAAACTACGCTGAACTATAATTATAAATCTTTACTACGGGCTAAAAGTAGTTTCAATTATATCATACCAAATTTAAGCTATCAGTCGGAGTATTACTTTTGGGATTTAGAAATAGAATGGACATCAAAAAACAGTAGATTAAAATACGCGCTTTATGCAAACAATCTGCTTAATCAAACTTCATTCCGTTCTATCTTCGCAAGCGATTTTTCCATAACCACGGCTTCCTACCGACTCATAGAAAGATATATACTAGCTAAAGTGTATTTTAGTTTTTAGAGCGCGTTAAGCATGCACAAACGTAATTGTGCAATTTTAGATTCTCCCTGACGGTTGGCAAATGGGAAAGCTTGTTTTTATGAAGCAACTCTGCGGAAAAAATTAGGTGCAGCTGTTAAATTATCTCGCTCTTTATCCGCACTGAAACCAATTCAACTTAATATTCAGAAAATCAAAGCTTGGGCTTAATACAAACCGGAATTATCTCGGTTTTTTGAAGGGCGTAAAGTACAATTTCATAGTCGGATAGGAAGCTACTCGCTGCTACTTCCTGAACTTCGAAACCGGCTTTGCGCAGTTTGTCAAAATAATCACGGCCGTAAATTCGAACGTGGTCGTACTGACCAAAGATTTGGGCACGTTGCCGCGGATCGGTTATGCTGTCGTCGGTAAACGTTACGCCTCGGTTCAAATCTTGCGGAATCTGGAAAATGCCCCAGCCGCCGGGTTTAAGTACGCGGAAAAGCTCCGACATTGCTTTTGTATCGTCGGGAATGTGCTCCAACACGTGGTTACAAAAAATGATGTCGAAAGCGTCGTTCTCAAAAGGAAGCTTGCAAATATCTGCTTTAACATCGGCAAGCGGCGACAGCAAATCGGTAGTTAAATACGCCAAATTAGCTTGCTTTCTAAATCGTTTATAAAAGGCTTGCTCCGGCGCAAAATGCAGCAACTTTTGCCGTTGTGTGTTGGTGAAGAAATTTGTTTGTCTTTGCAAATACAACCACAGCAAGCGGTGTCTTTCGAGCGATAAGGTGCCGGGGGCCAACACATTATCACGTTGATTTCCGTATCCGTATGGTAAGAATTTCTTAAACTGCTTTCCGTCGATTGGGTCTGTAAAACCTGGTCCTTGCAACCACCACGCCAAAACGGGACGCGCTACGTAGCTCAATCGAATTAAGAGCGGTCGCGGAACTGCGTTGAGCAAAAATTTGAAGAGTTTTTTCATGCTTCCAGAACCAGTGGCTGTGTGCGGAATGGCGCCTCTTCGTCGGATTCGATGCCTAGTGCTTTGTAGATATACGCAAATGTCGATAGCAACTCCGGTTTCCCATTAACCAAGGCAATGTTGTGTTCGAAATGTGCGCTCGGCTTACCGTCGGCGGTAACTATTGTCCAGCCGTCTTTCAGGTACTTTACGTTTCGACTGCGCATATTTATCATGGGTTCGATGGCTACAACCATGCCTTCCTGAAACATTTTTCCTTTGCCGCGTTTGCCGAAGTTTGGCATTTCTGGCTCTTCGTGCATTTTTCGTCCGAGGCCGTGTCCGACTAAATCGCGCACAACACCGTAACCAAACGATTCGGTGTAGTTTTGAATGGCTGCTCCCACATCGCCAACGCGGTTTCCTGCACGAAACGCTTCGATACCAATATACAGCGACTTTTTAGTTACTTCGAGTAGCTGTAAGGTTTCGGGAGCCACGTCGCCAATGGCAAATGTGTAAGCGTGATCGCCGTAGAATTCGTTCATTAAAACGCCGCAATCTACCGAAACAATGTCGCCTTCTTGAATAGGTCTATTCGTTGGCAAACCGTGTACTACTTGTTCGTTAACACTGGTTAATAATGTCGAAGGACAGCCGTACAAACCTAAGAAACCAGGCACAGCATGATGATCGCGAATAAAGGTTTCGGCCATTTTATCAAGTTGCAGTGTGGTAACGCCAGGTTTTATTTCGGCAGCTATCATGCCTAAGGTTTTGCTTACCAATAAGGCGCTTTTACGCATAAGCTCAATTTCCTCGGCTGTTTTCGGAATTATCATTTAAAAAAATTTTTGCAAAAGTACGCAATAACTAGGTTCAGCAAATAGGGTGGCAGGATTTCGGCCTGTTGTAGCGATTGCGCAGGGTGAAAACGTTTTATAGAGCTGGAAAAAGTTGATTCAAGCTTAACGCTTCAAGGTAAAATGCCCGCTGAATGTACCTCGGGTATTTTGTGTGGCATATTCTGCTTTAAACCAATAGTCGTCGGCAGGTAATGGCGCGCCGTTATAGGTACCGTCCCAACCGGTTTGGTTTTCTGAAAGTTCGCGAATTAGTTTTCCGTTTCGATCAAAGATGAATATGTTATTGAAACGCAATCCGGTGCGACCTTGCAAGTTCCAAACGTCGTTAACGCCATCGCCATTTGGTGTAAAGTACTTCTTATAATCGACGACGGCAAGACTGGTAAAAACTTCGCCACAACCAAATTTATTGCGAACGGTTAGTGTGTAAAGACCTTCGCGCACGTTTTCGAAAGTCGGGCTATCCTGCCAGCCGTAATTACCGAGCATGTATTCGTAATCGTTCGATTGCGGAGCTGCGAGCGCAGTAACCGTATTATCGATTTCAAAAGCAACTAAAACTTCTGGGGTTACGCTTACCGAGGTCGGAATAAGAGTTTCACGCGCAGTAAAATTGAAAACAGAACTACACAAAGGCGGCGTGGTAATGTTGGTTGCTCGTACAGAGTATTCGCCAGCTTCGTCCGTTAAAAAAGTTGGGCCGTTTGCGCCTAAAATTAAATTTGCTGGATTGGCATCGAATCCGCGATACCATTGAAACAAGTGATCGGCAGCTGCCAAATCTGTATCGATAAAAGCCTCACGAGTAACAGTTCCTGTTTCGGTGACACAAATTTTATACGGATAGCTGTTTAGTTGATTTTGCGGATACGCCTGTACAATTAACGGAAGTTCTAAAACGGTAAAACAAGGAATATTGTTTTCGGTATCCGAATTAACGGTGCTAGTTACACGAACGTATATAGTTTGTGTGTTTTGAATGGTATTTCGGAAAGCTTCGGGCGTGGCTATAAATTCTTCGTTTCCTGCAAGCGCATCATCTTGATTGATGTAATAACGAACAATCGCCTCGTTGTTTGGAGTTGAAGCTAAGACCGCTGAGAGGCGTTCGGTCAGATTAAAATCGGCATATCCGCTATCGTCGCAAATGTATAACGGCTCCGGATTTTGGGTTGCTCCGGGATTTAGATTTACATTTAATTCCAGTGTGGTTTGCGACGGACAATTGTTATTTGCGGTATCGTTTACGAGTGCAATTACAGTTGTTGAACTAGTAACAAACGCGGTCGGATCGGTGATGGGAACGTTGGCGTTAAAATCGGCCTGACTCGCAAAATACGTGACAATTAAATTCGGATTACCGCCTGTTATTTGGTTATTCCGGATGGTCAAATCGAAGCTTGCCGTAGTACTTCCACAGACGCCAATCGGATCTGGCGCAACTAAAATAGGATGATTAAAATTGTCGATTTGAAACGGAATAATTGCCAAACACTGGTTTGTTTGCGTCCGAATTCCAGCAAAGACAGTTGTTGTGCCTATGGGTAAACTTAGGTTTGAATTTTTATTTAACGTGGGGCCATTTGCTTCTGCGGCAGCAAAAGAAGGATAATAATTGATAACTACATTTTGGGTTTGAAAGGCCAAAATCTCTGCATCTTTTGAAGAAAGAACGAAAACATCGTTGTTGCATTTCGTGACATTTGCGATGCTACCCTGTTGTGGCGGCGTATTTACCAGCAAGTTAAACGTTGCAATCCCTTGGCAATTGTTCCCGGTTTCGATACGAGCAAAAATTTGGTTTAACCCGACGGGGATTTGACTCGAGTTATCCAGCGGGTTCGCTTCCACCGAAGCATCGGAAGCCGAAGCATAAAAAGCAATGTCTACATTAAACGTTGGGAAATAGGTGTTTTTAATAAACTGCCGGCGTTGCTCAAAATCTGCCAGTCCGTAGTTTTGATTAATCTCCGGACAAATCGCAACCATCGCAGGATATGCATCAATAGTTGTAGGATTAACCTGCAAACTAATCGTTCCCACATTGGACGGGCAAACTGGATTTTGCGTAGGAATACTTCCGATTACGTAGATTGTTTGATTGAAAGGTGTTGTATTTGTAAACGTTTCTGGCGTAGTTATTTCGTCGGTTAATGTGGCATCCCGAAAATATCTGAGTACAATTTGCGAATTTCCTTGACTAACGGCGGCGGCAGCTTCTGTAAGATTTGTAACAGCAATTCCATCTGTGGAAGGAACAATATAGTCGCACTGCTCGAGGGGCGTATTGGCTGCTAAAACAGGTAGCAGATTTAACGTAACAGTGGTTTGTGCAGTTGATTGACAAATTGCATTCTCTGTTACTCGGACCTCATAAGTAGCTGTTGTACCGGGAGGTTGAATACCGCTGTTTACGCTTAAATTTGGATTTGTAGCTCCAGCAATAGCGACTCCATCTTTAAACCATTGATAACTGACATTAGTTAGATTGGCCAAATTGGTTACGTTTGCGGTTAAGGTTGCTGTTGCCGATTCGCAGATAGTTTGTGTCGGAATCGGGTTGATAATTGGCGTATCGTATATCATTACTACATTTGAAATCACTTCCGGACAAGAATCGTTGCTCACTCTTGCAGTATATTGCCCAGGTGTTGTTGGTGTGAATGAATTTCCGTTTGCGCCAGCAATTTGTGTCGCACCATTGAACCATCGGATTGTTAGCGGAGCCGGATTTGGCGTTACATCTTGGAGTGTGATTATTGGCGCGTCGCTTAGACATGTAGCAGAGGAAGAAAGTTGTACTTGAGGAGCATCTCGAAAAGTCAAGGTAATTTCGTCCGAACTGATGGGTAAATTGTTTTGATTAATTGTTGGATCGGTGCTGTCGTACGCTGTTAAATCTATACGATACACTCCTGAGGAGCTTGCAGTAATGGAACTTTCCGATGAAGGAGAAGCCAATGTTTCAGTGATAAGTACATCATCTTTGTACCACCGAAAGTTGAATCTTAAGTCCTGTGGTAAACCGTCAAAGTCCGAGGTTTCAACTTTTGCATAGAGGTTAACCGTTTCTGGGTTACAGTAATTTAAATCGGTTATTTCCTGATCGTTGATGTCGGCAATTTCGACAGAAGAGAGGAAGCTACAATCGGAACTTCCGGAACCACCCGTTTGAGCGATAGAAATTTGCCCCGGAACATTAGCAAAATTATCGACTACTAATATGTAATACTCACCACTAACGGCATTTGGGAAAACGACTGTTTCAACCGCAGAGGCAGAATAACTACAATCTACCTCATTTGCGGGCGTTAATTGTGGACAAATACCAGTAAGCGAACTAAATGGTCCCCAAAGCACAAAATCCACATCAGCAGCATTTCCATTGTTTGAAACTTGGGACACTTGTAAAACAATTGATCCTGACTGATTAATTAAAATGAAGAACCAAGTTGGCCCTGCAAATTCTGTTGGAATACATGTTGTTTGAAAGGCCTCACCACTATTGTTTTGCGTTGAATTTGCAAATGGAATCGAGGTGGCACACGATTGGTACAACTCAGGATCTGCTTGCAACTGCGCACAAGAGCCTGCTCCTTCTTGCGAAAAAGAAAGGCTACAAATAAAAAAGGCTAACAAACAACAAAAACTTCTCATACTTAAACTAAAGGATTACATGTCATGACCTCTGGTTGCGCGACATTCATCAATTTTAGAATGGTTGGAGCAATATCTCCTAAAATTCCATTCTTGATGGTTTTGATATCTGGATCTATGGCAATTATTGGAACCGGATTTGTAGTGTGTGCTGTATTTGGCGAACCGTCTGGATTTATCATCGTTTCGCAGTTGCCATGATCGGCAATAAGTAGCGTAGTGTATCCATTTGCTAAGGCAGCGGTAACAACTTGTTCCACACATTTATCAACCGCTTCGCACGCCTTAACAGCAGCTTCAAAAACGCCGGTATGCCCTACCATATCGCCGTTGGCAAAATTTAAGCAAATAAAATCGGCCGATTTAGCTCGAATCTCCGGAACCAGCGCGCCGGCTAACTCAAACGCACTCATTTCTGGCTTTAAATCGTATGTAGCTACTTTTGGAGAATTCTTAAGAATACGTTTTTCTCCGACAAATGGTTCTTCGCGCCCGCCCGAAAAGAAAAAGGTAACGTGTGGATATTTCTCGGTTTCTGCAATTCTGATTTGTGTCTTTCCTGCATTTTGAAGCACTTCTCCCAACGTCATCGTAATATTATCTTTATCGTAAATCACATGAACATTCGAGTAACTGTCGTCGTAATTCGTCATCGTCAAATAGTACAAATCCAGTTTGTGCATATTTTGTTCGTGGAAATCCTGCTGCGACAGTGCTTCGGTTAATTGGCGTCCGCGATCGGTTCTGAAATTGAAAAACACCACAACATCGCCAGGTTCAATTGTTGCCACGGGTTTTTGATCGTGGTTTATCAATACATGCGGCAATATAAATTCGTCTGTAACATCGGCAGCATACGAAGATTGAATGTCCGACAAAACATCTGTAGTCGGTTTCCCTATACCATTTACCAATAAATCGTAAGCCAACTTTACACGTTCCCAACGCTTATCGCGATCCATTGCGTAGTACCGACCCACAACGCTTGCTAAACGGCAATGCTTTCCTTGTAGGAACTCTTGCAATTGAGAAATGTACGTAATACCTGATTTTGGATCAACATCACGACCATCGGTAAACGCGTGAACAAAGGTATTTTCAAGTCCAAACGATTCGGCAGCTTCAACCAATCCGCGCAAGTGCGACGTATGTGAATGCACGCCACCGTCGGAAACAAGACCGAGAAAATGTACTTTTTTATTGTTTGCCTTCGCATAAGAAAAGGCTTCAAGTAGTGGTTTTTCTTGCTTAATCGTACCGTTTGCAACCGCTAGATTAATTTTTGCTAAATCCTGATAAATGATGCGGCCCGCGCCTAGATTCATATGCCCCACTTCGCTGTTGCCCATTTGACTTTCTGGCAAACCAACATGTAAGCCGTCGGTACGAAGTTCTGCACTTGGATAATTTTTATATAAGTTATCGATAAAAGGCGTTTGGGCGTTGTCGACTGCCGAAACTTTTGGGTCCGGCGACTTCCCCCATCCATCTAAAATCATCAAAATAACTCGCTTATTCATAGTTTATTCATTAAAGAACCGCAAAGTTAGCCGAATAATGCAACTAAAATGTTAAACGTTAAAAAAGTAAAGAATTGTTAGAACCAATTTTTAGCGCGGTTGTAGTCGATGTAGTAGCGGAAACTAATCGAAAAAATATTTGCCATGTTTTCAGCAAACAAGTTTTGGAAACTGCGACCGTAATTTTGCGATAAATCGTTTCGGTAATCTTGGGCACTATTGCGATAAAGAACCGTGACTTGGCTTGCGGGTGCAAACCACCAAGTGTAGGACAAGTCGAGGTTAAAAGCTCCAAAGTTGTCGTCTATTCCTTCAATAAAATCAGCTGCATTAAGAAAACCGTCGTCGCGCAAGGTAAAATTTGCTTTGTTGCGCGAAGTTAACCAGTAGTGACGTGCCGTTAGATTAAAAGTCATTCGATTGTTCAACGCATAACGACCTGTTAAATCTGTAGTTATAGTTTTAACAGTTCGGCGTGTGTAGTAAATACTGCCCGCGTCATCAACAAAACCAATGGACCCCAAATCGTTGATGCTTCGGACATACGAGGTACCTGCAATTAGTAAACAGCGATCGTTCACACGTATACGAGGCGACACAGAATACACGTAATCGATACGGTTGTATTCAAAGTATTTGCGATAATTCAATCGCGCATCTAAGGCAAACGTTCGGTTGTAATTGCTAGAATAATAGGCATTCAAAATGTACGAACCAGGCACGTAATTAAATCGGTTTTCTACCTGTGGCATGTAAAAGTCATAAGATGTCAACGGATTATACTGCGCCTCAAAAGAATAAAAATCGTTCGCACGTGAAGTCGCCGAAATACTTACGTTGTGGTAATAGTCTTGTACTCGTCCAGTATTGTTTTGAAATTCTACGGAATTTCTAAACGCAACACTAAAACTATTGAACCAGCCTGTAGGGTTTAAAATACGGTAACTCCAATCGACATATGCGTTATGATAATTCGTCTGGAACAAAATTCCCAAGTCGTTTATCTCGTAGTTATCCGACAGATATTTACCAAATAAAGAATACCGCCACTTGCCCGAAGTT
The DNA here is from genome assembly GCF_002251775.1 of Flavobacterium aurantiibacter. GTDB lineage: Bacteria > Bacteroidota > Bacteroidia > Flavobacteriales > Flavobacteriaceae > Flavobacterium > Flavobacterium aurantiibacter. The sequence continues at coordinate 82,188 of NZ_NOXX01000228.1, forward strand.
TTCTCAAAATTCAAACTCGTTTTAAATCCGTCTACGTAAGTATCTCCGAAAATGCTGCTGTATTTAAAATCGCCAAAAAGATTGTACGAGTTGTCTTTCGTATATAAATCAAAGTTTAAAGCACTAACTGTAGCATCGCGGTAAAAGCCATTGCGCAAAACCGACGTATTGGTGTAGGTTACCGAAGAGTTGTTGTTAAATCGTTGGTCGACAACAAAAACATTATAGTTGGTCAACGGCTCTATAATGGCACGCCTTGTGGCTCCTGTTTCGTTGTTGGTAAATGTCCCGTACGTTTCTTCGGTAATGGCATTTAAAACTCCAATGCCCAAACCGCCTTTAGTTCTTCCGGATATTTTTAACGCATTTAAAAGATCAACTGCTGCTGGTTCATCGGTAAGCGACTCGACAGTCGGATCGAAATCTCGTGGCCGAAATCGTGCTGGACCGCCAATCCTGCGTGTATAAAGCAAATTCGCCTTTGAAAACAAGTCGGTTCCTTCTGTAAAGAAAGGACGGTTTTCGGCAAACTGCTGCTCAAACGGCGTTAGGTTTAAGATAATATTGTCGAAGCGTGTTTGTCCGAAATCTGGAACCAAAATAGCATCCAATGTAAACGCGTCGTTAATGCCGTATTTGATATCCATACCTGCTTTAACCGTATTAGCAATACCACCCGGCGTATCTTCGTAATAATAGGAAGAATAAGGAATGAAAAACAAACGGGTAGTTGTTTTCACATCTTGTATTCCCTTCAGCAAACCGTTCTGATTTCGTGTCGTTGCAATTTTAGCATCAACAAAATTCCAGGTGTACACTTGTCGGTCGCGACGAATTTCTCTGTAAAAGTTCAATCCCCAATTTTGAACCTGTTCTTTCGAAAAGCGCAAGGCAGCGTAAGGAATTTTCATTTCCACTGTCCATCCCGATTCAGTAAGCTCCGTGGCACTATCCCAAATGGCGTCCCACGACATATCTTGACTAAAGTTTGAAACATTTACCTCGCCGTCTTCGGTAGCGAGCCGATCGAGCTGCACTCCCGATGCGGTTACAAAAAACTGGAAATCTTGTTGGCCGTCGTTAAATCCGTTCAAAAACACGCCAAAAATATCGGCAGTACCTACCACATCACGCTGGGTGATTTCTTTTAAAATAAGCTTCGGATCATCTTTTAACGTGCCGGCAATATAAACCGCTTCATTATCGTACAAAAAACGTACTTCGGTGCGCTTTTCAGCTGCTATTGCTTTGCCATTATCTGGGGCAAACATAACAAAATCTGTTGCAACAGGCGCTGTTCTCCAAGCCTCTTCATCCAGTTTTCCGTCAACGGTAATTCGCGCATTCGTTCGCACCGCATCGATACTCTTCTGCTGAGCAAATCCAGCGAAAAAGCACAAAAAGAATACCGTCAAAAGCCTAGGGAAATTCAACATTTACAACAAAATCGAGCAAATGTAAATAATTGGATTGGTTTACCCGCTGTTAAAACCACTTGTTTTTTACACTTTAACGATGAAAAATGCAGAAAACGATAAAATTCTACAAAATAATCAGAATTATCCTGCAAAATGAAACGAAAAGTCAATTCCGTTTGCGTACCTACTACAGAGGTTTATCTATAGTTTTGAACAGGGTTTGATGCGGGCCTATTCCGGGAATATCGAAGTATGTACCGTTGCCACGGTAATTTGCCGTTTCGTAAAAAGGAACTGCTTTTATGCGTGCATTCAACCAAAATCGGCGTGCACCTTGCTGCACCAAAACGGTTTCTGCCCAACGCAAAAGGGCACCACCAATTTTACGACCCTGAAAATCTGCTAAAACTGCCATTCCTCGAAATTGTATGGCAGCCTCATCCCCAAAATGCACATGCGTTCGATGTAATGCAGTTAGTACGCCAACCATTCGATCATCATTAAAGGCAGCAAAATGCAGCGCATCGGGGTCGGTATCACCTTCAAAACCACAATCTTCCGGTTTTAAATGTGGGCGCAATACGGGTTGCCGAACAGCGTACAACTCAGGCGCTGTAACAATTTTAAACTGCAAATTGTTGTTTGTTAAAAAACTCATTACACGAGAATTAGGCAAGGCTAGTTCCACAAATGTAATTTTTTTTCAAAAAACACTTGCTTTAAGACTTTTAATGTTTTTATATTTGCACCCGCAAGCGGAAGTAGCTCAGTTGGTAGAGCTCCAGCCTTCCAAGCTGGTTGTCGCGAGTTCGAGCCTCGTCTTCCGCTCTAAACCCTTCAGATTCTGAAGGGTTTTTTTATGCCCTTTTTTTTGGGCAGTCCGGCGGCACGTCCAGTGGAAGTTAAGGCAGCCGCCGTCGGGTTTTCCACGGCAAGGTTTCTCAAAAGTTTGCCACTTTTGTAAGGCTTCTGCAAGCTTCTTACAGTCGCTCGCACAAACCAACAAAAGCAGGCACTTTTTTCAAAACGCTTTCTGCTTCACCCCCTACTGCAAAATCGTGCTCCGAAAAAGTGCTCGAAAAATCAATTCAAAACAGCAGAAAATTTACGGAAAATCCGTAACGGTAATTTCAAACAAATTGTAATTTCGCTTTACGGGGC
>NZ_NOXX01000207.1 GCF_002251775.1 Flavobacterium aurantiibacter
AGCGGCAGGTCGGGCTGTTCACTGCAATACGCGCGTTTTGGCGCTGTTTCAGCCTACGTATTTGGTTGGGCTTCCGCTGGTCGCCAACCAAATTCGGGCTTCAATCGCGCCAAAAAGCTCGTATTTTCGTTGCCATCCCTTGTGCGGGGGTGAGGGTGTCTGGTGAATCGTTTTTCCTCGAGCACTTCCGCCGCGGCCGCGAGTGCAACGAATAGCCCACAGCCAAAAACGCCGGCTTTTGTGGCAGCGAGCGGGCGACGCTAGAAGCCACGCCAAGCAACTACAAAAGCAGCGTTTTTGGCGCGTCCCGATAGCTATCGGGAGGTAGTGAAACGCGCGAAATGCCGCCCAAAAAATTACCAAAATGCAAACAGTTGTTCCTGCTTAGGCAATTATCTTTGCGGTAATGACAATTTTACCGACACAAATAAAAAATCAGCGTGTTTTTTTACCGGGATGCGATCGCGTTTCGGTTTCGATGAAGCGACNGGTAGTGAAACGCGCGAAATGCCGCCCAAAAAATTACCAAAATGCAAACAGTTGTTCCTGCTTAGGCAATTATCTTTGCGGTAATGACAATTTTACCGACACAAATAAAAAATCAGCGTGTTTTTTTACCGGGATGCGATCGCGTTTCGGTTTCGATGAAGCGACTCGATTTGTGGCATCCGGTGGTTTCTGGCAATAAGTTTTTTAAACTAAAATACAATTTAGAAGCCGCCTCAAAAATGGGTGCAAAGCGTATTGTAACCTTTGGTGGTGCGTTTTCAAACCATATTGCTGCTTGTGCGTATGCGTGTAATAATGCTGGTTTTGAGTCGGTTGGAATCATTCGTGGCGAAGAGCTCGAATTTCAAGAGCGCAACGCTACTCTACGCTTTGCCGAAAGTTGTGGCATGCAGCTGCAGTTTGTGTCGCGCGAGATTTATTCCAAAAAGCAATTGCCGTTTAAAATTGCTTCCACCGATTTTATCATTCCCGAAGGCGGTGCCAACGAATGGGGTGTGCAAGGCTGTCGGGAAATTTTATCGGAATCCGACTCGAAATTCGACTTCATTGCGGTATCGCTCGGAACCGGAATCACGGCGGCCGGTTTGTCGCATGCCTTGTTTCCACAACAACAATTACTCGTTTTTTCTGCTTTGAAAGGCGCACTAACTGACAGCGATTTTTTTACTTTTGCCGATGCAAAGCGATACCGACTTTTTGAGCAGTATCATTGCGGCGGTTACGCGAAATGTCCGCCTGAATTAGTGCACTTTATCAACGATTTTTACAAACAAAACGGTTTTTTACTTGATCCGATTTACACCGGAAAAATGATGTTCGGTTTAGGCGATTTAGTACAAAACGGATTTTTTAAAAACGGGGCAAAAATTTTAGCCATTCACACCGGCGGATTGCAAGCAATTTCTGGTATGAATGCACGTTTGAAAGCAAATGAACTCTTAGAAATACAAACTGAATTATGAAGTATTTACTGGCTTTAGTAGCTGTTTTATTTTTAGCAACCAGCTGCAAATCGAAACAAAATTTAGTGCGAACCACTAAAACGGAACCGAAGATTAAAACCGTGAAAACAAAACCGGTTGCCCAGAATTCTGCAAACCAAACGCAAACCACGAAATCAAATAACCCGAAAAAAACAGAAACCATTGTATCGACATCAAATACTGTGGTATATACCGAAGTAGTGCAGTCGTATGTGAACGATTTCAAAGACGTTGCCATGTCGAACATGCGTACTTACGGAATTCCGGCGAGTATAATCTTGGCTCAAGGAATTTTAGAGTCGGGAGCGGGTAGAGGTCGGCTGGCGGTTGAAGCCAACAATCATTTCGGAATTAAATGTCATAAAGATTGGACCGGCGAGAGTGTTCGTCACGACGACGACAGCGAACAGGAGTGCTTCAGAAAATACAACGATGCCAGCGAATCGTATCGGGATCATGCCGTTTTCCTAACAGGAAGACAACGCTATGCTTCGTTATTTCAATTAGAAAAAAACGATTACGAAGCTTGGGCACGCGGTTTAAAGAATGCAGGTTATGCCACCGATCCGAAATACCCGGAGAAGTTAATTTCGTATATAGAGCGTTACGAGTTGGCACAATACGATGCGGCTGTTTTGGGTAAAAATTACATTCCGAAGCAGGCATCTAGCGAATCGATTGCCTACAGCAACAGCAATTATTACGAAGTGCAAAAAGGCGATACGTTGTATTCGATTTCAAAGCGGTTCGGACTAAGTGTTGAAGAATTAAAATCAAAAAATAATTTGGCAGACAATGCGATTGCTGTCGGACAAAAAATTAAAATCAAATAATGGAATACAAAAGGAGTAGTGCTTTATTTATTGAAGCGCAACAGTATATTCCGGGAGGTGTAAACTCTCCGGTACGAGCATTTAAAGCGGTTGGCGGACATCCGATTTTTGTTAAATCGGCAAAAGGCGCTTATCTGTATGATGAAGATGGCAACCGATTGATTGATTATATTAACTCGTGGGGACCAATGATCTTAGGACATGCCTACGAGCCCGTAGTGGAAGCTGTGATTGAAAAAGCAAAATCGGGAACTTCGTTTGGAATGCCTACGGAAATTGAAACTGAAATCGCGAAACTAGCCATTGAAATGGTTCCAGGCATCGATAAAATTCGGTTTGTAAATTCCGGAACTGAGGCTTGTATGAGTGCTATTCGTTTGGCGCGCGGTTTTACTTCGAGAAACAAGATTATAAAATTTGCGGGCTGTTATCACGGTCATTCCGATTCGTTTTTAATTCAAGCCGGCAGTGGTGCCAGTACGTTTGGTATGCCAAATAGTCCGGGTGTAACCGTTGGAACAGCACAAGATACGCTATTGGCAACATACAACAATGAAGCTAGTGTTCGCGAGTTGTTTGCGGCCAATCCGCATGAAATTGCCGCACTAATTGTGGAGCCGGTAGCGGGTAATATGGGTTGCATTCCTCCTGCAGCAGGATTTTTACAGTTTTTGCGCGACATCTGCTCGGAGAATAATACGCTGTTGATTTTCGATGAGGTAATGACGGGCTTTCGATTAGCTAAAGGAGGCGTACAAGAGTTATATGGTATAACAGCCGATATTTGTTGTTTTGGAAAAGTAATTGGCGGCGGTTTGCCCGTAGGTGCATTTGCAGCTCGTCGGGAAATCATGGATTTTTTAGCGCCAGTTGGACCTGTGTATCAAGCCGGAACATTGTCTGGAAATCCGTTGGCTATGATTGCCGGACTAACGATGCTACGTGCAATTAATTCCGATGCCGAGCTGTTTAAAAGGCTCGAGGAGAAATGTGCGTATTTAGAAAACGGTTTGCGTGTGGCATTTTCAGAAACTGCGATTCCGTTTACGATAAATCGGGTTGGATCGATGATTTCAATTCACTTCGCCAAGGAAAGTGTTGTTGATTTTGCCACTGCAAAGCTCGGCGACAACGAGTGGTTCAAAAAGTTCTTTCACGGCATGCTTCAGGAAGGCGTTTACATTGCACCTTCGGCTTACGAAAGTTGGTTTTTAACCGATGCTTTAACTTACGAAGATTTAGATTTTACGATTAGAGCCGCTAAGAAAGTCGCGGCAGAGATGTAACTGGAAGCTGTTTTATGGGGATATGAAACAAAAAAGGCGGTCAATCGACCGCCTTTTTCTTAATGGGTTATATTGTGAAAAACTTCTTTGTTTGCTTTCAATTTTTCAAATTGATCTGCAGGAATTGATGCCTCTATTTTTCTAGCAATAGTTTGATAAATTATTTCTTTGCGTTCTTCGCTACCACCTGTTGCTTCATTTAGAAGACGGTATTTTGTGGTAAATAACTCTTTAAACGATTCTCTCTGTTGTTCAGTTAGCGTGAGAACCGTACTTAATTCCTCTAAGTTGCTTTCCACTTTTTTCACGTCGATTCCGGCACTTTTAGTTGTTTGCGGAGAGGTGAGAGTAGCTTGAGTGGTTTTTTGAGCAAAACTAACCAAGGAAAAAAACAATATTCCAACTACTAGAAAATTTTTCATAACTTTTAAATTTATTGTAAAGTCAAATCTAAAGAAAATTTTTCAAATACAATTAATCTTGTGGTTCATTTAGTGTAGGTTCTAAATTTTTGCCTCTACGTCGATCTGCTAGTTTTTTTTCGATTTTATCCGCTCTTTTGTCGCGCGATGCTTCCCACTTGGCGAATTGCTCTGCCTTGAGTATTTTTTTCATTTGGTCGCGCAACGCAATTTTTTCGTCAAGGATTTTGTTCTTCATGTCGAAACGATCTTGCTCGGTTGGCTTTACACCAGATTTTCTCTTGGCAATCAGTTCTTCGCGAGCCGCTTCTCTTTTCTTTTCTGCTTCTAAAAATACTTGCTTGATCTCCTTTTGCTGCGCAGCGGTTAATTCGAGCTGCAATGTTAATTCCTTAACACGTAATTCGGTGCGTTGCTCGGGCGTTAGCGGCGCTTTGCGGGTTTTAACTTCTTTCTCTTGAGCGAAGCCTACGAAACGCGTAAGTACAATCGCAATCATCAATAGTTTCTTCATATGCTTATTAATTAAATATATGTCTATGACAATTTAATTTTCAAAAGGTTTAATGTTCGGCTTTTAATTCAAAGAATTTCTCTTCTCCTTCACTAACTACGCCAATTAAGCCTAACTTCGTTAAATTCTTAGTGTACTGATCCCATTTTTTGCCAGACAATTGCGCTTTTCCTTTCAATTCAGAAATAAGTAACTTGCCTTCCGCTTGTTGCAGCAAGTCCAAAAGATGCTGCTCTTCAGCGTGCAATTCAACAGTTTTTTTCTGCTTTTCCGGTCGCATCTGTGGAAAGAAAAGCACTTCCTGAATCGAAGTATTGTCGGTTAAGAACATGATTAGTCGATCCATGCCTATTCCCAAACCTGAAGTAGGTGGCATGCCGTATTCCAAAGCTCGTAGAAAATCTTCGTCGATAAATTGTGTTGCTTCCACATCTCCTTTTTCAGCCAAACGCAATTGCTCTTCAAAGCGCTCACGCTGATCAATCGGGTCGTTTAACTCCGAATAGGCATTGGCAATTTCTTTTCCACAAACCATCAACTCAAAACGCTCCGTCAACTCCGGATTTTCGCGGTGTTTCTTGCACAGCGGCGACATTTCTATCGGATAATCCGTAATAAATGTAGGTTGAATAAAATTCCCTTCGCAAAACGCGCCAAAAATTTCGTCAATCAGTTTTCCTTTCCCCATGGTGCCATCCACTTCAATACCCATATTTTTGGCAGCCTCGTATAATTCTTGCTCCGATTTTCCAGAAATATCAAATTGAGTAAATTTCAAAATGGCATCGCGCATGCTAATTCGCGGGTACGGCGCCTTAAAATCGACATCCGTACCGTTGAAAGTCGTTTTTGTAGTTCCGTTTACCGCAATCGCACAATGTTCGAGTAATTTTTCGGTAAACGACATCATCCAGTTGTAGTCTTTGTAGGCTACGTAAATTTCCATAGCGGTAAACTCCGGATTGTGTGTACGATCCATTCCTTCGTTACGGAAATTCTTCGAAAATTCGTAAACTCCTTCAAAACCGCCTACAATGAGTCGCTTTAAGTACAACTCGTTTGCAATACGCATATACAGCGGAACATCAAGTGCATTGTGGTGCGTAATAAACGGTCTTGCGGCAGCGCCACCTGGGATAGGTTGTAAAATAGGAGTTTCTACTTCCAAATATCCTTTTTCGTTAAAGAAACTGCGCATTGCATTAAAAAGTTTTGTGCGCTTTATGAAGGTTTCTTTAACGTGATCGTTTACGGTTAAATCAACATATCTTCTGCGGTAACGCAATTCGGCATCGCTAAAGGCATCGTGTACTTTTCCATCGGCGTCGGTTTTAACTACGGGCAACGGGCGAAGTGCTTTTGAAAGAACGGTCAGCTCAGTAGCATGTACCGAAATCTCACCTACCTGCGTTTTAAAAACAGTTCCTTTTATTCCAATGAAATCTCCTAAATCCAGTAAGCGTTTAAAGACTACGTTATAGGCAGTAGCGGCTTCATCGGTCGAAATATCATCTCGAGAAATGTATACTTGAATACGTCCTGTCGCATCTTTAAGTTCTGCAAACGATGCCTTCCCCATGATGCGTTTACCCATCAAACGACCGGCAATGGTTACTTCTTTCCCCGCCAGGGCGTCGTAGTTATTGAGAATTTCTTCCGCGTAAGCGTTGGTGTGAAAGGCCGCCGCTGGAAACGGATCGATATTTAGCTTTTTAAGTTCTTGTAGTGCTTCTCTGCGAAGTATTTCCTGTTCTGAAAGCATGGAATAAATTTTTTGCAAAGATAGCTTTTAAGCTCGCGGCTGCAAAACCCAAAGCACGGATAAATTGAGTGGTAAATTTTTTGGGGTAATTAATTTATTTTCAATTGGATTGTCTGTTTTATCAGGGCGGCTTTTCGCGCTGTTCGTTGCAATACCGCCTTGCCGTACCGGTTTGGGCTGTTTTTCGAGTCAGCTTCCTTTGGTCGCTGGTCTCAAAACGCCCGCACACGGCACGGTTGCGGCTTTATTTCCACTACCATCACGGCCGCGGCAATCGTTGCTAGGAGGCGTATTGTAAAAATTGTTAGAAAGTTATTTTTTTATTTTGGGTTTTTAAGTTTTAAAATATTTTAAATCAGTATTTTATACGAGGTAATATTGCAATATTACAAGTGTTAAAATTCAATAGAAAAGTAGTTGCTTTTTCAAAAACATCATCATCAAAAACAGAATGAATTAGGATTCGTAACTTTGCAGCATGCAAGTACTCCAAAACAAAAAAGTTCTAGTAACCGATTTAGGTTCGAAAGATTACAAGGAAACATGGGATTTACAGGAGCAGATTTTTCAGCAAATTGTATCGCAAAAATTAGCAAATCGTTCAGGAGTCTATGAGCCAACGAAAAATCAGTTGCTATTTGTGGAACATCCGCATGTCTACACCTTGGGCAAAAGTGGCGATTTTGAAAATTTACTATTGTCAGAAGAGCAGTTAACTCGAATTGGAGCTACATTTTATAAGATTAATCGGGGAGGCGATATTACCTATCACGGTCCGGGGCAGCTGGTTGGTTATCCGATTTTAGATTTGGAGAATTTCTTCACAGATATTCACAAGTACTTGCGTTTGTTGGAAGAGGCAGTAATTGCTGTTGTTGGACATTACGGTTTAAAAGGACAACGATCATCGGGTGAAACAGGCGTATGGCTCGATCCCGACACGAAATTTGCGCGGAAAATCTGTGCCATGGGAGTTCGAGCATCGCGTTGGGTTACCATGCACGGTTTTGCCTTGAACGTAAATGTCGATGTAGGTTATTTCGATCACATCATTCCTTGCGGAATTAGAGGTAAAGGTGTTACCTCTTTGCAAAACGAACTAGGAGTTACTCAAGTTCCTATAGAAGAAGTAAAAGCTTTGTTTTTGAAATTTTTCCAGCAGTATTTCGAAGCGGAAATCGTTACCAGTTAAGCGGAAGTTCTGGGTCGGGGAGTAAGCGGAACGACTTTCGATGATACTCAGTAGCTCCAAACTCTCGAATCGCTTGCCTATGCTGTAACGTAGGATATCCCATATTTTTTTGCCAGCCGTATTTTGGATATTTATCTGCAATTTGATTCATGAATTCGTCGCGATAAGTTTTTGCAAGTATGGAAGCTGCAGCAATGCTTAAAAATTTTGCATCTCCTTTTACAATCGTTTGGTAAGGAATATTTCTATACGGTTTAAAATAGTTTCCGTCAATAATAACAAAATCAGGCGCAACCTTTAGCTTATCGAGTGCATCTTGCATACATAGAATTGAAGCATTTGCGATGTTTAAAAGGTCGATTTCATAGTTGTCAATAAATGAAACTCCAAAGGAGATAGCATTGTTTTCAATTTCATTTCTTAGTACATGTCTCTTTTTGGCGGATAGTTTTTTAGAATCATTAAGTTGATTGTTAAAGTAATCTCTTGGGAGTATGACAGCAGCCGCAGTAACTGGTCCAGCTAGACAGCCTCTACCTGCTTCATCGGTACCTGCTTCAAAATCGTACTGTGAATAACGAGTTTTTAAACACATATAAGCGTTTTTTAACAAAATTCGAAAATTAAATATATAATTTTGAAAAAAAATTAATCAATGAAATATAATACAATTTTTAAGATTTTATCTTGCTTTGTTGTTTTTCACGGTTTTTCTCAAACTGCAGAGCAGAGAAAGGATATAAGTAAAAGTTATGATGTTCGTGCAGCAAAAGAACTAGCAAATGAGCTTTCGGAAAGATATTTTGCTAGAAAAGCCGAGGCAATCCGATTAGCAGAACTCAATAATTGGCCAATTACTTACGTTGCCCAAGATTCATCTTATCGAGAGTTGATGTATGTAGAAGAGGGAAGACCCATTTATTATGCAACTCACAACGCTGGTGCAGCTAGAACAATTCGGGTAAACAGAATCAATACGGGTGGAGTAGCTGGATTAGATCTAAATGGTCAGGAAATGGTCGCAGGTATCTGGGACGGCGGTCCAATTCGTACGTCGCATGTTGCGCTGGTTGATCGAGTGATTACAATGGATGGTGAAAACTTCGTGAATAGTAACGAAGGTTCTAATCATGGAACGCACGTTGCAGGAACCATGATTGCTAGCGGTGTTGGGAGTGCATCTGCAAGAGGCCTTGCATATCAGGCAACACTTTGGGCAAATACGTTTGCCAACGACGAATCAGAAGTTGTAAGCCAAGCTTCCGATGGCTTACTTGTGTCCAATCATAGCTACGGAATTCCTGTTGAGAACGTAGTAAAAAGTGTTCGCGGGAAATATATAGGTGAGTCTCGTGCATGGGACCAATTTATGTATAGTTATAAATACTATCAACCCGTAATCTCAGCAGGGAATGATAGAGGTACGCCTGATGATGATGAAGCAGGTTACGACTTGTTAGTCGGTAACAAAAACAGTAAAAATGCAGTGGTAGTTGCTGCCGTGGGTACAGTTAATAATTACAATGGGCCAGAATCGGTTGTTATGAGTACATTTAGTAGTTGGGGTCCGACAGATGATGGTAGGATAAAGCCAGATATCAGTTCCAAAGGAGTAAGTGTATTCTCGACTGGCTCAGCATCCAATAGTTCTTTTTATTCAAATCAAGGAACGTCTATGGCTGCGCCTGGTATCGCTGCAGGTTTGTTATTGCTGCAGCAGCATTACTTCAATGAAAACAATACGTTCATGAAATCGGCAACTCTGCGAGGAATCATGATAAATAGTGCAGATGAAGCAGGGGATTATCCAGGACCTGATTGTAGATTTGGTTGGGGACTGATGAATGCTGAGCGAGGTGCTGAGATAATTTCGAATGTAGAATCTTCTAGCTTAATTGAAGAGAATGTGCTACAAGAAAACGCCACTTATAGCAAAACAATATTTTCCGATGGTAATGAACCACTAAAGCTTACTTTAGCTTGGACAGATCCCGCTGGTTCAATTGCAAACTCCGTTGAAGACAGTTCAACTCCTGTTTTAGTGAACGATTTGGACGTTCGTATTACAAAGGATGATCAAACTTACTTTCCATGGGTACTCGATTTGAATTTTATTCAAGGCGAGGCACTAAAACAAGACAATGCTGTGGACAACGTTGAAACCATTGAAATTTTAGAGCCTACCGCAGGCTTCTATCAAATTACAGTTAGTCACAAGGGATCTTTGTTTTCAAACGCTCAAGAATATTCTCTGATTGTAAACGGAATCAATGTGCCGCTTTCAACTCCAGAACTTTCACAGAGTAAAGTGCAGCTGTTCCCTAATCCGGCAACGAGCGAGGTAAGCTTATATCTTGAAAATATTGATAATGCTGATTGTGACATCACAATTACAGACGCAATAGGACGAAAAGTAAATAATTTCAAGAAATTAAATCAAAGCGGAGATCTTATTCGTTTAGATGTATCGGCGCTTTCATCAGGTATTTACTTTGTTGCTACTCAATATAATGGCTTGAGTGTTGTTAAGAAGCTTGTAATAAAATAGTAATTGATAAAAATGTAGATTTCTGGCAAAATCATAGTTAAATCGTAACATTTCTAAAACCTTTTAATAATAATTATTTGTTTTATTAAGTTTAATTTAAGATTTTTGCCAATAACTAATTTTAACAAAAATAATATGAAATCGAAGTTTACTTGGTTTCTAGCGTTAATTTTAACGCTAATGCTAAATGTATCGTTCGCTCAAGAAAAGACGATTACAGGTGTCGTAAGTAACGCTGGATTGCCTTTGCCTGGAGCAAGCGTTACTGTTAAAGGTACTACTGTCGGGACTTCAACAGACTTAGACGGTAAGTATTCTCTTAAAGCTCCCGTTGGTGCAACTATTGAGTTTAGTTTTCTCTCGATGAAAACAAAGTCAATTGTTGTAGGAGCAAGCAATGTCATTAATGTTTCATTGGAAGAAGATGTAAACAAATTAACTGAGGTTGTTATTACCAACAGTTACAACGCTGGTCAAAAGAGAAGCGATGTGGTTAGTTCGGTTAGCACGGTTAGTGCTAAGCAGCTAGAAAACAATGCATTTACATCTTTTGATCAAATGCTGCAAGGTCAAGTTGCTGGTTTGACTGTTGTGTCAGGTTCTGGACAACCAGGATCAGCTGCGAAAGTTCGTATTCGTGGAAATTCATCGATTACGGGAAACAATGACCCACTCTACATCCTCGATGGTGTTCCTATTACTGCAAATGACTATGCAGCGTTAAATCCTAATGATTTTGAGAACGTTAACGTTCTTAAAGATGCTGCTGCAACGGCTATTTACGGTTCTCGTTCTTCTGCTGGTGTTATTGTAATTACCTCGAAAAAAGGTAAATATAATTCGCCTACTCAGTACACTTATCGCGGACAGTCAGGTATTACCGAGGTTAGTCGTGCACGTTTCAATATGATGAATTCAAGCCAACTTTTAAATTTTCAGCGTTTAGTCTCTAATGGTCGAGGTGCCACTGGTGGCGCAAATGGAGGTCCAATGACAGATGCTGAAATAGCAGAGGCGTCAAAAGTTAACACAAATTGGAGAGATGTTTTCTTTAGAACTGGATTTACACAGTCTCATGAATTACAAATTCGTGGAGGTTCTGAAAACACAAGATTCTTTAATTCGTTAGGTTATTTTGAGCAAGATGGTGTTGCTATTCGATCAAACTTGCAACGTTTTACGTTTAGAAGTAATCTCGATCACAAAGCGGATGAGAACACGACAATGGGGTCAACATTATCTATTGGTTTTACTAAACAAGATTTGATAGATAGTGAAAACTCAATTACATTGCAGAACCCCTATGCAGCTGCCTATTTAGGTAGTCCTTACGATAGTTTGTATGATGCCAATGGAGATTTTGCAACAGGTAATGGTTTTATTGGTGCCAATGCCTATGAAAACTTAGTTCGTAATTTACGTTACAATAATCAGCTTAAGTTAGTAGGTTCTTTGTACGCAGAGCGAAAGTTTGCAAAAAATTTCACTGCCCGTTTCGACTTGGGTATAGATTATTCATATGATCAACTGATTAGAGGATCGGATCCTAATTCGTTTTATGGTTCGACGACACAGCCGGGTAATGAGGGTTTCTATGGTGAAACCAATAGTTATATAGCACGTTTTAATAACACTTTCAAGTTGAACTACTCCAATACATTTGCAGAAAAGCACAGTGTTGATATTTCTGGTTATTTTGAATGGTTGAAGACTCACGCTCGTTCAGGTCAGTTCTTTGGATACGGAATTAATCCCAAACTTGTTGGTTATCCTGAGGGGATAACGCAAGGTTCAGCGGCTAATGGATTATTTGCCGAGGTAGGTGGTGCTGAATCCGAAAGCGGTATTCTCTCTTATTTCATGGTTGGTAAATACGGTTATGGCGAGCGATTTAACGCTGAACTTTCTTTGCGTCGCGATGCATCAAACAGATTCGCTGATGCTAACAAGTGGGCAACGTTTTATGCTGTTGGTTTAAACTATAATTTTATTAACGAGAATTTAGATGGCTCAGATAAGCTTTTTCAATCTCTTATAGTAAGAGCGAGTTATGGTAGCTCTGGGAACCAGAATGGTATAGGTAACTTTCAAGAAGAAGGTACATGGGGAACTGGTGGTTACGGAGGTAATCCGGGAATCGCCCCTCTAACATTTGGAAACCCTGCACTTAAGTGGGAATCGGGCGTAAAGCGAAATATTGGTGTGGATTATAGTTTGTTAAAGAACCGTCTATTTGGTACTGTTGAATATTATGATAACTATACTGATAATCTGTTCATTTCTCAAACTCCACCTTTCGAAAGTGGTAAGCCGCAATTTGATGAAAATGCTGGAAAAATGAGTAATAAGGGAGTTGATATTCAATTAGAGGGAATTCTTGTTAAGACTAATGATTTGAGCTTCAGCTTGTATGGTAATTTTAATTACAACAAAAATACGATAGAAGATTTAGGTCAGGTAAGTGAATTCGTTCAAGGTACTGCTATTATCCGTGAGGGTTTACCGTTCGGTTCGCACTTTGCTGTGGGTTGGGCTGGAGTTAATCCTGCCAATGGACAGCCGCTATATTACGATTTAAATGGTAACGTTACAACACAGTTTACAGAAGATAATAGTACTGCGAATTGGGGTACTTACGAACCACCTTACTCAGGAGGTTTTGGTCACAAATTGAATTATAAAGGCTTAGAGTTCTCTTCATTATTTACTTTCGCCGCAGATTATATGCGTTATAACAATCAGACCTTTTTCCAAGAGAATCCTAATTTTGCGCAATTTAATATGTCCACTCTTATGCTTACAATGTGGCAAAATCCGGGTGACATAACCGAAGTTCAAAGTTTTAGATACAACAGAGAGTTTTCATCGAAAGACATTGAAGACGCTTCCTTTTTGAGATTAAGAAATATCACTATAGCGTACAACCTGCCAGATAAGGCCATCAAGAGTTTAAAATACATTTCGTCTGTAAGAATATACGCTCAAGGTCAGAATCTTGCAACATGGACTAAATTCTCTGGATTTGATCCAGAAGATGATAACAATATTGCGGGGTACGAATATCCTACACCTCGTATCTACACTTTTGGAGTAGACGTTAAATTTTAAAAATTGTAAAAATGAAAAGTAAATATTTGTTAATTATCGCAGTTGCGGCATTATTATTAGGCTCATGCGAAAATGTATTAGACATAGGTCCTCGCGATGAAATAACCGATTCGAACGCCATTACGAATATGGAAGATCTTCGTTTTGCGGTAACTGGTGTATATGGCGCAATTGGTGGTTCTAGGCCGATTTCTTGGTCGGCTTATTTTACCGACGAATGCCGTAGGTCACCGCAAAACAGGGGACAAGGTATTCAAATCCATACATGGTCTATTAATTCGGGTACCAACGAAGTAGATGATATTTATGGGGGCTATTATGTGACGATCGTAAGAGCAAATATTGTTCTTGAAAGGTTAGACGGAGTGCCTACAGTAACTGATGCTGAAGTTGTTGAGAAGACGAAAATTGCTGCTGAGTTACGCGCGATTCGTGCTTTCTGTCACTTTGAGTTGCTTCGTTTTTTTGCTCCCAGTTATACCGACGGTAATGCTTTAGGTGTTGTTATTGCCGACCGTGAACTTTTCTTGGAAGAATTACCTAGAAATACAGTATCTGAAGTTTTTGCATTTATTAATGAGGATCTTGCTGCTGCTTACACTACTTTAAATCAAATTAGTAATAATGATGATATTACACGTATAACACCTCTAGCCGTTCAAGCTCTTCGCGCCAGAGTTGCTTTGTATGAGAAAAGATATGATGATGCAATTGTTTTAGCAGAGCAAGTAGCTGCAGCGGTTCCTTTGGCAACTACACCTGCTGCATACTTAGGTATTTGGTCTGATGCACAAGAAACAGAGGTTATTTTTGAATTGAAAAGAGTTGCCGGTGACGGTGCTGTAGGTACAATTTTTCAGGATACAAACAGAGAAGTCTATTTCAACATATCAAATAGTTTGTTTTCTATTTTTCAGGTGGGTGATTACCGCAGAAATATTGGAGCACTCCAAGAGTCCGGAAGTACGCCAGCTAATTTAAAAGTTGGTAAGTATTCAGGTTCGTCTTCTAATTATGGTTTAAATGACATCAAGATATTGCGTGCGTCGGAGATGTACTTGATATTAGCAGAGGCTTATGCTTTAAAGGCAAATCCTGATCTTGATTTAGCTGCCGAATGGTTAAACAGATTACGCAGAGCGCGAAGAACTAATCCAAATTCAACGACTGTCTTACCTGATGTCACTTTTAATTCTCAGCAAGTAGCAGTGGATTTAATTTTAACAGAAAGAAGAAGAGAGCTTTGTTTCGAAGGACACCGCTTCTTCGACCTTAAGCGCTTTGGTCTTGGTGTTGACAGGCTTCCTGCAGACGTTGTTCTAAATTCTTTCGCGGAAGATTTACAAGCGGGGGATTACCGGTTTACACTTCCAATTCCACAGGAGGCTATTTTTGTTAATCAGAGGTTGGATCAGAATCCTAATTATTAATTTTTAATAATCATATTTATGAAAAAAATATTTTCAATCTTTTTTCTTGGTCTTTTATTCGCTGGATGTACTGGGGAAGAGGCTGAGGTGTACAAAGTTTCAGATGGGACAATCGCGTATTTCACTGCGGGCACTACTGATACATATTTTGTGCAAGACACTCCAAATTCGTCTACACTTATAGAAGTTGGCGTTACTGTAGCCTCACCAGAAGAAAGAACATTTACAGTGTCTGTAGATCCAAGTTCTACCGCAACACCTGATCAATATACTATCGATCAATCTTCTTTAGTTATACCTGCCAATTCGTATGTAGGCTATTTGAAAGTTGCTGGTAACTATGCTGCTGCAAGCATCACGGGCAGTACATTAGTTTTAAAGCTAGACTCTGTTGAAGGTGCCGAAGTGCTTTCTACGGATGCAGTATTCTCGCTTGAAATTTTTCAATTTTGTCCTTTAGTAAGAGATGAGTTTCTTGGTACTTATGCAGTGACTGAGTATGATGCCGCTGGTGCAGTAATTGATACTTATACAAGTGATGTAACTGCTGGTGAAGGTCCCAATGATATTTTAATGTCGAATATTTATAACTTTAGTCCTGACTCACAAACCAAATTGACACTAAATGATGCGGACCCTTCAAACTTTGTAATTGAATTTCCGCCTTTCTTACAGAATTTCCTTTTAGACGGAGGCGCTGCTAATGGTTTTATTTATGTGGAAGGTTTTTCAGGTACTTTTTCTGCATGTCAGAAAGAGCTTGAGTTTACCTACAGATTAAGATTTGGAGCTGGCAACGGAGGTACTTCGGCTACAGCTACCTATAGAGTAGTTGCTGTGTTACAGTAATTTGTAAATAGTTTTTATTTAATAATTTTAGGGTTACAGTGAGTTTTCAGTGTAACCCTTCTATTTTATATTTATGCGATTTATACTTTATCTTTTCTATTTTTCATTTGCTGTTCATAGCGCGTACGCGCAACAACGTAATCCTGTTGATTCGTCTATAGTTAAAAAATTGGAACTAGAAGGTGATGCTGCATGTGCTATGCTAGACTGGGAAGCGGCTGTTAACTGCTATAAAAGAATTTTGGAACTACGACCAGAAGTAGCAAATTATCACTATAAGTATGGAGGAGCATTAGGTATGTTAGCAAAAAGTAGTAATAAGATTAAGGCGCTTTCAATGATCGGCGAGATAAAAAAATCGTTTGAAACGGCTTTAAAGATAAACAAAAATCATATTGAGGCTAGATATGCTCTCATTGAACTCTATCTGGAATTACCTGGTATTGTGGGAGGAAGCGAGAAAAAAGCACAGAGGTATGCAAATGAACTTTTAAGTATTTCTGCAGTAGATGGATACATTTCAAAAGGTCGCATCGCAGAGTTTTTCAAAAGATATAAACAGGCCGAGAATTTTTACCTGCAAGCCCACAAAATCGGTAATTCTAAAATAACCAAACAAAAACTGATTAACATATACAAGCTTACAAAGCAATTTGATAAATTGCAGAGTCTAGGTTAATACCAAATAAATGAATATCCATTTTATCGCAATAGGAGGCAGTGCCATGCATAACCTCGCACTAGCTCTGCATGCAAAAGGGGAAACTATAACAGGTAGCGACGATGCTATCTTCGAACCATCGTTGACCCGTCTCAAAAATGCGGGTTTACTTCCCAATATTCTCGGTTGGCACCCTGAGAAAATTTCAACTTCTCTAGACGCTGTAGTGCTCGGAATGCATGCAAAAGAAGATAATCCAGAGCTTTTACGAGCCAAAGAACTAGGCATAAAAATTTACTCCTATCCCGAGTTTTTATACGAACAAGGAAAAGATAAAACACGTGTAGTCATTGGTGGTTCCCATGGAAAAACATCAATCACCTCAATGGTATTACATGTTCTCAATTACTGCGATAAACCAACCGATTATATGGTGGGTGCACAACTGGAAGGGTTCGATCGTATGGTTTC
Source organism: Flavobacterium aurantiibacter (assembly GCF_002251775.1). Lineage (GTDB taxonomy): Bacteria > Bacteroidota > Bacteroidia > Flavobacteriales > Flavobacteriaceae > Flavobacterium > Flavobacterium aurantiibacter. The sequence continues at coordinate 16,570 of NZ_NOXX01000207.1, forward strand.
AATAGAATCTGAAAACGAATTTTTCTTAATCGAAGGCGATGAGTACCTTTCCTCACCCATTGATCGGCGACCAAAATTTCACCTATACAATCCAAATATTGCCGTAATCAGCGGAATTGCTTGGGATCACATCAATGTATTTCCTACTTTCGATTCCTATATAGAACAATTCAGAATCTTTATTTCGAAAATTACTCCAGGCGGGATTTTAATTTATAACGAACAAGACGAAGTCGTAAAAACCATCGTTGAGGAAAGCACAAATCCAATTCGTATGATTCCCTACAAAGTTCCAAATTATAACATCAAAAACGGCATTACATACCTAAATACTGCGCATGGCGACTTACCCCTAGCGGTTTTTGGCGAACATAACCTCAGTAATTTGGCCGCAGCAAAGTGGGTTTGCCAATGTATGGGCGTAGATGAAGCTGATTTCTATGAAGCCATCGTTTCATTTAAAGGAGCATCAAAACGACTAGAACTCGTTGCCCGAAACCAAACAAGTACTATTTTCAAAGATTTTGCACATGCGCCCAGTAAAGTAAAAGCAACAACTGCCGCAGTAAAAAAGCAGTTTCAAGGCGTAAATTTTATTGCGTGTCTCGAATTACATACATATAGCAGCTTGAACCCAGAGTTTCTTGTACAGTATAAGGCTGCGCTTGAACTTGCAGATACAGCTGTGGTATTTTACGACTTGGAAGCGCTAAAAATTAAAGGGATGACAAAAGTTAGTCCTGAAGACATTAAGAAGGCATTCGATCGAACCGATTTAATTGTTTTTACCTCCGCAGAGGATTTCCGAAATTATGTTTCCGAACTTCCACTAGAATCAAGAAATTCGGTTCTACTTTTAATGAGTTCCGGGAATTATGGGGCTATTGATTTTGGAAAATTAAAATCAAGATTAGCATAAAAACCGTACTTTTAGGCTTATTTAAAAGCCATACAGATGTACGATTTAATAAACGAAGGGCCAATTAATACTTGGCACGAATCCGAACAGCCCCGTGAAAAACTAAGCACAAAAGGTGTAAACGCACTATCCGATTCTGAATTACTAGCCATTATCCTTGGAAGTGGCTTTAAAAGTAAATCGGTCGTAGCCGTAGCTCGACACATGCTTAATGTTCATCACAACAAATTACATGTCCTCGCAAATCAGTCGCTAACAGATCTAAAAAAGTTTAAAGGAATTGGTACCGCTAAAGCCGTTGCCATCTTAGCCGCTTTCGAACTCGGACGCCGCCGAGAACTCGAAGCCGCACAAGAACAAAAAACATTTAAATCAAGCAACGAGATGTATCAGTACCTAAAACCACTTATTGGTTATCTCGAGCACGAAGAATTCTGGGTCGTTTATCTAAACAACGCAAATAAAATTCTCAGTTCTGTAAAAATAAGCAGTGGTGGGCTTACTTGTACGGTTGTCGACATTCGTGTCATCTTCAAGCAAGCATTGCAACTCTCAGCGGTTGCTATAATACTGGCACACAACCATCCATCAGGAAACGTTAGCCCAAGCAAACAAGATTTTGAAATCACTCAAAAAATCGCAATCGCCGGGAAGCAACTGGATATCGCCGTACTCGACCACATCATTGTTTCTTCAAATAATTATTATAGCTTTAAACGGGAAGAAGAAATGCCCGAAATCTAAATGAAAACCAAGCAAATCCAGCATATTTTCTTTGATCTCGATCATACTTTGTACGACTTCGAAACCAATTCAGCAAAAGCACTTGAACGAGCATTCGATGAATTGAATATGATACAGCGTGGCATTTCGGTATCCGAGTTTTTACCTATTTATGTTCCCATTAATAAGGCTTTGTGGGATCTTTACCGCGATAATCTCATCTCACAACACGAATTGCGCTACCGCCGATTTAAAGATAGTTTTGATCGGTTGAATTTCAATGTCGCAGATACTGAAGTAGCACAGCTATCAGAAATTTACATCAACGAATTACCAAATTTCGCGTCTTTGTTTCCATATGCCACCGATGTACTTCAGAAACTACAAAGTACTTTTCAGTTGCACATCATCACCAATGGTTTCGAATCGGTACAGCTCAAAAAAATGCAGCAGGCGAATATTCAGAGATTTTTCACTACGATAACGCATAGCGAATCAGTCGGATTCAAAAAACCCGACAAACGTATTTACCAGCACGCACTAAATAGCGCTAAAGCACAAGCAAACGAATCTATTATGATTGGCGACTGTGAAATCGCCGATTACACCGGAGCACTAAATGCCGGGCTGCACGCGCTACTTTTCGACCCTGAAAACTTGTCTAACATCAATAAAAAAATATCATGCTTATCTCAAATACCAGAAATGCTAGAAAAATTCTAGCCCTATTCCTTCTAATTTTCGTTTGTTCCACCTCTGTCGCGCAGAAAAACACCTTTATAGTACCTACGCAATTCGAATGGCAAACCAAAGAAAATCAGTACCGTATCAGTACTGTGCTTAAAACAAAACTAGTTGAATACGGCTACGCTGCTTATTATAGTAGCGATATACTTCCAGACGAAGTATCTCTTAATGCTTGTTATAATTTTACCTTAAAGGTGGTGCGTATAAAAAGCGCTTTTATTTCTAAACTCAGGATAGACGTGTTAGATTGCCAAAATCAAGTGGTCCTTCAAAGTGAAGTGGGAAGTAGCAAAGATAAAGATTACGAACAAGCTTATCGTGAAGCACTAGAAGAAGCGATACTCAATATATTGCCGAAACTGAAGTCATTAGCGCGTAAAAATCAAATACAAGGCTCAAGTACATCGACAGAAAGTCCTGATACTATCGCGGATAATGAAGAAACAGACAAAGGCGAATCTAAAAGCGATATAACAGTTACCAAAAATTCGCGTGGCTATACTTTAGTCACAGCAAATAATATAGTGATACAGCTGCAAATTACATCACAACAAAATGTGTTTTTAGCTTTTCTCGATACCAAACCTGCAATTGGTTTTTACAATGCTGGAAAGCTATTGTTGGAATACTATGAAACAAATAGAAAGGTAACCCTGAATTACGATGTAAAACTCCCGCAGTAAAATCGTTAATAGCCGTATTTATCGCCCCAACGCTTTTTCAAAAACGCACGATCTGTCGTTTCCCGAGAATTAGTACCCGGCTCGTAAAACTTCGTGCCCGATAGCTCCTCCGGTAAATATTCCTGAAAAGCAAAGTTTCCTTCGAACGAATGTGCGTATTGGTACTCTTCTCCGTAGCCCAATTCTTTCATCAATTTCGTGGGCGCATTGCGCAAATGCAGCGGAACTGCATACGGCGGAAGCTTCTCAATCAGTGCCAAAGCCTCATTAATAGCAACGTAAGTGCTGTTCGACTTCGGACTGCTAGCCAAATAAACCGCACATTGGGCTAAAATAATCCGACTCTCCGGATTGCCAATTGCCGAAACCGCCTGAAAAGTACTGTTCGCTAAAACCAAAGCCGTTGGGTTGGCATTCCCAATGTCTTCCGAGGCTAAAATCACCAATCGTCGAGCAATAAATTTCACATCTTCACCGCCGCTCAACATGCGTCCCAACCAATAAATTGCCGCATTCGGATCACTGCCGCGAATCGATTTAATAAAAGCCGAAACTACATCGTAATGCATCTCACCACTTTTATCATACCGCGACATTTGCTGCTGCGCCACCGCTAAAACCTGAGCATCATTAATAATCGCAGGCTCCGAAGTTTGCGACAACACAACCAGTTCCAACAAATTCAATAATTTTCGTGCATCTCCGCCCGAATAACGCATCAAAGCCGTTGTTTCCTCAATCTTTACTTGCCGCGTTTTCAATAACACATCTTCCGCCAATGCCCGTCGAATCAAAGTTTCCATTTCCGGAACGCCAAAAGACTCCAAAACATACAACTGGCAACGCGACAAAAGGGCAGGAATAACCTCAAAACTCGGATTTTCTGTCGTAGCGCCAATTAAGGTCAACCAACCTTTTTCAACCGCTTCCAACAACGAATCTTGTTGCGATTTGCTAAACCGATGAATTTCGTCTATAAACAAAAGTGGTTTTTGCGGATCAAAAATTCCACCACCGCGTTTCGCCCGATCAATAACCTCACGAACGTCTTTCACACCTGCGTTTACAGCACTTAACGAATAAAACGGTCGCGTCGTTTCCGCCGCCAAAAGTTGCGCTAAAGTTGTTTTTCCCGAACCCGGAGGTCCCCAAAACAACAAACTCGGAACCACACCCGTTTCAATAAACTTAGTCAAAATCCCACTTGCACCAACCAAATGGGGCTGGCTAATATAGTCCCGCAAATGCTTCGGCCGCAAACGTTCAGCTAAAGGTATATCCATACCGTAAAAGTAATTCTATTTCATAAATCTTAATACTCCTGTCTTAATACTTAATACTCTCCTCTTAATACTTCCCAGTAGCTAATCCGCCTATTCACTGCAAGTTTGTGCACTTGCGTTTGGTTTTGTCTGGCGCCGCAAAGCGCTTCCTTCGGTCGCGTGTGCAGCTGCCGTCAAAACACAAGCGCAAGCACACAAAGCTTTCCGTTGCTATGCGGGCTAGGGCAATCGTTCCCACAATCAAACCTGACAAAAAAGCAGTTCATTAAAAATCGGACTCGTTTTTGCTTTCAATAAGTAAATCTAGCTATACAGCGCCATGAATTTAAAATTTACACCTGCAACTTGGCTTTTTCCGCTACTATTCGTAGGTGTGCTGTGGCTCGTTTTCGGCATCGAAGAGTTTTTAAATACCACTTTCGTGGCGTTCTCGCTCAACCCAAGAACATTCACCGGTCTGGCAGGTGTCGTTTGTGCCCCTTTTCTTCATGCCGATATCGAACATTTAGCCAATAACAGCGTGGCGCTTCTCGCTTTACTTACGGCATTGATGTATTTCTACCGCCGACTCGCACTAAAAGTAGTTGTCATTGGTATTTTACTTTCCGGAATCATCACTTGGGTAATCGGTCGGCCTTCTTATCATTTAGGCGCCAGCTCACTAATTTATGTGGTTGCGTCGTTTCTTATTTTCAAAGGCTTACAAGTGCAGCATTACCGTTTGGTTGCGTTGTCTTTTCTGGTAATCTTTTTCTACGGAAGTAGTATTTGGTATATGTTCCCAACAGCCGATGCAGGCATTAGTTGGGAAGGTCACTTGTCGGGTTTCATCGCTGGTTTATTCCTAACCAAAAAATACGCCGATTACAATCCGATCATCGAGCCCCAATACGAATGGCAACGACCCGATTACGACCCATCGACCGATAAATTCATGCAACGATTCGACGAAAACGGAAATTTCGTAAACCCACCACCGCCCGAACCCGAGCCAGAAGCTAGTCCTGAATTTCAGATAATTTACGATTTCAAACCCAAGAAAGAAGAGTCGAATTAGGCAAGACGCTGCCGAATCGCCTCATACAAAAAAGCACCGCAAGCCACCGAAACATTAAGCGATTCTATGGTTCCGTGCATCGGTAGTTTAGCCGTCGCATCAACAATTTTTAGAACACTTGGGTTAATTCCGCGGTCTTCACTACCCATAATTATCGCAGAAGGTTTTGTGAAGTCAACATCATAAACCAAAGCATTTGTTTTTTCTGTAGCTGCTACTACTTGAAAATCGCTGCTTTGTAAATAAAATATAGCGTCTTTAATGTGATCTACTTTGGCAATCGGAACATTAAAAACCGCGCCCGCACTGGTTTTTACGGTATCTCCGTTTACAGGAGCAGCTCCACTTTTTCCGATTATAATTCCGTGAACTCCCGTACACGATGCTGTTCGAATGATGGCTCCGAAATTTCGGGCATCGCTAATTTGATCTAAAATCAAAAAAAGCGGATTCGAAGTTGTTTCAAGTGCTTTTTCCACTAGTGTTTCTAAACTCAGAAAATCAATGGGAGCAATTGTCGCCACAGCGCCTTGATGGTTTCCGGGCGTTAATTTGTTTAGTTTTTCCAACGGAACTTGTGAATAAGAAATACGCTCCCTGTTTAAGGTGTTAACGAGCGTTTTCATCAAATCGCTACTGCTGTCCTTTTGTATATATACTTTATCGATTGTCGTTTTCGCTTGTATTGCTTCCAAAATAGCGCGAACGCCAAAAATATTTTCTGAATTTTGCATGCGGCAAAGATAAAAAAAGCCCGCTAGCAAGTGCCGCGGGCTGTAGAATTTAAAAATAGGGTTGTTTATAACGATAAGGGCGGCCAAGGACTACCGTCGGGTCTTGTAAGTGTTACCTCACCACCTTCGCCATAAGTATTCGTCCAGCTAAACGATAAACTAGCACCATTAACAACCAGATTACTCATCGTGTATGTGTCTCCAAACTGATCGTTTCCTCCAAATTGAATAGTATTACAAACATCTACTAAGGTTACTCCTTCTGAAATATTTCCAGGCCCATAAATGGCTTCCCATCCGCCAAAAGAAGCATCTGAAATTTCATACGCACCACCGCCAATAGCAGTAAATGTAACGGTGCCCGTTATTGGACCCGCAACCGATGCTCCGCCTGGCTCATATGCATCTGTGGTAGAGTAGTTATAGGTACCACCTAAATCCGATGGACAAGAAACCAAAAACGATTGTGAAACACTGTAAACCGCCGAATTTGCCACATTAGCACCAAAATTTCTAGAGCCATCGTCGTTATACATTTTGATAACTGTTCCGTTTGGAAGAGTCAAGTCGGCAGTAATCAATAGTTCATCGCCAACTTCGAAATCCGCGGGAACGTTTATTTGCTCAAACGCATCAAAAATGCTGTTTTTCGTAATCGAAACTGTAGCAGGAAATTCTGTTATTCCCGATTGAAGCACCGATCTAAAAACAGATCCGTCAGATTTGTAGTAAAACAATACCACATCCATCGAGGATACTTTGCCAAAGCCTTTATCTAAAGTAAGAGAAAGGTTTATGTCTCCACCGTTAGTAACCGCCACGAGATTAATAATCTCATCTGAGGTATCGTTAATTGTAATATCAGGAACGGCCGCTTCGATCAGATTCAATTTTGAATCGCCGCCGTCGGTTTCGCACCCCGACAGCGTTAGAGCTGTGGAAAGTGCGAGAAAAAATAACTGTATTTTTTTCATTTTTTTTGCTTTTTAGTCTATGTCCCAGAATATTTTGTAGCTCGCCGGATTTTTCTGTGCGGGCGCGTTAGAGTTTACATTTAACTCGTTCACAGGCCAAAACCAACTGAATTGATATGGATTACTCAAAACCGTATCGGCATCATCTAACGGAAAATCGTCTCCGTTATCGAGTTGGTATTCTGGCGACGGAGCAAGCGGGTCGGCGAGAACAGGGAAGCCCGTTCTTCGGTAATCATTATACTGATCCATTGGATCGCCATAAGTAGCTACCCATTTTTGAGTCATAATAATCTCCAGTTTCTTATTGTTTCCAGCACTATTGAATTCATCGATAACGTTGTCAATAAATGTATTTGCCGCAGTAGTGCCAGCTAATACAGGAACATCTTGCGGAGCATCGTTAGCTGCAACAACTTGATCTACTTTAGCAAAAGACGCTTCCATAGCTTCTCTTAATTTGGCAGATGCAGAACCTGACATTAAGCCAACATGAATAAGTTCAGCTTGAATGTACAGGAATTCGTCGTAGGTTAAAATTCGGTGTGGTGCAATTCCAGTCGGACGATCTGTAGTCCCGGCCATCAAAACATTTACACTCGCTCCTTCACCATCATCATAGCGACCTCCCGCAGGGAAAATTCCTGGATACGTGTATGAGTTTTCAGCGCTGAAGCTAACATTTGGTCCTACAGAACCAAAACGAATAGAGAAAAATCCGGTACCAGCATCCCAATAGTCGGCAACTGGATCTCCTGTTTCTGGATTTCCTTGATCAACCGGTAGTTGGTTTGCTTGCAATTGATTGAAGAAGTAGTAAGGAATTCTAGGGTCTCTATTTCCATTGTGAATGTTCGGATTAACTCCTTTCATAATTTCATAGAACCAAGGCGATTGGTAGCTGCCAAATTGGGTAGAATTGTAAGATTCTAAAAACAACAGGTTACGTTCGTCGACGGGAGCTAATACATTATAATGTTTAAATTCAAAATCGTCGGCACTAGAAGTCATGAAGTTACCTTCTGCGACCAGCGCATTGAATCCTGCAGTGTCAAAATCGGATACTTTTCTAATTTGATTATATAATTTCAATTTGAACGTATTGGCAAAACGTATCCACTTGTCTGTATCTCCATCATAAATTAAATCGTCACTACCCGGCTGGTTTAAACCTTCTCCGGAGTTAATATTCTCTTTAGCGGTGTCTAATAGAGCAAAGATTTCATTGTAAATAGTTCTTTGCTCGTCGAATTTCGGACTAATAATACCTGATTCTAGTTGCCCGGCTTCCGAATAAGGTACATCACCCCATAAATCAACAGCAACCGACATGATATAGGCTTTCTCAATCTGCGCAATTCCCACATAAACCAGATCGCCTGATTCAGTTCCTTTGGAAATAATGTTGTTGATATTAAGTAAAGTGTAATACACAGCATTCCAATCGTTGAGCATGTTGATGTTGTCAACTTTTAGACCGTATTGGTCGTATTCTTCCCGAGTTGTAGTTTGGTGTGTGTACACAGAAAGAATAGTTCCGCCGTTTACATTAAAATTAGTAAGGTTGTTTAAATCAACTTGACTACCGGTTAATAGCAGCGAAAGTGGCGCATTTGTTGGATTATCGTTGTCTTTATCCACATCAAGAAAATCCTGACAAGATGAAAAAAGTACGCCTAGAGCGAGTGCATAGGCTCCAATGCGTGAACTCAGTTTATATTTTATAGTATACATAGCGCTTTAATTAGAAAGTTACATTTAACTTAAATCCGTATCTCTTCGCAGTAGGAGCAGATTGAACTTCAATTCCTTGCAGGTTCGTTCCGCCAAAACTGGTAACCTCCGGGTCGAAATTTGTGTATTTGGGAACATTAGGGGCATGATACCATAAGTTACTTCCGATAAATGCAAACGAAATAGCTCCGAAAGGGGTTTTATCTAACCATTTTTTAGGAACGTCGTAAGTTAAGCTGGCCTCACGTAATCTGAATACGGTTCCGTCATAAATACTAGCTTCGTCGACAGAATTTATCGCAAAGGTATTTCCGCCATTTGGAGAGAAATACAACTCATTCATTCCCAATTGAACGGTGTTTGGAATCTTATTTCCGTTCGCATCTAAAATAGGCGTCCCATCACTGTTTCCATAAAAACCCGGAATAATAAATGTACGTTCGCGATTTTCAGTGTCACGAGTTACGCCTCGACCCAATAAAGATTCGATAGTTGATGATTTAATATCGCCACCTTGTCTCCAATCAAATTGTGTTCTTAAAGTAAATCCTTTATAGGAAAGGGAATTGATAAAACTCATCTTAAAGTCAGGAGTCGGATCGCCGATAATGCCAGGAGTAGGGTCCTGAATGATACCTCCTCCATTTGGATTAATCAGAAAATTACCTTCCTCATCTCTTGCAAATCGCGTTCCGTAAAAGACCCCAAAAGGCTGCCCTTTCGCGACGTATGCAACCTGATTTACATCAATCGGGTAGCGTTCTAATCCTTCAATCAATTCAGTCACTTCGTTCTCATTTTTAGTAAACGTTGTAAACACGTTCCATTTGAAATTTTCGCTTTGAAGTGGAGTCACATTCAAACCAATTTCAATACCCTTATTAACCATTTCGCTGACATTAGTGTTAAATTCTGCATAACCACTTGAGCCAGGTACTGTAATAGGAGTCAACAAATCTGTTGTTGTTTTCTGATAAACAGTGAAATCAAGAATGACTTTTCTTTTAAAAAATTCTAAATCAGTTCCCAATTCGATTTCAGTTGTAAACTCGGGAGTTACGTTTGGGTTTGCCAAGAAGTCTGGATTTCGGATCGTTGAAGTTCCATTAAATGGATTACCGATAACATAGGGTTTGTTCAGAAATTCTGCTGCAGCATCGCGACCTGCTCTTGCAATACCAAAGCGTATTTTTGCAAAATTCAGAACATCACTTTCTATCTTTAAAGCATCGGTTAAAATCAAGGATGTTGAAAATGAAGGATAGAAATACGAGTAGTTGTTTTTCGGTAAGGTAGAAGAAATGTCGTTTCTTCCCGTAAGGTTAACAAACCAATAATTTTTATAAGATAATGTCAAATCACCAAAGAATCCAACATTTCTTCTTTTTGTTTTGGAATCAATCAAGTTCGTAATGGTTTCAACATTACGCATATTGAAAAGTTCAGGCAAAATCATGTCGTTACCTTGGTAAACTATACGGTCGGTTGTATTGTTCAAGATGTTTGTACCTGTAATTGCAGATAAAGCGATATCATCGGTAAGTTGATAGTCGAAGTTTACCAATAGCGTTTGCTCTAGGTCTGCAGTCGTAAATTCATCTGTAGTTAAAGAACCGACACCTCCGTTAGCACGCGAATTTATGTCTCTAATTTCCATTCGTTCCAACTCGTAACGGTTGTATCCCAAACGATAAGAAGCTGAAATATTCTTGTTAAAGCTGTATGCAAGATTAAATCCAGCGACGGTTCGATTGGTTTCAGTTTTGATTTGATCGTTTTCCCAACTCCACAGCGGATGATCGAACTGCCCTTCAAGAGGAGTCACCGATGCTCCTGTCAGCGGATCTTTATATGGAAGGTTGAAGTCCCAGTTACGCGCTAAGATCATGGTTCGAGCAAATGAGGATGAAGAACCATCAAATTGATTTTCACCAAAGAAGCCACCAACTTGCTCTGTTTTTGTGTACGACATGTTGCTGCCAACTGTAATGCCATTTTTCAATTTGAAAGTTCCACCAGTAGAAATCGCTGTCCTATCAAATGTGTTGTACGGAATGTAGCCGTTTTGATTTAAGTCGGACAATGTTAAGTTAAACGATCCTTCTTCTGAGCCATAGCTTAAATTAACGCTTTGATCGTTTACGGTTCCTGTTCGAAACAAATCTTTTACGTTGTTTGGTTTAGCGACATAGGGAACCGTTGGTCCGAATCGATCCGGAAAAGCTGCTAAAATCGGCGCCCATGTCGGAATTTCGGTTATAGTTCCGAATCTTGGTCCCCATGATCCATTTGCGCTAGCATAATTGAAGTTGCTTCCTGCGCCATACTTATTCTGATATTCGGGTAAATTAGCTATATTCTCGAAATATGTCCCGCTACTTACCGTAACACCAAGCTTTTTATCTCGTTTTCCACGAGCACTTCCCGATTTCGTGGTGATTACGATTACACCGTTCACAGCTCTAGATCCGTAAAGAGCTGCCGCGGGGATAGATTTAAGAACAGTCATAGACGCAATGTCATTAGGGTCAATGCTCGATAATCCAGACTGGTAGCCACCTCCGCCAGTTGTTTGGCTAGATGTAGTTACTTCGGGATTACTGTATGCAATTCCATCCACAATAATTAGGGGTTGAATATCGCCGTTTAATGTATTAACCCCTCGAATTGTAATTTGATTTGCAGCACCTGCAACACCCGTAGATACGTTAATGTTCACACCTGGAACTTTTCCGTTCAGTGCACGCGTAACATCAGGTTCAGAGACTTCAGTAAGTTCGGCTGCTTTCACGGTACTTACGGCGTATCCCAAATCTCTTGGATTCCGTTTAATACCGAATGCAGTTACAACAACACCTTCAAGTTCGACAGATTCATCTTCAAGTGATACATTCACCACATTGCCAGTAACAACAACTTGCTTTGTTTTCATACCAATAAAACTAAATACAAGAGTTTTTTCGTTTCTGGTGTTGATGGAATACTTACCATCAAGATCAGTTTGTGTACCATTGGTCGTTCCTTTTTCAACAACTGAGACTCCCGGTATGGGAAGTCCTTTGCTGTCCGAAACAACGCCGGTTACGGTGCGCTGTTGCGCAAAAGTAATCTCCGCAACTAAACATAGTAGCAGCGCGAGATAGCTGGTTAGTTTCATTTTCATTACTTAGGTTTTGGATTAGTTTACTTACCCAAAAGTCGTAAATAAATCTTAACGAAACACTAAAAATTGTAAGAAATTTACACATCTTTCATTAAAAGCTTAAAAATAACTCTTAAAGCTAATGTGTGCCAATGCGTTGCGTAACGAGTTTTCTGTGCCTGATAATCGCGAAAAAGCATAAGTGAAATTCAGAATACCATTCTTGGTAGCCAAAACAAATCCGGCACCTGCCGCGAATACCGTTTTTGAAATATTTGTTGTTTGATCACTGAAATATCCAAAATCACTTAAAATTTGAACATTTAAGTTTGGAGCTACCAAATAATAATAATTATTCATAAGCGAGGTAAAGCTGTGGGCTTGCAAAACATTTTCATTCAATCCGCGGATCGAGTTAAAACCACCGAAACGATACAATTCGTTCACAAGAATTCTCTTCGATCCTAAGAAGTGGTTGTCGGTGTTTATTTGAACTCTGCTTTTTGCAGAAAAGGCTATGTTGTAGCTTCCAGTAAGTCTTAATAAAGTTTGATTCACCTCGTTGGTTTCACGAACCGATTTCCCTAAGCCTAATTTTAAGTTTACAAAATCCGTGTACCGAAAAAAATCATCACTTTTTGCGTTTCTACTAAAGTCGAAACCAACCGTGTAAAATGTGCTGCGAAAGTCTTGTAGTGTTTCGCTATTTTGCGACTGAATATCACTGGATTCTCCACTTTCATATCCTAAAAATACCCGGGAATTGTGTTTGAGTAGATAACCAATTTCTATCGCCGATTTTGAAGTTTGAAAAGTGCTGTCTTGCCTGAAAATGTTTAGCTGACCTCGTAGCACTAAGTTCGAATTGAAAAGATAGGGTAGGGTACCAGAGAAAAAGAAATTGCGTTGTTCTTGTCCGTCGGTTTTCCAGTTTAACTGAAATTCTTCGCTAGACTTTAAAATATTGACCAATGCTAGATCTAAATAGCCATTTACCACCAATTTATTGTCTGCGTTTTGTAGTCCTGCAAATCCTTCAAATCGATTATTTCGTACTTTCTCATCGTATATATATAGGAGTGTCGAATCTTTGGTAAACAAGACTTCACTTTTACGCGCAATCCGAGCAAATTTCAAGTTGTTGATTTCTGCTTCGATTTTAGAAATGGTTTTATCGTTGAAAATGCTTTTCCGATAGCGGGCTTTTAAGTGTTTTAAAACGTTTTTAGGAATCTCGGTATTTTCTGCAAAGATTAAATTTGAAATTTTTCGTACCGTCGTATTCGAAATCTCCACTTTTAAAAAAACTTGATCAGCGCGCTCTTCAGTAACCACCGTTTTTAAACCAGCAAGTGCCATTCCTTGATCTTGAAGTTTAGCAGTGATTGATTCCATAAAAGCAGGCAGCTCGGCGGGTTTCATCAATATACTTTCCGCTTGTTCTTTTAGATAGGGTGTTATCGAGCTTAAGTCGATTTGAACGGTATTAAATTTCGTTCCAGATTCACATTCAAAAAGAATGCTGTTTTTTTCAATGATGCTCGATTTACAGCTGGCAAACAAATAGCCCGATTGCCTTAAAGAATCTGTGAATTGCTGTAGCCGGTCTTCATCGGATACTTTGGCAGGGATTTTTAGTGTGCGCTCTATCTTTTTATCGGGAAAATTAACTTTTATCAAAACGGTTTTTTGGCCGTACATCAGTGTTTGCAGTAGCAAGAAAAGCACTAAATAAGCCGATTTTGGTGTCATACTACCCATAACGTAAAAGTATCGGAAAATCTTTTGCAAACCCTTGTTTTAGAATTGTATTGAAAATTAATAGTTTAAGATTTGGAAGCATAAATATTATTTCTACCTTTGCAACCCCGTAAAAAGCGGGAATTTAGAAATTTTAGAAACTTGTAGTATTAATTATGCCAACAATTCAACAATTAGTAAGAACTGGAAGAACCCAGATAACTAAGAAGAGTAAATCGGTTGCATTAGATTCTTGTCCACAAAGACGAGGAGTTTGTACTCGTGTTTACACCACAACGCCAAAGAAACCAAACTCTGCAATGCGTAAAGTTGCGCGTGTACGTTTGACTAATGGGAACGAGGTAAACGCGTACATTCCTGGTGAAGGACACAATCTTCAAGAGCACTCGATAGTATTAGTTAGGGGAGGAAGGGTAAAAGACTTACCTGGAGTTCGTTATCACATTGTTCGCGGTGCACTAGATACATCTGGTGTTGCTGGTAGAACACAAAGACGCTCTAAGTATGGTGCTAAACGCCCAAAAGAAGCTAAAAAGTAATTCAAACTTTTAAGAAAAAGACATGAGAAAAAGACAGGCAAAAAAGAGACCTCTTTTACCAGATCCTCGTTTTAACGATCAATTAGTTACACGTTTTGTGAACAATTTGATGTGGGATGGTAAAAAATCTACCGCTTTTAAAGTGTTTTACGATGCGCTTGATATCGTAGAAAACAAGAAGCAAGACGCTGAAAAATCAGCTTTAGAGATTTGGAAAGATGCATTAACTAATGTGATGCCGCACGTAGAAGTACGTAGCCGTCGTGTAGGTGGAGCAACATTCCAAATTCCAATGCAAATCAGACCAGATCGCAAGATTTCTATGGCAATGAAATGGTTAATCCTTTACGCGCGCCGCAGAAACGAAAAATCGATGTCTCAAAAACTTGCTGCCGAAGTTTTAGCTGCTGCTAAAGAAGAAGGTGCTGCGGTTAAAAAGAGAATGGATACTCACAAAATGGCAGAAGCTAACAAAGCGTTTTCACACTTTAGATTCTAATCGGAAATGGCAAGAGATCTTAAATATACTAGAAATATCGGTATTGCTGCGCACATTGATGCGGGTAAAACAACCACCACTGAGCGTATCTTGTTCTACACAGGAAAGTCGCATAAAATTGGTGAGGTACACGATGGAGCTGCTACCATGGACTGGATGGCGCAAGAGCAAGAGCGTGGTATTACCATTACCTCTGCAGCTACAACTTGCGAATGGAATTTCCCAACTGTACAAGGTAAAGTTATTCCAGAATCTAAACCATACCACTTTAACATCATCGATACTCCCGGACACGTTGACTTTACCGTAGAGGTAAACCGTTCATTACGCGTTCTCGACGGATTGGTGTTCTTGTTTTCAGCGGTTGACGGCGTTGAGCCACAATCAGAAACCAACTGGCGTCTTGCAGATCAGTACCGAGTGCCACGTATGGGCTTCGTGAACAAAATGGACCGTCAAGGCTCAAACTTCTTGGCTGTATGTCAGCAAGTTCGCGATATGTTGAAATCTAATGCAGTTGCAATTACACTTCCTATCGGTGAAGAAGCTGATTTCAAAGGAGTAGTTGACTTGGTGAAGAATCAGGCGATCATTTGGCATGATGAAACTCAAGGAGCAACTTTTGATATCGTAGACATTCCTGCGGATATGGTTGATGAAGTTAAGGAATATCGTTCAGCGCTTATCGAAGCAGTAGCCGAGTACGATGAGAACCTTCTTGATAAGTATATGGAAGATGAAAATTCTATTACTGAGGAGGAAATCAACAATGCACTTCGTGCTGCTACCATCGACATGGCTATTATTCCGATGTTGTGTGGTTCTTCTTTCAAAAACAAAGGCGTTCAGTTCATGCTTGATGCAGTTTGTAAATATCTTCCATCTCCCTTAGATAAAGAAGGTATCGAAGGTATTCACCCTGACGATTCTGAATTGTTAGAAGAAGATCAAAAGAAAATTATGCGTCGTCCTGACGTAAAAGAGCCTTTCGCGGCTTTAGCTTTCAAGATTGCAACTGACCCATTCGTAGGTCGTTTAGCTTTCTTTAGAGCGTACTCAGGTCGTTTAGATGCAGGTTCATATGTGTTAAATACACGTTCAGGTAATAAAGAGCGTATCTCTCGTATCTACCAAATGCACGCAAACAAGCAAAACCCAATCGAATTTATCGAAGCAGGTGATATTGGAGCAGCAGTTGGATTTAAAGATATCAAAACTGGAGACACTCTTTGCGACGAGAAGAATCCAATTATCTTGGAATCAATGAAGTTCCCGGCGCCGGTTATTGGTATCGCTATCGAGCCTAAAACTAAGGCTGATGTGGATAAAATGGGTATGGCGTTGGCAAAACTTTCTGAGGAAGATCCTACGTTTACCGTTCGTACTGACGAAGCGTCTGGCCAAACAATCATTTCGGGTATGGGTGAGCTTCACTTAGATATCTTGATCGATCGTATGAAGCGTGAGTTCAAGGTTGAAGTAAACCAAGGTGAGCCACAAGTAGAATACAAAGAAGCGTTTACTAAATCAGCACAACACCGTGAAGTTTACAAAAAACAATCGGGTGGTCGTGGTAAATTTGGTGACATTGTATTCCGTCTTGAGCCTGCTGATGAAGTGGATGGAAAAGTTCCAGATGGATTACAGTTTGTTAACGAAGTTAAAGGGGGTAACGTACCAAAAGAATACGTTCCGGCTGTTGAGAAAGGTTTCCGTGAAGCTATGAAAACAGGTCCTTTGGCTGGTTACCAAGTAGATAGTTTAAAAGTTACTCTTTTGGATGGTTCATACCACCCTGTTGACTCGGATGCACTTTCTTTCGAATTAGCAGCGCGTATGGGTTACAAAGAGGTAGCTAAAGCTGCAGGTGCAATCATCCTTGAGCCAATCATGAAGCTTGAAGTATTAACTCCTGAAGAAAACATGGGTGATATCGTTGGTGATATCAACAGAAGACGTGGTCAGGTGAACGATATGAGCGACAGAGCTGGTTCTAAGGTTATCAAAGCAAATGTGCCACTTTCGGAAATGTTCGGATATGTAACAACTTTACGTACCCTTTCTTCCGGTCGTGCAACTTCAACTATGGAGTTCTCGCACTACGCTGAGACACCTTCAAACATCTCTGAAGAGGTAATCAAAAAAGCAAAAGGTAACGCTTAATTCTTAAGAAAATGAGTCAAAAAATCAGAATAAAATTGAAGTCTTACGACCATATGTTGGTTGATAAATCTTCGGAGAAAATTGTGAAGACTGTGAAAAGTACCGGAGCTGTTGTTACTGGTCCAATTCCACTTCCAACACACAAAAAACTTTTTACTGTGTTGCGTTCGCCACACGTAAACAAGAAAGCGCGTGAGCAATTTGAAGTAATGTCGTACAAGAGATTGATCGATATTTACTCTTCGTCTTCGAAAACTATCGACGCATTAATGAAACTTGAATTGCCTAGCGGTGTTGAAGTGGAAATTAAAGTGTGATGCTTCGTAAGCAATAAGTCAAATCCGTCGGACACAGTTCGGCGGATTTTTTTTTGAAGAAAATGTACTGTGTTCTTTTTTGCCGAAGTTGTTACTTGCGGAAGGTCGAAACACGAGTTTTTTATGGCAGTTTTGGACTTTTTTAAGTTGTTAGGAAAACTTCTTAAAAAAAGGAATATCAATAGTTTGCATTACAAAATAAAAATATTACTTTTGCGCGCTCTCTTGGGAGTAGTATGCGCTATTCTCAAATTTAATAATTTATAACTAATTTAATATGTCTGGGTTAATTGGAAGAAAAATCGGCATGACCAGCATCTTCGACGAGAACGGGAAGAATATTCCTTGCACCGTTATCGAAGCTGGACCATGTGTTGTTACCCAAGTCAGAACCAAAGAGGTCGACGGGTATGAAGCGTTGCAACTTGGTTTCGATGACAAAACTGAAAAGCACAGTACAAAAGCTGCTCTTGGTCATTTCAAGAAAGCGGGAACTGTTGCTAAAAAGAAAGTTGTCGAGTTTCAAGAATTTGCAACAGAACAAAAATTAGGAGACATCATTGATGTTACAATCTTCGAAGAAGGAGAATTTGTGGATGTTCAAGGTGTTTCGAAAGGTAAGGGATTCCAGGGCGTTGTTAAACGTCACGGGTTTGGAGGTGTTGGACAGTCTACGCACGGTCAGCACAACCGTTTAAGAGCTCCAGGTTCTGTCGGAGCATCGTCTTACCCATCTCGCGTATTCAAAGGAATGCGTATGGCCGGCCGTATGGGTGGCGAAAATGTAAAAGTCCAAAACCTTAGAGTTTTAAAAGTGATGGCGGAGAAGAACTTACTTCTTGTTAAAGGTTGCGTTCCAGGTCACACAAACTCTTATGTAATCATTCAGAAGTAATGGAAGTAAAAGTTTTAAATACCAGCGGAAAAGAAACAGGTAGAACAATTACGCTATCTGATTCAGTTTTTGGAATTGAGCCTAACAAGCACGCCATTTACTTAGATGTTAAGCAATATCTTGCGAACCAACGTCAAGGAACACACAAGGCGAAAGAGCGTAACGAAGTTACAGGTTCTACTCGCAAAATCAAGAAACAAAAAGGTACAGGTACTGCTCGTGCAGGTTCTGTAAAGAGCCCTGTATTCAAAGGAGGAGGTACTATTTTTGGTCCTAGACCAAGAAGCTATTCTTTCAAATTGAATAAGAATTTAAAGCGTTTAGCACGTCGCTCGGCTTTAAGTATTAAAGCAAATGAGGCGTCTTTAATCGTTCTTGAGGACATTACACTAGACGCTCCAAGCACTAAAGGTTTTATTAACATCCTGAAAGCTTTAGGGTTAGAAGGTAAAAAATCTTTGTTCGTGTTGGGCGAGTCTAATAATAATGTATATGTGTCCTCACGCAATTTGAAGGCTACTTCTGTCGTAACAACCTCAGAATTAAACACTTACAGCATTCTTAACGCTAATTCTTTAGTGGTTTTAGAGAGCGCTTTGGAAGGAATTGTAGAGAATTTAAATAAATAAGACGCAAATGGAGATCCTAGTTAAGCCAATTGTAACTGAAAAAGTTACCAAACAAAGCGAGGTTTTGAACCAGTATGGCTTTGTAGTGGAGCGTCGCGCTAATAAAGTGCAAATTAAGAAAGCTGTTGAAGCTGCTTACGGAGTAACTGTAGTTAGTGTGAACACAATGAACGTTCGTCCAGATCGCTCTACAAAATACACCAAAAGCGGAATGATTCACGGCAAAACAAACGCGATTAAAAAAGCAATTGTCGAAATCGCTGAAGGTGAAACAATCGATTTATATAATAACAACATCTAATACAAGGCAGAACAATGTCAGTTAGAAAATTAAAACCTATTACCCCGGGTCAGCGTTTTAGAGTTGTGAATAGTTTTGACGCTATTACAACTGATAAGCCGGAGCGTTCATTACTCGCACCGATAAAAAAATCTGGAGGTAGAAATAGTCAAGGAAAGATGACCATGCGCTACACAGGTGGTGGTCATAAGAAACGTTATCGTGTTATTGATTTCAAAAGAACAAAAGCGGGAATTCCTGCTACTGTGAAATCTATCGAATACGATCCAAACAGAACTGCTTTTATCGCTTTATTGGCGTATGCTGATGGTGAGAAAACATACATAATTGCACAAAATGGTTTACAAGTAGGTCAAACGGTTATGAGCGGTGCAACTGCTCAGCCAGAGATCGGAAACACGATGCCATTGTCGCAAATTCCTCTGGGAACTGTAATCTCTTGTATTGAGTTACGCCCAGGTCAGGGAGCTGTTATTGCTCGTTCTGCTGGTACTTTCGCGCAGCTTATGGCTCGTGACGGAAAATATGCAACAATTAAAATGCCATCCGGTGAAACTCGTTTGATTTTGTTGACTTGTTCAGCAACTATCGGTGCAGTTTCAAACTCGGATCACCAATTGATCGTGAGCGGTAAAGCCGGTCGCAGCCGTTGGTTAGGTCGTCGTCCAAGAACAAGACCAGTAGCGATGAACCCTGTCGATCACCCGATGGGTGGTGGAGAAGGTCGTTCTTCTGGAGGACACCCAAGATCTAGAAAAGGTTTACCTGCTAAAGGATACAGAACCCGTTCTAATCAAAATCCGAGCAACAAGTACATTGTAGAACGTAGAAAGAAATAATAAGAGATGGCACGTTCATTAAAAAAAGGACCTTTTGTTCACTATAAATTAGAGAAAAAGGTATTAGAAAATAACGAGAAAGGAAATAAGGCTGTAATCAAAACGTGGTCTCGTGCTTCGATGATTACTCCAGATTTCGTAGGTCAAACAATTGCAGTACACAATGGTCGCCAGTTTGTTCCAGTATACGTTACTGAGAACATGGTAGGACACAAACTAGGTGAGTTTTCACCAACACGTTCGTTCCGCGGTCATGCCGGTGCTAAAAATAAAGGTAAAAAATAAGCAGTTATGGGAGTTCGTAAAAGAGAAAGAGCTGAAGGCATTAAAGAAGCTAATAAAAAAGTTGCTTTTGCTAAACTAAATAACTGTCCTTCTTCTCCAAGAAAAATGCGTTTAGTCGCTGATTTAGTTAGAGGTCAGAAGGTGGAAAGAGCTTTGAGTCTATTGAGATTCAGCTCTAAAGAAGCTTCACGAAAGTTGGAAAAACTATTGTTATCTGCCATCAACAACTGGGAACAGAAAAATGAAGGTGGTGATGTTAGTGCAGCCGGACTATTCGTTAAAGAAATCCGCGTTGATGGTGGTATGATGTTGAAAAGACTACGTCCAGCACCTCAAGGTCGCGCACACAGAATTAGAAAACGTTCTAACCACGTAACCGTAGTTTTAGGACAAGCAGATAATACACAAAGCAATTCATAAGCAGTATGGGACAGAAGACAAATCCAATTGGTAACAGACTTGGGATCATCAGAGGTTGGGATTCTAACTGGTTCGGTGGTAATGACTACGGCGACAAAATCGCTGAAGATTACAAAATCAGAAAGTACATCCATGCTCGTTTATCAAAAGCTAGTGTTTCTAAAGTAATCATCGAGAGAACTTTAAAACTTGTAACCGTTACTATCACCACCGCTCGTCCAGGAATTATCATTGGAAAAGGCGGCCAGGAGGTAGACAAGTTGAAAGAGGAATTGAAGAAGATTACCGACAAAGAAGTTCAGATCAATATTTTCGAAATCAAAAGACCTGAGCTAGATGCATTTCTTGTTGCTTCAAGCATTGCACGTCAGATTGAAAGCCGTATTTCTTATAGAAGAGCGATCAAAATGGCTATTGCAGCTTCTATGCGCATGAATGCAGAAGGTATCAAAGTTATGATTTCAGGACGTTTGAATGGTGCTGAAATGGCGCGTTCAGAGTCTTTCAAAGAAGGTCGTATTCCTTTGTCTACTTTCAGAGCCGACATTGATTACGCTTTGGCTGAAGCACATACTACTTACGGTCGTATGGGAATCAAAGTATGGATTATGAAAGGTGAAGTTTACGGAAAGAGAGATCTTTCTCCACTTATCGGAATGGATAAGAAACAAGCGGGAGGTAATTCAGGTAAGTCTGATGCACCACGCGGAGGAAAGTCAAACTTTAACAAGGGTCCAAAATCGGACGCTCGTAAACGCAAATAATTTTTAAAAGTAAAATCGAATGTTACAGCCTAAAAGAACGAAGTACCGCAAGGTACAAAAAGGTAGAATGAAAGGGAACAGCCAAAGAGGCCACGAACTTTCAAATGGCATGTTCGGAATTAAATCTGTGCACGAAACAGGCATGTTCTTAACCTCACGTCAGATCGAAGCAGCTCGTATCGCAGCAACGCGTTACATGAAACGTGAAGGACAACTTTGGATCAAAATCTTCCCAGATAAACCAATCACCAAAAAACCTCTAGAGGTACGTATGGGTAAAGGTAAAGGTGCTGTCGAATATTGGGCAGCAGTTGTTAAGCCAGGAAGAATCATGTTCGAAGTTGGTGGAGTGCCATTGGCAGTTGCAAAAGAAGCTTTGCGCCTTGCGGCTCAAAAACTTCCAGTGAAAACTAAATTTGTAATCGCTAGAGATTTCGAAGCCTAATCTGTTAATTATGAAACAATCAGAAATTAAAAATCTTTCCGTAGAGCAACTACGAGAAAACTTAAGCCAGGCCAAGAAAACTTACAACAGTTTGAAGATGGCTCACGCGATCTCTCCAATCGAGAATCCGCTTCAGATCAGAACTGTTCGCCGAACAGTCGCTCGTCTTGCTACTGAAATAACTAAACGTGAGCAACAATAATTCTGTATTATGGAAGCTAAAAGAAATTTAAGAAAAGAGAGAATCGGTGTGGTGACTTCCAATAAAATGGAAAAGTCAATCGTTGTGGCTCAGGTAACACGTGTAAAACACCCACTATACGGTAAATTCGTATTGCGTACTAAGAAATTTGTTGCGCACGACGAGAAAAACGACTGTAACATTGGAGATACTGTTCGCATCAGCGAAACACGTCCAATGAGTAAAACAAAGTGTTGGAGATTAGTAGAAATCATTGAAAGAGCTAAGTAATGGTACAACAAGAAAGTAGATTAAAAGTTGCGGATAACACCGGTGCTAAAGAAGTACTGACCATCCGTGTGCTTGGAGGTACTAAGCGCAGATATGCCTCTGTTGGCGATAAAATTGTAGTTTCAATCAAAGATGCTACTCCAAACGGTAACGTGAAAAAAGGAGCTGTATCAACTGCTGTAGTAGTGCGTACTAAAAAAGAAGTACGTCGTGCAGATGGTTCTTACATCCGTTTTGACGATAATGCTTGCGTACTTTTGAATGCAGCTGGTGAAATGCGCGGAACTCGCGTTTTCGGTCCAGTAGCAAGAGAACTTCGCGAAAAGCAATTCATGAAAATTGTATCACTTGCACCTGAGGTGCTTTAATTTTAGGAGACAATGACTAAGTTAAAAATTAAATCAGGAGACGTTGTTCGCGTTATCGCAGGTGATCACAAAGGTGCCGAAGGCAAAGTTGTACGCGTAGATCGCGAAAAGAACAGAGCAATCGTTGAAGGGGTAAACATGGTGTCTAAGCACACAAAGCCTAGCGCTAAAAACCCTCAAGGCGGTATTATTAAAAAAGAAGCTCCTATTCATATCTCAAACATTGCACTAATCGATCCAAAGTCTAAAGAGACTACTCGCGTTGGTTTCCGTGTTGAAGGAGATAAGAAAGTGAGATTTTCTAAAAAATCAAATCAAGTATTGTAGTTATGGCTTATATCCCTAGACTTAAAGAAGAATATAAAGCCCGCGTAATCGCTGCTTTAAAAGAAGAATTCGGCTATAAAAACGTAATGCAAGTTCCTAAATTGGAGAAAATCGTTTTAAGCCGTGGTGTTGGTGCTGCTGTGTCGGATAAGAAATTAATCGAATACGCAGTAGACGAATTGACAAAAATCACTGGTCAAAAAGCGGTTTCTACAATCTCTAAGAAAGACGTTGCATCGTTTAAACTTAGAAAAGGTATGCCAATTGGTGCAAAAGTTACTCTTCGCGGAGAGCGTATGTACGAATTCTTAGATCGTTTAATCACTTCTGCACTTCCACGTGTAAGAGATTTTAACGGTATTAAGGCTACTGGTTTTGACGGACGTGGTAACTACAATTTAGGTATTACTGAGCAAATTATTTTCCCGGAAATCGATATCGACAAGGTAAATAAGATTGCAGGTATGGATATCACTTTTGTGACTACCGCTAAAACAGACAAAGAAGCGAAATCACTTTTAGCAGAATTAGGTTTACCATTTAAAAAGAATTAAGGATGGCTAAAGAATCAATGAAAGCACGTGAAGTAAAACGTGCAAAAACTGTAGAAAAATACGCTGCGAAAAGAAAAGCACTTTTGGAAGCTGGCGACTATGTTGGCCTTCAAAAATTGCCTAAAAACGCTTCTCCAGTAAGAATGCACAATCGTTGCAAACTTACAGGTCGTCCAAGAGGTTATATGCGCCAGTTTGGTATTTCACGTGTTACTTTCCGTGAAATGGCAAACATGGGTTTGATTCCAGGTGTGAAAAAAGCTTCTTGGTAATAAAAAAAGAGTATCAATTGGTTTAAGGTTCGCCGCGAGAGCCGTAGGCGAAAACCAAAACCGCAATTAATTAAATATGTACACAGATCCAATCGCAGATTATCTGACCCGAGTACGAAACGCTGTGGCTGCAAACCACAAGGTTGTCGAAATTCCGGCTTCTAATCTGAAAAAAGAAATCACTAAGATTTTGTTCGATCAGGGTTATATCCTGAGCTACAAATTCGAGCAAAACACCGTACAGGGTACGATTAAAATCGCTCTCAAATACGACAAAGAAACCAAAGAGCCTGTAATCAAGGACATTCAGAGAATCAGTAAGCCTGGTTTGAGAAAATATGCCGGAGCTACAGAAATTCCAAGAATCTTGAATGGTCTTGGTATCGCTATTGTATCAACTTCAAAAGGTTTGATGACCGGAAAGCAAGCACGCCAGTTAAATATTGGTGGCGAGGTCATCTGCTACGTTTATTAATCTTAATCCAGCAAGAAATGTCTAGAATTGGTAAAAATCCCGTTTCGATTCCTGCAGGTGTTACAGTAAACTATGCAGATGGTATCCTTACAGTGAAAGGAAAAAAAGGTCAGCTTACGCAAGTTATCAGCGATGTGGATCTTAAAATAGAAGAGAACCAAATCGTGGTAGAGCGCTCATCAGATCACAAAGATCAACGCGCGAAGCACGGTTTGTACAGATCACTAATCAGCAATATGGTTGTTGGTGTTTCTGAAGGTTTTACAAAAGAGTTAGAATTAGTTGGTGTAGGTTATAGAGCTTCTAACCAAGGTCAAAAGCTCGACCTAGCTCTTGGTTTTTCTCATAACATTATTCTTGAAGTTGCTCCAGAAGTAACTTTGGAAACAATTTCTGAGAAAGGTAAGAACCCAATCGTGAAACTAACTTCATACGACAAACAATTGTTAGGTCAAGTAGCTGCTAAAATCCGCGGATTCCGTAAGCCAGAACCTTACAAAGGAAAAGGTGTGAAATTCGTAGGTGAAGTATTGAGAAGAAAAGCAGGTAAATCAGCTTAAAAATATTAGATTATGTCATTAACAAAAACTGAAAGAAGACAACGTATTAAATTCAGAATCCGTAAAATCGTTTCGGGTACTGCTGCTAAGCCACGTTTGTCTGTGTTTAGAAGTAATAAAGAGATCTATGTTCAGCTGATTGACGATGTACAAGGTGTAACTATCTTGGCAGCTTCATCTCGCGACAAAGACGTAGATTCTAAAGGTACTAATGTGGAAGTGGCTGCAGCTGTAGGTAAAGCTATCGCTGAAAAAGCTCTTAAAGCAGGTATCGAGAATGTAACATTTGATCGTGGTGGTTATTTGTACCACGGTCGTATTAAATCACTAGCCGAAGGCGCAAGAGCCGCTGGTTTAAAATTCTAATCGAAGATGTCAAAGTATAAAAACGTAGAATTCGTAAAGCCTAGCGGTCTTGAATTGAAAGATCGATTGGTGAGTGTAAACCGTGTAACGAAAGTTACTAAAGGTGGACGTGCTTTCGGTTTCTCTGCCATCGTAGTAGTTGGCGACGAAAACGGAGTTGTAGGTCACGGTCTAGGAAAATCTAAAGACGTATCTGAAGCAATCGCTAAAGCTGTGGAAGATGCTAAGAAAAACTTGGTACGTGTACCGCTTAGCGGACAATCGGTTCCGCACGAGCAAAAAGGTAAATTTGGTGGAGCAAGAGTATTCTTGATGCCAGCATCTCACGGTACTGGAGTTATTGCTGGTGGTGCTGTACGTGCGGTATTGGAGTCTGTTGGTATTCACGACGTACTTTCTAAGTCGCAGGGATCATCAAACCCACACAACGTAGTTAAAGCTACTTTCGATGCCTTGCTTCAAATGAGAAGTGCTCACACGGTAGCAAAACAACGTGGTATTTCATTAGATAAAGTGTTTAAAGGTTAATTCAGCGAATCATGGCAAAAATTAAAGTAAAACAAGTTCGCAGCAAAATCAATTGCCCGCTAACACAGAAGAGAAGCCTTGAGGCTCTTGGACTTCGCAGAATGGGACAGGTTGTTGAGCACGAAGCCAACCCTGCTATTCTCGGAATTATCAATAAAGTTAAACACTTAGTTTCTGTTGAAGAAGCTAAATAATCCGTAAACTATGAACTTACATAACTTACAACCTGCAGAGGGATCAACGCACAACCAAAATAAGCGCGTAGGTCGTGGAGAAGGCTCCGGAAAAGGCGGAACTGCTGCACGTGGACACAAAGGTGCGAAGTCTCGCTCAGGTTACTCAAAGAAGATCGGATTTGAAGGTGGACAAATGCCACTACAAAGACGTGTTCCTAAATTTGGATTTAAAAATATCAACAGAGTGGAATATCAAGGAATCAACCTTGATACAATTCAAGCACTAGTTGACGCAGGTGTTATCTCCGACTCATTAGATTTCGCAACAATCGTTGAGAATCGTTTGGCTACTAAAAATGAAGTAGTTAAAATTTTGGGTAGAGGTACTCTTACTGCAAAAGTGAAAGTTAGCGCACATAAATTTACTGCTACTGCTAAAGCTGCGATTGAAGCGGCAGGTGGTGAGGCAGTTAGCTTGTAATTCTAAGACTGATGAAGAAATTTTTCGAATCTGTATCGAATATCTGGAAAATCGATGAACTGCGTTCTCGTATCGTTCTAACTTTAGGCCTTTTGTTGGTTTATCGTTTCGGCGCTCACGTAACGTTGCCAGGCATCGATGCAACCCAGTTGAATGCGTTAGCAGGCCAAACTAAAGACGGTATTGGTTCTATTCTTGATATGTTTACCGGAGGCGCTTTTTCTAAGGCTTCCGTTTTTGCATTGGGAATTATGCCATACATCTCGGCCTCTATCGTAGTACAATTAATGGGAATTGCAATTCCTTACCTTCAGAAACTTCAGAAAGATGGGGAAAGCGGTCGCAAAAAGTTGAATCAAATTACCCGTTGGTTAACAATTGTGATTACAGTTGTTCAAGGTCCAGGTTATATCTATAATTTGTATTCAACGCTACCCGCACAAGCATTTTATCCAGAAGTAAGTCAACAAGTGTTTGTGGCACTTTCTATTGTAATCCTAACAACAGGAACAATATTTGCAATGTGGCTTGGTGAGAAAATTACTGATAAAGGTATCGGAAACGGAATTTCGCTGCTAATCATGGTTGGAATTTTGGCTCGTCTTCCACAAGCATTTTTACAAGAATTTACTTCGACCATCACAAATAACGGAGGTGGACCAATGATTTTGGTGCTTGAAGTTATCGGCTGGTTATTAGTAATCATGTCTTGTGTACTCCTTGTTATGGCTGTGAGAAAGATACCGGTACAGTATGCACGTCGTACCGTTTCTGGAGATTTCGAACAAGATATCAATGGTGAAAACAGACAATTCATTCCTCTAAAATTAAACGCTTCTGGCGTAATGCCAATCATCTTTGCGCAAGCAATTATGTTTATTCCAGCAGCAGTGGCAGGCTTGTCGCAGTCAGAAACTTCACGATCTATTGCATCAACGTTTGGTGATTTATTCGGATTCTGGTACAATCTCGTATTCGCATCCTTAATCATCATCTTTACTTACTTTTATACTGCTATTACTGTTCCAACGAATAAAATGGCAGACGACCTGAAGCGAAGCGGTGGCTTTATCCCTGGAATCAGACCAGGAGTTGAAACGTCTGATTATCTGGATAAGATTATGTCTTTGATTACGTTCCCGGGTTCGTTATTCCTAGCGCTACTTGCTGTGTTCCCAGCAATCGTAGGTAGTTTAGGTGTACAACAGTCTTGGGCAATGTTTTTCGGAGGTACCTCTTTGATCATCATGGTAGGTGTTGTTATTGATACCGTTCAACAAGTGAATTCATATCTGCTTAACAAGCATTATGACAGCTTGATGAAATCGGGCAAAAACCGTAAAGCTGTAGCATAATTATGGCAAAACAAGCGGCTATTGAACAAGACGGATCTATCATCGAAGCATTGTCGAATGCAATGTTCCGTGTCGAATTGGAAAACGGACACGTAGTAATTGCTCACATTTCTGGAAAGATGCGTATGCACTACATCAAATTGCTTCCGGGCGATAAGGTGAAACTGGAAATGAGTCCTTACGACTTGTCAAAGGCAAGAATAACTTATAGATATTAATATAGCTCATAGCAATGGGTTTCATGTTCATAATCGTGTGGAAATGAAACCAAAAGCTAAAAGCTAAAAGCTAAAAAAAGATGAAAGTTAGAGCATCAGTTAAGAAAAGAAGCGCCGAGTGCATTATTGTGCGTAGAAAAGGGCGTCTGTACGTAATCAACAAAAAGAATCCTAGATTTAAACAAAGACAAGGATAATTATGGCAAGAATAGCAGGGGTAGACATCCCAAAAAATAAAAGAGGCGTAATTGCTTTAACCTATATCTTCGGATTAGGAAGAAGCCGTGCTAAAGATATTTTAGCGAAAGCGCAAGTAAGCGAAGACAAAAAAGTTCAAGATTGGAATGACGACGAAATCGGAGCAATCCGTGACGCCGTTTCATACTACAAAATCGAAGGTGAACTTCGTTCTGAAATTTCATTAAACATCAAACGTTTAATGGACATCGGATGCTACCGTGGTATCCGTCACAGAAGCGGACTTCCATTGCGTGGTCAGAGAACCAAAAATAACTCTCGTACTAGAAAAGGTAAGAGAAAAACTGTCGCTAACAAGAAAAAAGCAACTAAATAAGAATTAGTATGGCTAAAGCAACAACTAAAAAACGTAAAGTTATTATCGAGTCTTCAGGTGAAGCTCATATTAACGCAACTTTCAATAACATCATCATATCACTTACAAACAAAAAAGGTGAAGTTATCTCTTGGTCTTCGGCCGGTAAAATGGGTTTCCGTGGTTCAAAGAAAAACACACCTTACGCTGCGCAAATGGCCGCGGAAGATTGCAGCCGCGTAGCTTTGGAAGCTGGTTTGAAGAAAGTGAAAGTTTTCGTGAAAGGACCAGGTAACGGACGCGAGTCTGCTATCCGCTCTATTCACAACGGTGGAATCGAAGTTACTGAAATCATCGACGTAACTCCAATGCCACACAACGGGTGTAGACCTCCAAAAAGACGTCGAGTTTAATCCCAAATTAAAGTAGTATAGTATAACCCGGAAAGCAAAAGCGCTATCGAAGGATCTGACCTGAATTCATAGTGGCTTTCCAAAATCATTAAAAATGGCAAGATATACTGGTCCAAAAACCAAAATCGCGCGTAAATTCGGCGAGGCAATCTTCGGCGAAGACCGCGCTTTCGAAAAGAGAAATTACCCACCGGGACAACACGGTCTCGCAAAAAAAAGAGGTAAAAAGTCAGAGTACGCAATCCAATTAATGGAGAAGCAAAAAGCTAAGTATACTTACGGAATCCTTGAAAAACAATTCCGTGGTTTGTTCGAAAGAGCTTCTGCTGCTCGTGGTGTAACAGGTGAAGTACTTATCCAGTTGTGTGAAGCACGTCTTGATAATGTAGTTTTCCGTATGGGTCTTGCACCTTCTCGCAGAAGTGCACGCCAAATCGTTTCTCACAGACACATTACAGTGAATGGTGAAGTTGTAAACATCCCATCGTATCACCTGAAAGCAGGCGATAAAGTTGCCGTTCGTGAGAAATCAAAATCTTTAGATATCATCGAGCGTTCCCTAGCTGCGTCTTCTCATGTTTATGAGTGGATCACTTGGAACGATTCACAAAAAGAAGGTGTTTTCGTTTCAGTACCTACTCGTACTCAAATCCCAGAAAACATCAAAGAACAGTTGATCGTCGAATTGTACAACAAATAATAACTGACTTAGTCGAAATTATGGCAATATTTAATTTTCAAAAGCCCGATAAGGTAATTATGGTCGACTCAACGGACTTCGAAGGAAAGTTCGAATTCAGACCATTAGAACCCGGATACGGTCTTACTGTCGGTAATGCGCTGAGAAGAGTTCTACTTTCTGCTCTTGAAGGTTATGCCATCACTTCTGTCCGTATTGAAGGTGTAGATCACGAATTCTCCACCATTCCGGGCGTTGTAGAAGACGTAACCGAAATCATCTTGAATTTGAAGCAAGTTCGATTCAAACGTCAGATTGAAGATGTTGACAACGAAGCGATCACAATCTCTATTTCAGGTAAAGATCAAATAACAGCAGGCGACTTCCAAAAGTTCATCTCTGGTTTCCAAGTTCTTAACCCAGAATTAGTAATCTGTAATCTAGATAGCAAAGTCAATATCAACATGGAACTTA
This sequence comes from Flavobacterium aurantiibacter, assembly GCF_002251775.1. Classification (GTDB taxonomy): domain Bacteria; phylum Bacteroidota; class Bacteroidia; order Flavobacteriales; family Flavobacteriaceae; genus Flavobacterium; species Flavobacterium aurantiibacter. The sequence goes on from NZ_NOXX01000207.1 coordinate 46,694, forward strand.
CGATCGAAAAAGGTCGTGGATACGTTCCTGCTGAAGAAAACAAGAAAGCTAATGCTCCAATCGGAACTATCGCTACAGACTCAATCTACACTCCAGTAATCAATGTGAAATACGCAATTGAAAACTTCCGTGTAGAGCAAAAAACCGACTACGAAAAGTTAGTGTTCGAAATTAAAACCGATGGGTCTATCACGCCTAAAGATGCGTTGACAGAAGCTGCAAAAGTTTTGATTCACCACTTTATGCTATTCTCTGACGAGCGTATCACGCTTGAAGCAGACGAAATTGCACAAACTGAATCGTACGACGAAGAGTCATTGCATATGCGTCAGTTGCTTAAAACGAAGTTGGTCGATATGGATTTATCTGTTCGCGCACTTAACTGCTTGAAAGCCGCTGAAGTAGAAACACTTGGAGATCTTGTATCTTTCAACAAAAACGACTTAATGAAATTCAGAAACTTTGGTAAGAAATCTCTTACTGAGCTTGACGAGCTTGTTGCCGTGAAGAACCTTACTTTCGGAATGGACTTAAGCAAATACAAATTAGATAAAGACTAACCTGAGTCTGAAGTTTGCAGATTCTAAGTTTATTAAGAAATGAGACACGGAAAGAAAAATAATCACTTAAGCAGAAAAGCTGGTCACAGACGCGCTTTACTTGCAAATATGGCTTGCTCGTTAATCGAACACAAGCGAATCAATACTACTGTGGCGAAAGCTAAAGCGCTTCGTTCATACGTAGAGCCTTTGATCACCAAATCAAAAGAAGATACTACGCACAATCGTCGTATCGTATTCTCTTACCTACGTAGCAAATACGCTGTAACAGATTTGTTCCGCGACGTTGCTGCTAAAGTAGGAGATCGTCCAGGAGGATACTGCCGAATCATCAAATTAGGAAATCGTCTTGGTGACAACGCGGATATGGCGATGATCGAATTAGTTGACTTCAACGAACTTTACAACGGAGGTAAAAAAGAAGTTAAGAAAGCAAAAAGCAGAAGAGGTGGTAAGTCGAAAGCGGCTGCTACTCCTGAAACCGCTCCAGTTGCCGAAGAAGTTCAAGCTCCAGTTGCCGAAGAAACTGCTGCTCCAATCGTTGATGAAGCTCCAGAAGCTTCTAACGAAGAGTCAGAAGACAAAGCTTAATTACAAAGCAAAACAAACTTTGAAAGACCTGCATTTTGTGGGTCTTTTTTTTGGAAAATGGTTTGTGTTTGTAAACCTATGTTAATACCCATTTCTTAGGTCTTAATACTGCGGTCATCCGTCTTAATACTCAAGTCTCCAGTCTTAATACTCCAATCTTAATACTCCTTAGTGCCTAATCCCGTTTTCCGTTTCAAAGCCGCAGCCAAAAACCGCCGCTTGCTGGCCTTTAACAGCAGCTTCCGTTGGTCGCTGTGTTAAAAACCGCCGCGGTCGGTTTCTGGCCTTGCGGGTTTTCCACTTCAACCGGGGGCAGGGGTTGCGTGTTTACGTATCAAAGACTACTTTTGCATGAACAACACAACTATGAAATATCAACAACGCGATGCAGCCATCCTTCTCCTTGCAGATGGCACTATCTTCCACGGAAAATCGATTGGAATACCAGGAAAAGCAACTGGCGAACTTTGTTTTAACACCGGAATGACCGGCTATCAGGAAATCTTTACCGACCCGTCGTACTTCGGTCAGCTTATGGTGACAACCAATGCCCACATTGGTAATTACGGCGTTAACCGCAACGAAAAGGAATCCGGATCTATAAAAATTGCGGGCTTGATTTGTCGTAATTTTAGTTTTCAGCACTCGCGTCCCGATTCAGATGGTAATCTATTCGATTATTTTAAAGCACAAAGTTTAATCGCAATCAGCGATGTTGATACACGTGCGTTAACGGCTTACATCCGCGATCACGGCGCTCAAAACGCCATCATTTGCACAGACGAGACGCCCGTTGATGAACTAAAATCGATTTTAAAGGCGGTTCCCGATATGAAAGGTCTAGAATTAGCCAGCAGAGTATCGGCTACCGAACCTTATTTCTACGGCAATCCTGAAGCTAAGTTCCGAATTTCAGCACTCGATTTAGGAATCAAAGAAAATATTCTTCGTCACTTAGCAAGCCGCGACTGTTACATCAAAGTATTTCCGTACAACAGTGCTTTTTCTGATTTAAGTAGTTTTAATCCGCACGGTTATTTCTTGTCAAACGGTCCTGGCGACCCAGAACCGCTTACGGAAGTTATTGCTTTGGCAAAAGAAATTATTAGTCGCGATCTTCCTCTATTTGGAATTTGTCTCGGACATCAGCTTATCGGATTGGCTAATGATGTTCCAACGTACAAGATGTTTAACGGCCATCGCGGAATCAACCATCCTGTTTTCAATGTAGTAACTGGAAAAGGCGAAATTACATCCCAAAATCACGGATTTGCAGTAGAGCGTGCCGCGGTTGAAGCGCATTCCGAACTTGAAATCACTCACCTTCACTTAAACGACGGAACTATTGCAGGAATGCGAATGAAAAATAAACCCGTATTTTCAGTACAATACCATCCCGAAGCAAGTCCAGGACCTAACGATTCGATTTATTTATTTGATGCGTTTGTTGCAACTTTAGATCAAGATTAATAAATGAGTTAGATTTTTTCTGGAGGAATCGGGTGCTTATACATTTCCTTTACAGACGTGCTTCTTATTAAAGGTCTAAATAGCATCACATCACAAATACGATATAGCATATGAAAAACGCTCTCAGTTTAGATAAATGGCTTGAGATTGCAGCGCTTTCAATGTTCGCTATTCTTTTGGGCTTTTCGATCTATCTTTATTTTAATTTGCCAGAAACTATTGCAACACATTTTAATGCAGTGGGTAAAGCCGATGCATACGGTCCTAAATCCACCGTATTTATCTTGCCTGGAATTTATTTGTTCTTACAGTTGTTACTGAGTTCAATTTCGCTGTCATCAGATTTGCTGAATACGCCAGTTGAAATTACAGCAGAAAATCAAGAACGCCAGATTGAATTGGGAAGACGTTTTTTACTTGTGCTCAGAATTGTTGTTGGTTTTATCTTTTTAAGTATCGAATATGCAGCTTATGGTTTAGGCGATAAAATCGACGACGATTTAACTATCTGGTTGCTGCCTCTGATTATACTGCTTCTTGCCATTCCAATTGTTGGATATATCGTATTAGCCCGACGTGCCCGCTAACTGGCTTTTAAAACTGAAAATAGATAAAGGTTGTTCTTGTAGTAAATACACCAAAAACCAGAATTGAAAGTAACAGCAGTAAACACTTTGTATACTGGTATTTTCCGAAAATAGGATGTTCTCTTCCGCGTGATAGCCAGTCTATTCCAACAAATAGTACTAGCAGAACAATGGTTAGTTTTGTGTTTTCTGGCCATCCGCTGCTGTTTTTGTATTTTGAGAATGCTAGTAGGTTTTCAATATAAAGAAAGGCTTCATTGATGCTTTTGGAACGGAAGAAAATCCAAGCGAAGCAAACAAGTAGGAATGTTACAGACATCTGAAACAACTCTTGTAATCGCGGAATCATTCTATGTTCCGCAACAATACCAAGATGCTTTTTTGTTTGGTTTAGAAAAATTAAAGGAAGGAAAAATAATGCGTGCAGCAATCCCCAAAAAACAAAAGTTAGGTTAGCTCCATGCCAGAAACCACTGAGTAAAAAAACAATTAAGGTATTTCGAATCGTTTTTACTTTTCCTTGCCGGTTCCCACCCAATGGGATGTACACATAGTCGCGAAACCAATTGGAAAGCGACAAGTGCCAGCGACGCCAAAACTCGGCTATATCTCTCGAAAAATAAGGTTGTTTGAAATTTTGAATCAGCTCTATTCCGAAGAGTTTTGAGGTACCTAGTGCTATGTCGGAATAACCAGAAAAGTCGCCGTATATCTGAAAAGCGAAACAAATAGCGCCAAGTGCTAAAAACGTTGAGTCGTGATTTTCGCTGTTGTCGAAAGCTGCATTCGCCACAACGGCACACTGGTCGGCAACGACAACTTTCTTGAAAAAGCCCCAAGCGATTTGATAAAATCCTTGAATCGCCGCGTCGTAACTGAACTTTCGCGATTTTTTTAGCTGTGGTAACAAATGCGTAGCTCGCTCGATGGGGCCTGCAACTAATAAAGGGAAATAGCTTACAAACAAGGCATAAGTTATAATATTTCTTTCTGGCTTTATTCGCTCTTTGTAAACGTCGATTATATAAGAAATTCCGTGGAACGTGTAGAACGATATTCCAACTGGCAGAATTATCTCTAGGCTATGCATTCCTATGTTAAATCCGATATTTTCTAGTAACTGGCTGAACGAGTCGATGAAAAAGTTGACGTACTTAAAATAGCCAAGAAATGCCAAATTCATTCCGACGCTTACCCAAAGCCAAAGTTTTCGTTTTTTTAGAACCTTTTCTCGGTCTATTTTAAACGCACAATAATAGTCGAGCAGCGTAGAAAACCCCAACAGAGCCAAAAATCGGTAGTCCCAAAAACCATAAAATAAAAAGCTCGCACCTAATAGTAAGCTGTTTTGCCATTTGATGCTGTTTTGAAAACGGATCCAATACAAACCGAAAACGATTGGTAAAAAGAGCGCATAATCAAACGAATTAAACAGCACAGTTTTTTGTTTATTAGGTGTTGAAAGTAGGAATTTTTTACCAAACACCATTTGTTGACGCGACTCTAATTATCGTTGAGTATTGGTTTTAATCGAACGGGAATTTGAACAGTCTATATTTTTATTTTCGTAGAAATACAAATTCACTCTTCTTTGGCGCAGCAATAATAAAACTGAGTTGGTCTAGCACCAAAAAATCTAAATCGGATAAAAAAGTCACGTCATAACATAAGTGTTCTGCATTTTAATCTCGCCGAAATCGTTTGCGTTTATAACTTTAGTTCTGTGAATTTTACCAGCTTAAGAGAAATGCATATTTTCGAATCATCAAAAAATTAAATCTTTTTTTATGAGTATCATCATTAAAGTGCATGCGCGACAAATCTTGGATTCTCGCGGAAATCCGACTATCGAAGTTGATGTAATTACTGAAAACGGTGTTCTTGGCAGAGCAGCTGTGCCTTCTGGAGCGTCGACAGGCGAACACGAAGCGGTAGAATTGCGCGACGGCGGTAAAGCTTATATGGGTAAAGGCGTTTCTAAAGCTGTTGAAAATGTGAACACAAAAATTGCCGAGGCGCTTGTTGGAATTTCTGTTTTTGAGCAAGAATTACTCGATCGAACCATGATTGCACTCGACGGTACTCCAAACAAATCAAATTTAGGTGCTAATGCTATTCTTGGCGTTTCGCTTGCAGCGAGTAAAGCTGCCGCAGCCGAATTAGGATTGCCTTTATATCGCTACATTGGAGGCGTAGCTGCAAAAACGCTACCAGTTCCGATGATGAACATCATTAACGGAGGTTCGCACTCCGATGCACCAATTGCTTTTCAGGAATTCATGATTATGCCTGTTAAAGCAACTTCGTTCACGCATGCCATGCAAATGGGAACCGAAATTTTTCACAACCTTAAGAAAGTACTTCATGACCGTGGCTTATCAACAGCGGTTGGCGACGAAGGTGGTTTCGCTCCAAATTTAGCCGGCGGTACAGAAGATGCACTCGACAGCATCAAAACAGCAGTTGAAAATGCCGGTTATAGCTTTGGCGACGATGTGAAAATTGCACTTGATTGCGCCGCTTCCGAGTTTTACGTAAACGGAAACTACGACTATAAAAAGTTCGAAGGTGAAGGTGGAAAAATTCGCTCATCTAAAGAACAAGCCGAATATTTGGCGGAACTAGCTTCTAAATACCCAATTATTTCTATCGAAGACGGTATGTATGAAGATGATTGGGATGGATGGAAGTACCTTACCGAATTAGTGGGCGATAAAGTACAGCTCGTTGGCGACGATTTGTTTGTTACTAACGTACAACGATTATCTACAGGTATTGAAAAAGGTATTGCGAATTCAATCTTGGTTAAAGTAAACCAAATCGGTACTTTATCTGAAACGATCGCTGCGGTAAATATGGCACACAACGCAGGTTATACCTCAGTTATGAGTCATCGTTCTGGAGAAACCGAAGACAGTACAATTGCTGATTTGGCAGTAGCTTTGAATTGTGGACAAATTAAAACCGGTTCCGCGTCACGTTCTGATCGTATGGCCAAATACAACCAGCTTTTGCGTATTGAGGAGGAGTTGGGAGAAACGGCTTATTTTCCTGGAGAGCGCGCTTTCAAAATCAGGTAAGTAATTACTATACTTTGTAAGACCCGGATTTTGTCCGGGTTTTTTTGTGCAATTAAGTCAATGAATATCAGTTTTTAACCCCAAGATTTGATGGAAATCTAATCCATTAACGCAACCCGATTCATTTTTGTTTATCCTATGGTTGTAACCTTTAAACAAACCCAGGACATGAAACAGAAATTACTTCTATTGCTCTTTGTAGCATGGAGCGGATTTTCCCAGCAGGTAAATTTCACCGATCCAAATTTGAAGGCGTTCCTTCTTGTAGCGGGAACAAGTTTTTCAAATGCCTTTGACGAAAATTATAATCCAATTGCTGTCGATGCAGACGGCGATGGTGAAATATCTACTCAAGAAGCTCAAGCCGTTTACTATTTAGATATCGCCTTTTTTGATATCAGTAGCATTGGTGGTTTGGAGGCTTTTACCAATCTGCGAATGCTCGACTGTTCATATACAAACTTGCAGGGTCAGTCGATAGATTTAACAACTCTTACCAATTTGGAAGTACTGCGTATAAGCAATTGCGGTATCGCCGATTTAAACATCGCCGGATTAAACGCACTTAAAACTTTGTATGCCGACCAAAATAACCTTATTGGTTTCAGCCTCTCCAATCATAATGCGATAGAAGCTATTTCATTGTCCGCTAACCAATTGACGGCTATTAATTTGGCGAATCTTCCTGGCTTGAAACTTTTAAATGTAAATCAAAATCAACTAACAGCGCTAGGATTAGACAATACGCCAGCTCTAGAAAATCTGATGTTTTTCAGTAACTCGATTAGTCAGGTAGATTTTTCAGGTTTTCAGTTCCTGCGAAGCATTATCGGTTACGATAATAATTTGACAACAGTCGACGTGTCATCTAACCCTAATTTATTCGAGCTTGGTTTAAGCGATAACGAAATCACTTCGGTAAATTTTTCAGCTACAAATGCACTACTGTACACGGTTAATTTGTCTAATAATCTGCTAACATCGATCGATGTTTCTGGATTAATATCATTATCCGATTTAGCACTAACAAATAACCAGATTAGTTCGTTAGATGTCGCTTCAAATGCATCCCTACGCGGTTTGTTTGTGTCGCAAAACAGTTTGAGCCAGCTCGATGTATCGGCAAATCTTATGTTGAATATACTCGAATGTGCTAGCAACAACTTAACGGAATTAAATCTAGAAGGTTTGAGTTTTCTTTATCAATTAGATTGCAGCTATAACGCACTTACAAGCCTGTCTCTAGAAACAAATACCGCTATTTATTCGTTGCGCTGCAATAATAATGCATTAACTGCTTTAGATGTTTCAGGTCAGCCGACTCTTTATGTTTTGGATTTTTCATCGAATCCTATTTCAGAAATCGATTTAAGTACGCAAATGTATTTGTCGGAACTTTATGCAAACAACACCAATGTAGTTGATTTGGATTTATCGAATGCCTCATACTTGTTTGTAGTGCGATTCGCTCCAAACGAAAATCTTGAATCGGTTAATTTAAAGAATAACGGTTTTCAGGATATCTCATTCTCTGGAAACGATTTTACGCAAGTTCCTAATTTGCAATTTATTTGTGTAGATGAATTTGAAACGACGTTCTTTCAGTATTACGTCAATCAAGTAAATCCGAACATCATCGTAAACGGATATTGTACGTTTGAACCTACAGGAACATTCAATACAATTTCAGGTGTTGCGCGATTCGACTTCGACAACGATGGTTGCGAAGATGCCGATTTACCCGTGCCGAATCTTCAAATAAACATCACAAATGGTCAAGGAAGCGGAGCTTATTTCACTAACGAAAGCGGAACCTTTGCATTTGCAGTTCCCGCCGGAACCTATACGTTAAATGCTTCGATTGCCAATGCAGAAGCTTTTCAAATTTCTCCATCACAATCAACCGTTTCCTTTACAGAGGAAGACGGCGCTCAAACCGCAACCGTTGATTTTTGCTTGACACCAATAAATCCGACTGCCGACGGAGAAATTACCGTACTTCCGTTTTCTGTTCCGTACATTGGATACGAAACGTATTACCAAATTATCGTCACAAACAAAGGCAGCTTACCTATATCTGGAACGGTTTTCTTTAACTTCGATGGAGATGTTGCATATTTAAGTATTGCTTCGCCTTTCGCCGATTCGGTAACCGCGAATCAAGCAGCTTTTAACGTAGATCAGTTATTGCCTTTTGAACAACGTACTATTATAGTAGCTTTGATGTTTCAGGCTGATCCTACGGTAGCACTTCCAATAGATTCATTTAATTTCTCAGCTCAGTTCGTGATTAATCAAACCGATGTTAACCCAGACGACAATACATTCGAGTTTATACAATCAACACAAGAGGCTCAAATTGAAAATGCAGTTTTCTGTTTGGAAGGCGAAACAGTTGATGCGTCGGAAATTGGAGAATACCTGCACTATGCAGTAAGCTTTAGAAATACCGGTACAACAGCAGCTCCTTTTGTAGTGTTGCGTTCCGAGTTAGACGGAAATAGCTTCGATTTAAGTTCCATTCAAGTAGTTAGCGCCACTTCTCCAGTAACTACACAAATCACAGGAAATGTACTGGAATTGATTTTTGAAGATTTAAATCTGCAACCGGGTGCTGAAGGAGACGTACTGCTCAGAATGAAGTCGAACCCTAATTTACAACCTGGCGATACAGTGGCGTATGGCACTTCAGTTTATCTGGATTACGACACCATGGTTAACACTAATTTAGCCCAAACAACGTTCCAAGCTGCTCCACTTTCTGTTGACGACAATGAAGTTACTGTTGGCGTTTATCCAAATCCAACGAGCAGTAAACTATTCATCGACGCCAAGAATAAAACAATTGGAAAAATTGCTGTTAGCGATCTTGCAGGAAAGCAAGTTTTAACCACAACATATAACAATACCACCGGAATCGACGTGCAAAGTTTAGCCCCAGGCATGTATATACTTAATGTGGAAACATCCAACGGTAAATCCGTTCAAAAATTTATGAAAAAGTAAATTACAGAAGTTCTCAGTATTTTACGAGGGAAAGTCGGCCATTTGAGCCGACTTTTTCTTTTTTCTAACCACTGTGTTAAATTTTTAAATGAACCAAAAAATACCTATAAGTAGGTAGTTTTTAGTTTTTGCTTCTCTATAAGTTTGGACATGTAAAAAACAACTTTGTTATGTCTATCATTGTTAATTACCCGCACAAACCATATTCGGTGAGAAATTCTCGAAATTTTAGTTCAGGAAGCATCGATGTGCAAATTATTTTGCCAGAGGAAGTAAACGGATTGCCCTTACATTTTGAAATAGGGCCGGTTTACAATATTTCAAGTGGTATTCGAAACGCGATTATGATTTACCTCAAAGAAAAAAGTGGTAACGACATCAACGTATCAAGAGAATCATCTTTCTTAATCAACAAGAGTTTCAACATCAATCTCGACAATTTAATCGCAGTAGAAGGGAGCAGAGACATTAATTTTTCACGCGATAGCATTCACGTTTACGTTTGTCATCAAGCTCCCGAATTACGAAATATTAACGATGTAGTTTATTGCCAAAATCATGTTCCAGGTCCCGCTACATTAGCAAGTTTGTTACTTGAAGAAAGCAGGTACTTTGCAGTTAATGGCGATAGTTTTTTTGAGGATGATCCTTCACAAGTTCCAAGTTTTCCAACAAAATACGGAATGGGAGTCATTAGAAATTAAATCGAGTCAAAACAAAAAAATAACAAAAAACAGTTTCTGATTTACTAATTGCTGTCGCTACATGGATATTTAGCAGCAGCCAAAAAATAAAAAATGCAAGTAATTACCGGCCACATAACGCCAACTTTCGCTCTAACTCTTATTCTAGTGCTTTTTGCAGTTGTTGCGCTATTAATTTATTTAACGATTTTATGCCGTCGTGTATATGTGCAGCAAAACCAGAAGATTCTGCTGCAGCGAAAGGTTTCCGAAATTAAAGAACGTGAACTTGATCAAATAAGCTTAATTCTCGAAAGCCACGAAATATATCGCAAACGCCATGCAGAAGATTTTGTCGACTTCATCGGAAATACCATAACAGCAATTCGACTCAACTTCGAAGAATATGCTTCAGACGTTCGAAAGCCAGAGTATAAAGCACAGAAAATCTCGGAATTATTGTCGAAAGTGTACGAGAATGTTCGCAAAGCGCCAGAAAACAAATATGTTGAAGCTCCAAAGACATCGGGACTTGTAGCGGCAGTTCAATCGTTAGCGCAGCAAATTGGTGTCGTCGGAAAGTTAAAAGTGCAAGTCCTTCCGTTTAACCTGCAAAGCCGGATCGAAGAGCGTATTGAATTATTGCTGTTTAGCATTATTCGCGAACTCGGTACGAATGTCGTTGAACACGCACAAGCCTCCGATCTGACTATTTATTTAAATGAAGATGATGCCCGAAATTTAACGATCATTGTCGAAGACAACGGAAAAGGTTTTACATTCGATGCTATAAACGCCAAAGCTGAGTCTGGTCTAAAGAAAATAGAAAAGATAATTGAAGATTTAGGCGGCACGTTTAATGTTGATTCAAACATCAACAACGGAACAACCATTATTGTAACTTTAAAGATATGATTCGAATTGTTTTGGCGGACGATCATCAATCACTTATCGACGGTTTGGTGTCGGGAATTTCCGATAGCGGTAACATAAGTGTTATCGGAACGGCACAAAACGGCACCGATTTGGTGAAACTCGTTCGCTTAAAAAATCCCGATGTTGTTGTAACAGATATTCGTATGCCGGGAATCGATGGTAAAGCGGCGGTTTACGAAATTCTTAAATATCAGCCCCATGCACGAGTAATTGCATTCAGTATGTTTGATTCGCCACCACTTGTAAAACATTTTCAGGAAATTGGCGCTCGCGGCTACGTTTTTAAAAGTTCACCGCTTTCGGTATTGATAAGCGCAATAGAAACAGTTGCACATGGAGGAACGTATTTTGAAAGACCTGTAACTACTTTTAGCATCGATAATCTTGAAGAAAAAGTACAGCTCAGTAAACGGGAACAAGAAATTTTAGAACTGATCGCAAAAGGACAAACCTCCATTGAAATTGCAACATCACTGAATATTAGCAAAACCACTGTCGACACACATCGAAAAAATATTCTTCAAAAGTTACAGCTTGATGGCCGAGCCGATTTGGTGCGATTTGCCGTTGAAAATAAATTCGACTTGTAATCTAATTTTCAGGAACCTTTGAATCAAAATCTCTAGTTCGGATTTTATCTAATTTTTTTCGCTTTCGCGGAAGATTCTATGCGCAGCGTAAAAATATGAAGTCCATTAATCGACAACATTTCCAGTGGTCGTTTTGTTCAGGAAGTGTTTTGTTTCGTTAACTCGAAGCATTAACTAACAGTATTTCTTCGAAGAAGGCACGATTCATTCCCAACAGGTTTGCACTACAATTTCGACCGATTTATAAATAAATTAACGAAAACGTTAGCGCAAAGATTTTTTTAACGGTTTTGTATTATGTAAGTTTGTTAAATCTTTAAACAAGTTTACTTAAACACATTTATTATATGTCAAAATCGGCATTTCTAGAATTAGATGGCAACAGGTATGAGTTTCCTATTATCGAAGGAAGCGAAAACGAAGTTGCAATTGATATCAATAAACTGCGAGATGTTACCGGTGCAATAACCATGGATCCGGGATACAAAAATTCAGGTTCGTGTACCAGCAACATTACATTCCTCGATGGCGAGGAGGGTATTTTGCGCTACCGTGGTTACGCTATCGAAGATCTGGCAGAAAAAGCAACTTTTCTTGAAGTCTCTTACCTAATTATTTTTGGCGAATTGCCAACTCATGCGCAACTAGCACAATTTGAGGCTGATATTCGAAAATATTCGCTTGTGAACGAAGAAATGAAAAACATCATCGATGGTTTTCCAAAAACAGCACATCCGATGGGCGTACTTTCTTCGCTAACAAGTGCCTTAACCGCTTTTAATCCAAAAGTTGTTAATGTTGAAAACGAAGCCGAAATGTATGAGGCTATCGTTAAAACTATGGGTAAATTCTTGGTTTTGGCTACTTGGACATTCCGCAAGTCGTCGGGATATCCATTGAATTACTACGATAATACAAAAGGGTATGTCGAAAACTTCATGCGACTTATGTTTGAATTACCAACGGGTCCGTATGAAATAAATCCAGTTGTTGTTAAAGCTTTAGACAAGTTGTTTATTCTGCATGCCGATCACGAGCAAAACTGTTCTACATCGACCGTTCGTATGGTTGGATCTTCGCACGCAGGCTTGTTTGCATCTATTTCGGCAGGCGTTTCTGCACTTTGGGGTCCGCTCCACGGTGGTGCAAATCAAGCGGTATTAGAAATGCTTGAAGCAATTCAAAAAGACGGTGGCGATGCAGGAAAATACCTTGCAAAAGCAAAAGATAAAAATGATCCGTTCCGTTTGATGGGATTCGGACACCGTGTATACAAAAACTTCGATCCAAGAGCTAAAATTATTAAAAAAGCCGCCGACGAAGTATTGGCTAATTTAGGAGTTAATGACCCGATTCTAACTATAGCCAAGCAATTGGAAGAAGCTGCTCTTGTTGATGAATACTTCGTAAGTCGTAAGCTGTATCCAAACGTCGATTTCTACAGCGGTATCATTTACCGTGCGCTCGGTATTCCAACGGATATGTTTACCGTTCTTTTTGCCATCGGTCGTTTGCCTGGATGGATCGCGCAATGGAAAGAAATGCGCGAAAACAAAGAACCAATTGGTCGTCCGCGACAAATTTATACCGGACATCCACTGCGCCCATTTAAAACGTTTGAACAGCGCTAGTTAGCGATAATTATAAAAGGTAAAATGGTTGTGCGCGTTCACAACCATTTTTTTTGCGTGAAAATTAAAATTTACGGGTTTTCCGTAACCAACTAATTAAATTCTGCCGTAGTTTTAGCATTCCAAAATTTAGTGCTATTTTTTATAACCTCTGAAAAACAGTATTTTAGTAAACCAAAACAATTTATCATGAAAAAACTATTAGCCATTATTCTTGTTTTATCCGCCGTTAATTTTCATGCGCAACAAATTTCCTTGACTGGGAATACGCCGCGCCAAAAGTCGATTAAATTTACAAATGCTTTGAATTTACCGCCAGGCGTTAATTTGAACGGAAATTCCTATTTGGATTTTTCCAAGGTTTCAAAAGTTCTATTAATGGATGCAGGAGCGCCAGCCTTACCTGTTTTCCGTGAATCTATTACCGTTCCAACAGCAAATCCAGTGACGTTCCAAGTGCTACCGGGCTCTTATGTCGAATATCAAAATATTGATGTTTTGCCTTCTAAAGGTAGCTTGAAACGAAATGTAAATCCAGCTGAGGTTCCGTATCTTTTTGGATCGGAATATGCCGAAAATAAATTTTATCCAGAGCAAATCGCTAGCGTATCAAACCCATTTACATTTCGAAATCGATTTGGGGTTAATTTGAGTTTCACTCCTTTTCAATACAATCCTGTAACTAAAGTATTGCGTGTTTATAGCGAAATAAATCTAGTGGTTCAAACGCCAGCGGCTTTTAGTCCGATTCGCGAAGAAGATGCATTTCAGTCGCTCTATTCTGCCTTGTTTCTCGATGAAGCAGGTTACACGCCCGTTTCTGATTTAGGTGATTTACTCATCATTACGCCGCCGAACTACCAGAATTTACTAACTAATTTTGTGGATTGGAAAAACGAAAGTGGAATCAAAACTACAGTCGTTACAACAGCGCAAACAGGAAGCACTCCAGAAAGTATCAAGTCGTATATCACTACTTTTTATGATTCAAATCTGGATTTAACGTACGTGTTATTTATTGGCGATCATCAAAATATACCGACATATTCGTACGGAACCAGTGGTGCCGACGAGCAGTTTTACAGCGATTCATACTACGGACAGTTAACAGAGGAAGATTTTTACCCGGAATTGCTCGTTGGCCGATTATCGGGAACCACACAGCAAATGCCGCGCATCCTTCAAAAAATTCTCAATTATGAAACCACACCTTTAGCAGGAACGTGGATGACAAATGCCATAGGAATTGCCTCAAATGAAGGTGCTGGTTACGGCGATGAAGGTGAAGCAGATTTTGAACACTTACGCGGAATTGGTGACAAATTGTTGGAATTTGGATACAATACCATTTACGAGTTTTATCAAGATTATCAAGAAGGCAACGATGAATGGGGCGATCCTACTCCGGAAATGATTTCAGCTGCCATCGATGAAGGCGTAGGCTTAATTAATTATACTGGGCACGGCGCAACGCAAATAATGTCGACCGGTAGTTATACCAATGCCGACGTTAATCAACTAAACAATGCTGGTAAATTTCCTTTCGTTGTTTCAGTTGCGTGTAACAACGGAACATTTGTGGGAGGAACTGCATTATGTGAATCGTTTCTCACAGCCGGTCAAGGATTGAATCCAACTGGAGCAATTGCCGCATGTGGGTCTTCTATTCTTATGGCCTGGGCCGAACCAATGCAAACTCAAGATGAAATCGCGGCACTAATTACAAGAGCTAACCCTACAAGTACCACAACCACTTTAGGAGGTTTGTTTTTTAATGGGCAACTTAGCATGCTAGAAACTTACGGAAACAGTCCATCTGCAATCGAGGTGATGCAAACCTGGATTATGTTTGGCGATCCTACAGTGGTATTTAGAAGCACAAGCTTTGATGAACTTGCGGCAACGCACCCAGCAGAAGTTAGCCAAAGCGGACAAGCGATTACTGTTAACTCATCAAGCAATGGTGCACGTGTCTTTTTAACTCAAAACAATGTTCAGGTAGCAACAGGTGTAATTGCTGAGGGCGGCGCAACGCTCGATATACCAAATCTTGCCAGTAACGATCCAATAAAGATTACATTGACCAAAGTAAATGCAAAACCTTATCGCAGCAGCATAAACGTTTCGTCACCCTTATCGGTTGACGGTACTAGCTCCAAAAATGTACAAGTATTTCCAAATCCCGTGCGAAATGTGCTTACAGTCAATTTATTTGAAGCGGAGAAAGCTGCGGTAAAGATTTTAGATTTGAACGGACGTGTAGTTCTTGAGCACGATTTTAACAGTAACTCAGCCCAAATCGATATGTCGCAGCTTAGCAACGGTATGTATTTGGCAGTGGTCGAAACTTCAAACGGACGCGTAATTAAAAAGCTATCAAAAGAGTAGAAGGAGTTCGAAATCGTTTTCGAAAACTTAACTATGCGGCAAACTAATATGATTATCTTTGCCGCATAATTGCTTTTTATGCTTTCATTACATATTTCCGACGAGACTTCATTACTTAAAGAGGTGGTTCTCGGAACGGCACAAAACAATGGGCCAACACCTACGGCTGAAGAGGCCTATGATCCAAAATCGCTTGAACACATTTTAGCAGGAACTTATCCAGTTGAAGAAGATATGGTTCGCGAAATGGACGCTTTTGCAGCAGTTTTCGAGAAGTATCACGTAAAAGTGTATCGACCCGAGTTGATCGAAAATTACAATCAGATTTTTTCCAGAGATATAGGTTTTGTGATTGAAGACACTTTTATTAAAGCCAATATCTTACCTGATCGTGAACGTGAACTTGATGCGATACAGTACGTTATTGACCTTATGAACCCAGCAAAAGTAGTTCGCCCGCCCGAAAATGTTCATATCGAAGGTGGCGATGTTATGTTGTGGAACGATCATATTTTTATTGGAACGTACAAGGGAAGTGATTACAAAAATTACATCACCGCTCGAACCAATATGGATGGAGTACAGTATATCAGAGATTTGTTTCCCAGTAAAATCGTCAAAGAATTCGATCTCGTAAAGTCAAAAATCGAAGCTCGCGATAATGCGTTGCACTTAGATTGCTGTTTTCAACCCGTTGGAAAAGACAAAGGCATCATTTATAAAAGCGGCTTTCGTGAAGAGTCGGATTATATGTATTTGGTGAATTTGTTTGGTATGGAAAATTTATTTCACATCACCCGAGACGAGATGTACGATATGAATTCCAATGTATTTTCGATAGCGCCAGATGTGGTGGTTTCGGAGCGTAATTTTACAAGACTTAATACCTGGTTACGCTCGCAAGGTTTTACCGTAGAGGAAATACCGTACGCAGAAATAGCAAAACAAGAAGGATTACTTAGATGTAGCACATTGCCCTTGTTACGGATGCCGCAATAGGGATAGAAGTGGAAAGCCCACAGCCCCGAAAGCTTTCGGGGCGAGGACTTGGAACGAATAGCCCGACCCGACGGAGGAACGGAGGAGGGGATTGCCCAAAAAATAAAAAATTTAAAATGAGACAATCAACTGATACTTTATTAATGATTCGCCCAGTGGCGTTTCGAATGAATGAACAAACTGCCGTAAATAATTACTACCAAAAAGTAATCGATGGTTTGCTGCCGGCAACGGTAAATGCAAAAGCGCAAGAAGAATTTGATGCTTTTGTGAGTAAGTTGGAAGCGGCAGGAATACGCGTCATAGTTGTAAATGATACTGTGGAACCCGATACGCCCGATTCGATTTTTCCAAATAATTGGGTTTCGTTTCACGATAACGGCGATGTCGTTCTGTATCCGATGTTTGCTGAAAATCGGCGGTTGGAGCGCAGAGAAGATATTTTAGATGAAATCGAAAATGCAGGTTTTGTGATCGAGGAAATCATGGATTATACAGCTGCGGAAGAAGATAACTTTTTCTTGGAAGGAACCGGGAGTTTACTGCTCGATCGCATCAACAAAATCGCGTATTGCGCCTTATCGCCACGTGCCGACGAGGAGTTGTTTATCGAATTTTGTGAAGATTTCGACTACGCTCCAGTGATTTTTGAAGCGTTTCAAACCGTTGACGGTGTGCGAAAGCAGATTTACCACACCAATGTAATAATGTGTTTAGGTACCGATTTTGCTGTTCTTTGCGCCGATTGCATTGACGACAAACAAGAACGAAAGCACGTTCTAGAACAGCTTCGGAATTCAGGAAAAGAAGTTGTTTTAATTTCGGAAGATCAGGTAAATAATTTTGCGGGAAATATGCTTGAAGTAACTACAGCCGACGGCAAACGATACATAGTTATGAGCGAAGCGGCACGAACATCCTTACGACCTGCTCAGATTCAGATTTTAGAAAAGTACGGCGTAATTTTGTCTTCAAGTTTAGATACGATCGAAGCCTGCGGCGGCGGAAGTGCACGTTGTATGATGGCTGAGGTTTTTCTACCAAAGAAATAACAATAAACATCAAAATGAAAAAGGCGTTAACATTCAATAGTTAACGCCTTTTTTTTATTTTGAACTATTTTCTACTTCTTACTTTCGAGCAAATTTAGCTGTTTGAGTAACGCCATCGGTAGTAAATTGAATGATGTACATGCCTACGGGTAGATTGGCTACTGAGATCGCAACTTTTGAATCGGATTGATTTTTCAAATAGCGAACATCTTGTCCTAAAGTATTGTAAACAGTCACGTTTTCGATTGCGCTTCCCGCTGCGTTTTCGAGATATAAAATATCTGAGGCAGGATTCGGATAAAGTTTCACAGTTGTTTTTGCAAAATCGTTTGTGCTAAGTGCACCTACGCCAAATGAGTAGCTTGCCGATGATTCGAACGTACTGCCTTCAAAGATAATTTGGTTATCGGCGGTAGAGATTTCGTAGAAGCCATTTCCGTAATTACAGCAAATTCCGTCTCCGAATGAATCGGTAATCGTGAATGTGTAGCAAGTGTTTGCAGGAACATTAACTGTTTGCGTGATTAAAGCTGGTAAAGAATTAGTGTCACTATAGTTTCCACCCGATGCAAGCGTTTGTCCGGCTGCATTGACGAACGTCCAAGCCGTTTCTGAACCAAATTCATCACGCTGAATTTTGATGGTTACAGCTGTAGTATTGTAGAACGGAGCGAGAGAAAATTCTGCCGATTTACTGTCGTTAAAATTATTTTGGTCGGCGGTTTGGTTAACACTTACAATGTTAAAAGCGATGTTGTGGGCTCCGGAGGTTAACGTTCCGCTAGGTAACGATACAACTGCTGTTTGGTTGTTAGCTAGCGAGCCATTAAATACTACGTTTGGTTGTTCAATACTATCGATAGTGTAAGCTATTGTAGCTGTTGTCAGGGTTTGAGATCCCCGATTTTTCAGTGTCACACTTAATACCGGACTATCGGTGCACGTATCACTTGGTGCGTTAAAGTCTAAAGAACCGTCTATTTCAAATCCTTGTGGTGCTTGACAAACAGTTGAGGTTCGCAAGCTTGAACGGCGTGGAGAGTTTTCAAGAACTATGAGCATGCGCTCTTTTTGATCTTGGGTGAATATATTCATACAGCCGTCGTCGGTGTAATCCATGTAGTTTTCGATCATGTCGTTTCCAGGAGAGTTTGGACATGAATTTTTACCCGTCGGACAGCCGCTTGTTGCTGTAGATGCCGCTGGCGTGTCTGGGCAATAATCTTTAAGTGAGTCGGTTGCATTAACTGTACAACTAAACGAATCGCCCCAAATATGACGCAAACCAAAACAGTGGCCAATTTCGTGTGTTGAAGTTCGTCCGTTAAAAAACTGGCTGTCATAAGTGCCGTCAGGATAAATGTCTTGCGAACCAAAGTATTGATAGCCAATTACTACACCGTCTGTTTCGGCTAAACCACCCGTAGTGTCGATTCCTCCAAGGGTTGAGTTGTCAGGAAATTGCGCATAGCCAAGCACGTCGGTTAAATCGCCACCAAAACGACAAACCCAAATGTTGAAATACAAATCCGGATTCCACTGTGTTTGAGGTTTCATGGTTGTTTCAATGGCGGTTTCTCCCCAAGAAGCTGTTCCTAAGTTAACGCGATGAATACCCGTTGTTTCGTTTCCTTCGGGATCGGTTTGAGCTAAACAGAATTCAATTTCAGTATCGGCGCCAACCGCGTTCGTGTTGTATCCTGGAGTGTTTAGCATTCTTCTAAAATCCTGATTTAGAACTTGAATTTGAGAAAGTACCTGCTCGTCGGTAATGTTTTCGCCCGTTCCGTAAGCATCACCGTTATGAATCACATGCACTACAACCGGAATAGTGTAAACAGTATTCGTGCTCTGAGCAGAGCGATTTCCTGTAGCCTGACGTTCGCGAATTTTGGCGCTCATCCAATTTTCAAAGGCTTCCTCCGTAGCGCGAGTGCTGTACTTTTGCTGTAACGATGTTTCGTATTCGGTCGACGCGCAACGAATTTTTCCAGTTGCGGTAGGCGTGTTGGTCGGATTAATGTCGACACCAAAAAGTTTATTTGTCGCTTTTGGCGTTTGTGCCCATGCTCCAACGGTAACTAGGGCGAAAAAGTAGAGTAGTTTTTTCATGATGTGATTTTATGGAGGTTGGGAAGTCACTCCTTGGCTTTGAATTAGGCGGCGAAACTATGCTTTTTGTAAATATGTTACAAATTTTAGAGGCGAAATAATTGATTTTATCGGAGTATAAGTGTTTTTTCGTTGCGTAATTGCTAAGAGAATTCCTTAAAAATTTAGAATTTGTTTATTTTTTGAAATATCTGTCTAATAAAGAAAAATAGCTAGTCATTCTAAGTCAAGAACTAAAATCAGAAAGCAGATCCGTAGCGAAGTGAACAAGGTCATTCATCGTTACGGATCAGCTATTTTCGATTTCTAACTGAAAATAGAATCGATTTGAGCAGCTAATTTTTACTAGCTTTTTATGTATTGCGAAAAAATCGAGTTAATTTCTGCCGTGCTCGCTTGTGGCTTTAATTCAAATAAAGGCATAAACATCGGCTGCTTGTTTACGGTTTTCTCTATGTGTAAATCTTTCTTGAGATCGTAAACTTCATTCCATTTCTTATTGATTTGTGCCCATAATTGTTTGTTGGCTTTCCACCAGTTTTGTGCAGCCAAACATTTGCTGTCGTCTACTTTTTTGTAGAAATCAAGTCCTTTTTCGCGCGCTAATAAAACATCGGTTCCTTTGTCGTCGCGAATTAATTTTTCATTGTCTTGTTCGTGTAACCAACCGTAGTTCGTAATCTCGTGAACATTTGTTCGTTTAAGTACGTTGTAATCGTTACGAACGGTGAATTCTCGGCGCGGCAGCGGAGCATCTGTGGTGTTTTTCCAATACGATTTCCCGTCGATATGCACCCAAGTGGCCGTGCCGGAGTAACGCGGACTGTCATCTACCTGATACACATTTTGCGTCCACTTTCCAGCGACATCCGATTTTTTCAATTGGATAAATTTCCACGTATTGTCTTTGAAAAACTGATACGAATCGGTGTTTTCAAACAACCAATCCTGGCGCCAATGCTTCACAATCGTAGTGTCGCTCACAATAAGCAAATGCTGCATAACCACTTTCCCTGGTTTGTCTTCAAGTAACTCAACCCACTCTAAACCATAGTCGTATTTTGTTTTTGAAGGCTTGTACAACGAGTCTTTACTGTAACTGAATGTTTCCGCAAAATTGAATGTCACTTCGTAACAGCCACACATTTTCTTAATCGCAGCTTGGTCTTTTTCTCTTTTCGACTGTCCGAAACCAACAGCAAATACAAGTACTAGAATCGCAGTAATTAGATTTTGTTTTCTCATAAGGTGTAGAATTAATTTTTGCCAAAAATACTATTTCTATTTAGAATAAATAAAAATAAAGATATATTTGCCGAAAATTATTTAGAACGAATCTAGACAATGAAGTATTTCGGATTGTTTTTGTTTTGGACAGCAGCCAGTGTTTTCGCGCAAAGCGACACCACAGCCGTACCCATGGAAGAGGTAATTGTAACCGGACAATTTTCGCCGCGAAGCATCCGAAAGTCGGTTTTCAATGTCAAAACAATTAGTCGCGAACAAATCGATGCGCTGGCAGCCGTTACCCTAGCCGATGTGCTCAATCAGTATCTAAATATCACCGTGACGCCTTCCAACACCAGCGGTCGTTCAACAGTGTCGTTATTTGGTTTAGACGGACAGTATTTTAAAATTCTCGTCGATAATGTTCCGCTGGTTTCGGAGAATGGTCTGGGCAATAACATCGATCTAACGCAAATCAATCTCGATTTAATTGAGCGTATCGAAATTGTTGAAGGCTCCATGGGCGTCACGCACGGTGCAAATGCTGTGAGTGGAATTCTCAATCTAATCACCAAAAAATCAACTAAATCCGGAACAACGGCCGAACTTAGTTTACAGGAAGAAACTGTTGGCAAAGAATATGCGTGGATGCATAGAGGTCGACACGTACAACGATTCGCACTTAATCACACTTTTAGCAATCGGTGGTCGGCTGCTGCGGTGCTCAATCGAAATATCTTCACTGGTTTTTTGAATCGTTTTCAAGGAAAAAACTATACAACTAACGATGGTTTACGTGGTTATGAATGGCTGCCGAAAGCCCAATATAATGCCAGTTCGTTTCTGAATTATTCGGTTAATCAATTCAAAGTAACGTACAAATTAGATTACCTCTGGGAATCGCTCGAGGTGTATAATCGCGTTGTGTTTGCCGTGAACAATCCGCCGTTTGAACCCACCTTGTTTTCGGCGGATAGTCGATACAAAACCCAACGACAATCTCATGTGATTCAGATAGATAGCAAGCTTTCGCAAACGTATCCGTTGGCAGTGTCGTTTTCTTATCAAAATCAGCGTCGCGACCGTACCAATTTTCAATACAATCACAACACCGATACGGAACAATCGCTGCAAAAGCGCAAAGATCAAGGATCCGATTTGTGGTACAGCACCGGAACGCTCAGCAAGATTCGTACAGGAAAGCGTATCGAGCATCAATTCGGTTACGAAGCCGTTCGAAATCTCGGATTTTCGCTCGTAAGTGCCGAAAACAATTTGGAACAAGTTGTGGAAAAATCGATTTCAAACGCCGATTTGTTTTGGTCGGCCGAATCCGATCTCACTCCAAAATTCCAAATCCGAACCGGTCTTCGCTATTCGTTTCAAGATCGATTCGACAATCAAATTGCCACTTCGGCACAGTTTAAAGTGCGTTTACACGACCGAAGCGAGCTGCGTTTCGGCTACGGACGTTCCTACCGAACACCCAACTTCGAAGAACTCTATTCTCAGATTATCTTCTCCGGACATTATTTTGTCGGCAATCAAAATCTGCTTCCAGAAACCAGTCATGCCGCCGATTTGGGCTATCAAACGCGTTACAAACTCGGAAATGTTTCTATCCAATCGGGTATTCAAACGCAATTTCTTTTTGTGAATAATCGCATCAGCATGGCGTTGGTCGAAACAGTGCCGATGGTGAAGTCGCAGTACATCAACATCAGCAAATATCAGATGCAAAATTTCTCCATTACAAATTCCATACAATGGCAAGAGATACAAATGCAAGCCGGACTTTCCCTCATAGGCATTTCCCAAGAATTGCAAAACGGCGAGGCAATTTCGTCGGATAAATTTCTCTATTCCGTTCTTACAAATTTTTCTGCGACGTATCAATTCAAGAAAATCAACAGCACTTTTGCCATTTTTTATAAGTACACAGGACGCCAGCAGCAATTTCAAGCCACCACCAACGATGCCGGCGAAGCCACCTACGATTTGGCAACGCTATCCGATTTTGGTTGGCTAGATGCCACGTTTACCAAGAATTTTAAGTCGGGCTTGTCGCTTGGCTTCGGTGCCCGAAACGTGCTCGATGTGGGTAGTATCAATCAATCAAATCCAAATGCCGGCGGCGTTCACAGTTCCGGCAACGGCGTGCTGCTAGGTTACGGAAGATCTTACTTTTTAAAATTATCCTATCTCTTTAACATATAATTATCTGATTATGAAACATGTATTTAGTTTTCTGACGCTTTTCTCGCTGGTTTTTACTTCCTGCGAAAAAGATAACGATTCGGCCACGCAAAACGCCGTCGGTTTTTCAAGTGCACAGCTTAACTTGGTGGAAAGCAGCAGCGATATCGTCCTCAATTTTGAAACAGCTGCGGCTAAATCGGGTGTTCTCGAGCTAACATTTACGGGGACAAACGCTGTTTTAGGTACCGATTTTAATTTATCGATTGCGCCAACATCGGCAAACAATCTCGAAATTCCTTACGAAGTAGGAGCAACAACGGTACGTTTTCAAATTACGCGACTAACGCAGGCCATCGAAGGTCAGGCAAAATCGGTTGCATTTCAATTAACAGGAAGTTCCGATGTAAACGTTACTGTGGCTCCCGAAGCGGCCTCGCTTGTCGCAAACTTTAATGAAGTTCCCGTAACACAACTTACAAAAGCACCAGCTGTGGGTGGCCCCAACGTTCCGAACATCGTTTATGTAGATTTAAGTTCGGGAGCCGAATTGCAAGTGCCGCGCGCTTCATTTGATCTTGGATTTTACAGCGGGTCGGAGTTTCGCGTCGTCTTAAACGGTGCGTTGAAAATGGCAGCGAAACAATTGGCAGTAAACGATATGACGATTCCACAGGAAATAGACCCGTCGGTTGCAGTGGGCGAGGGTGGTGGAACCGGAGTTGTAAATGGAAATCCAGCGTATGTTGACGATCCGAGCGGAAATTTAGCCCAAACCGCTATTGCTGAAGTCGCAGCCAACGATGCCGACAACAAAGTATATCTCATTAACCGCGGTTTTGATGTGGCAACGGCTGCGCCAGGTGTGGGTAGCGTAAATGCTTATGGAAATTCGCGCGGCTGGTTGAAAATTCGTGTGCTTAGAAACGGAAACGGATACAAAATTCAATATGCAGCGCCAGAAGCAACCACATTTAGCGAGGTTTTGGTAGCTAAAAATGCCGATTATCATTTTACTTACCTGAATTTAACGACAGGAAATACAGTGATAGCCCAACCAGAAAAAAACAAATGGGATTTACAGTTTACACCGTTTACCAACTACACCAATTTTGGAACCGGAACGGTATCGTATGCGTTTCAAGATTTTATTGTGAGTAATGCCTTGGGCGGAACACGCATTTACCAAGTATTGAACAGCGAAGGCGTGCTGTACGCGAATTACACTTTAGCAAATGTGAACACAGCGAATTTTGAGACTACAGCAGCAGCCGACCAGCGTGTTATTGGATCGTCGTGGAGAAACGGCGGCGGACCTACAAGTTTACCAAGCGCGCGCGACGATCGTTTTTACATCTTAAAAGACACAGCCGGTAACATATACAAACTGCGTTTCATTTCGTTAGTGAATGCGCAAGGCGAGCGTGGAAATCCGAGTTTCGAATATCAAAAATTAAACTAACCTAACTTAAACGGAACTATATGAAACGCTATTTATTTATTGCATTGAATCTGATATTAGGCGGCATGATGTTTTACGGCGGCATCAAGAAATTTGAGAAGCCAACGCCGCCGCCAACGGAGATTGTCGACACGGTAAAATCGGGTCAGGAAGTGGCGCCGACGGTTGAAATACTGAAGATTAAAAACTACATTTTTGGCATGCGCCAGTCCGGATTTTTCTGGGAGTTTTTGGGCATAGCCGAGTTATTGGCAGGAATTTTACTGATTTCGCAAGTCTTTGCACGTGTTGGAGCTTTCGTTACGCTGCCGTTAACGATAAACATCTTTTTGTTCCACCTGTTTTTAGAGCCTCACGAAGTGGGCGAGTTACTACAAACATTGGGATTGTTGGTGATCAATTTAGTTTTAATCGCCGAAAGCTACCGCATCTGGAAACCCTTATTGTGGAATCCGCGTATGTATAAGAGTCATTAAATTGGTTTGTTTGTTTTGTTTGTTTGTCTAAAGAGATCGGTTTGCGTCCGGTCTCTTTTGTTTTTAACCTGAGTTAGATTTAAAAATTGCTTAGCAAAGATTTCCGTAAAATATTTAAACACCTTGAATTCAAGCGTTCTGACAAAGATTTTTAATCGTACTCAGTTTTTTAGGACAGGTATTTGTACTTTTAAATAAAAAAAGATGTCAGCTAAAACATTGGTTTTGGGTGCCAGTACCAATCCGGATCGGTATGCGTATTTGGCGATTCAGCAGTTGCGAAAGAACAATATTGCCGTGGTTGCGGTAGGTCAGAAGCCCGGACTTGTTGCCGACGTTCCGATACACACCACCGCCGAAGATTTCGACGATATCGACACGGTAACCTTATATTTGAATCCTGAGCGCCAAAAAGCGTATTACGATTACATTTTGAGTTTGCACCCGCGTCGTGTCATTTTCAATCCCGGCACCGAAAATCCGGAGTTTTACCAGATTTTATCCGAATCTCAGATCAGCAGCGAAGTAGCTTGTACATTGGTGTTGCTGAGTACCAAGCAATATTAGGTTTTTGACGATTAGTGGGTTCGGTCGGCCCAAACGACACGTCAAGTGGTGAACGTTACGTAGTCTTTCCCGATAGTTATCGGGACTCAAGTCTTAATACAAAAATCTCCATTAGCCTTCGA
>NZ_NOXX01000115.1 GCF_002251775.1 Flavobacterium aurantiibacter
TTAAATCAGGTATAAATATACGGAATATATTTGGATAACTCAATTTTCTATTTTCCATTTTTTCGCTTCTTTTACTTTTTTCTATTTTTTCCTTGCGTTGCTTTCCCGCGCGAACGGGTGCAGCGACATACTTTTTGGCGATCTTAACTTCCACCGAACGTTTGCCAAAAAGATACAGCGGAACACGTGACGGCTTGAACCTCTTTTGCGCAGCGACGACTCGTTTGCCGGCGCGCCCAAATAAAAATCATCTTTAGACTAAACGATAGATGTGCTGGCTACAACCCGTTATTTGTTATCTTGCAACAAAAAAATGCTAAAGTACCTTATACTGCTTCTCGTTTCCTTTGGTGCCGCTTTTCTGTATAAAAGTTGGGGGCAAGGAAGTACTGCCGCAAAAAATGTGCAGACATTTTCTATTAAATCGGCTGTGCTTAACGAGAGCCGAACTGNTCATCTTTAGACTAAACGATAGATGTGCTGGCTACAACCCGTTATTTGTTATCTTGCAACAAAAAAATGCTAAAGTACCTTATACTGCTTCTCGTTTCCTTTGGTGCCGCTTTTCTGTATAAAAGTTGGGGGCAAGGAAGTACTGCCGCAAAAAATGTGCAGACATTTTCTATTAAATCGGCTGTGCTTAACGAGAGCCGAACTGTTTGGGTGTACTTGCCGCTGAACTATTCTAAATCGAAAAAGTATCCGGTTTTGTACCTGTTCGACGGTCAGAATTTATTTGATGCGAAAACGGCCTATTCGGGCGAGTGGGAAGTTGATGAAACGCTAAATGCTTTGAAAGCCGAGCTTATTGTGATTGGTTTAAATCACGGAAATGAAAAGCGACTTGAAGAACTGACACCTTTTGTTCACGAAAAATACGGCGGTGGAAAAGCAGCGGTTTTTATTGAATTTCTAACTCAAGAAGTTATGCCGGAGATTAAAAAACGATTTTCGGTTTCGACAGACAGAAAAAATATCGGAATTGGAGGAAGTTCACTCGGCGGATTGACAGCTTTTTTTGCCGCTTTTGAACATTCGAAAATCTTTGGCCGTGCTCTAGTATTCTCGCCTTCATTTTGGTACGATTCGAAAGTATACGACCTTCCGCTTAACGGAGAACAAAAACCAAAACTGTATTTTATGTGTGGCGATTCGGAAAGTGAAACGATGGTTGCCGAGATAACAAACATGATCGACATCTTGAAAAACAAACGCAACTATACTGAAACCGAATTACCTTTCAAAATAATTCCAAAAGGCAATCATAACGAACAACTGTGGCGCAGCCAATTTTCCGAAGCCATACAATATCTATTTCCAGAAACAATTAAGAAAAATGACTAACAACGATATCTTTAAAAAATTACGTGTTGCTTTAAAATTACGCGACGAACACATTGTGGAAATCTTGCAATTAGTAGATTTCCGAATCACCAAATCGGAGTTAAGTGCATTTTTTCGAGACGAGAAACACCCAAATTACGTAGAATGTGGCGATCAGATTTTACGAAATTTCCTGAACGGATTGGTTTTATTTCTTCGCGGAAGTAAAGAGCAACCCAAACAACCTAGCGACGTACTGCGCGACATTCACAAGGATTTCTTAGAAGCACAAACACAGAAAACACCCGCTGCACCCGTAAAAAGAGCAGCGCAAAAACCCGCTGCAAAGAAAGCAGTCCCGAAAAAATCGGTCGTAGAGAAAGTGGCGTATAAAAATGGGAAGAAAAAGTAGCTGGTAAATATCTGATGTACAAGCAGCTACGTTAATGCATCCCAATGCCCGACTTTTAGTGTTTTTATTGAGTAAGTTCAATACGCTGTAAAAAACGTTTATACGCGTAATTGCCGACGCTCAAAATGTATGTTGCATAGAATGCGCAATTTTTGACAACTGCCGAAGTTCTTGGTGCGTGTATTTTTGGAAAAAAATAAAATGAACCATGCCTTTACTCGCAGTATTCATATCCTCTTTTTTTCTGTAAGCCTAGTTTTTATCGTTCGGAAGCAGTTCGATCAGGCGCTGATTTATGGCGGATTGGCATTAGCTTTCGATCCGTTTAACGCAAACGTAAAGTGGTCTGATCGGCCCAACTGGCAACGAATCGTTTTACTTGGCGAATTGCTTTTAGTATTCGCTTGCTTCGGACTTACCCTATTTCAAATCTAATTCTCAAAATCATTCAATACGTACGCTATGAAAAAGTCGTTACTTCTTGTCATGCTCCTACTTTCTGCACAAATCTACGCACAACCTTTGGCACGAAAAGGCTGGTTGGGTGCTCGACTAGTTCCTGAAAATGGAGGCGGTGTAAAAATCACCGAAATTGTAGGCGGTACTTCCAAAACCAGTAATTTACAGGTTTCGGATATCGTTTTAAAGATAAACGGAACGTCGATCACCGAACCGCGCGATGTTTCGAACTTGATTTCAAAACTGTCCGAGAACGAGCCAATTACCTTTACCGTAAAGCGAAATGATAAAACAATCGAGCTTAAGTCAAAAGTGGCTGGTCGCGATCGCGAAAAAAGCACAGTTGGAGAAGTAATTTACGACCGTATTCCATACAAAAACGGATTTCTGAGCGCCATCATCAATAAACCAGCTGGAAAAGGTAAATTCCCAGCCGTACTTTTTATTCCGGGTTATACTTGTAGTTCTGTCGATGGTTTAACCGAGGATCATCCGTACGGACGAATCGTAAATGCCTTTCATCAAGCCGGATTTGTGGTACTTCGCGTGGAAAAAAGTGGTCTGGGCGACAGTCAGAATACTGCCGATTGCAGCTCCACTACCCTAACCGACGAAATCGACGGATTTAAAACTGGTTTTCAGAAGCTTAAACAGCTGCCGTATGTCGACTTAGATAACGTATTCATTTTCGGACACTCCATGGGCGGCATCATAGCGCCGGCGATTAGCGCTACCGAGAAAGTAAAAGGCACAATTGTGTACGGAACTACAGCAAAAAGTTGGTTTGAATATCAACTCGAAATGAATCGTCTTCAACTGAAGCTCGCAAATACGCCGCCTTTTGAGTACGAAGAAAATTGTCGATTGCAAGGTGAAATTGCTTACGAGTATTTCATCCAAAAAAAGAGTTTAAGTGCTATTAGCAGCGATCCGAAAAAAGCTGAAACCCTTAAAACGGCATGGCAATACAACGGAAAAGACATGATTTTCGAACGAAATCAGGAATATTGGCGACAAATTCAAGACTATCCGTTGCTTGAAAACTGGAAGAATACGAGCGGAAAAGTACTCGTCTTATTTGGAGAATCAGATTTTCAGGCGTTTTCTAAAGCCGACCACGAGCAGATCGTATCGACAGTTAATTATTATCATCCCAATGCAGCGACACTGCTGAGTTTTCCAGAAACCGATCACTATCTGGCAAAATCCGGAAGTATGCAACAAGCGTATGACCTTTTTAGTCAGGGAAAAATTCTAGAATTATTTCAAGCTTTCAATCCCGATGTAACCCAGAAATCGGTTGAATGGGCAAAAACACTGAGTAACAAATAGTCACTATCAACTACTAACAAATATGAAAAACTTAAAAATCTTTATCTTTCTTTTTAGCGTCAACACTGCCCTGTTCGCGCAAACTTGGCAAAAGCTAAATACAGAACCTTACGCAGGAAAGCAGGACGATATTACGTTTATCGACCGAAATACAGGTTGGTATGTCAACGGATTTGGGCGGATTTACCACACAACAGATGGCGGTCAGAATTGGACCAAACAAATCGAACAAAAAGGTACATTCTTTAGAACCATCGCATTTCTAAATGAAAATGTAGGTTTCGCCGGAACAGTTGGAACCGATTATTTCCCGAACGTTACCGATACAATTCCTCTTTACGGCACTAAAGACGGTGGAAAAACGTGGAAGCCTGTTCCTTACAACGGACCGTATGTTAAAGGTTTGTGTGCCTTCGACGTAGTTTCCGAATCTGTGAAGAAGAAAGGAAAAACCGAGCAGATACACCATATTTTTGCCGTTGGTCGTGTGGGAAGTCCAGCAAATATTATGATTTCCCACGATAGCGGCGAAACCTGGATTTCGCGCAGCATGCAAGCCGATTGCAAGATGCTGTTTGATATAAAAATGCTCGACAAAAATGTGGGCTTTGCCTGCGCCGCTAATAATGAAGACATTTCGCAGTCCAATGCCTTGATTTTGAAAACTACCGACGGTGGAACGACTTGGAAAAAAGTCTACGAGTCGGCACGACCTTTTGAGACTACTTGGAAAGTGTCGTTTCCGACGGCAAAAATCGGTTACGTGACCATTCAATCGTACAATCCGGATCCAAATGTCAAACAACAGCGCATTGCAAAGACTACAGATGGTGGTGAAACGTGGACGGAGCTAAATTTGGTGGAAGATCCTGCAGCTCGTGAGTTCGGAATCGGGTTTATCGACGAAAACCACGGATTTGTAGGAACCATGAACAGCGGTTTCGAAACAACTGACGGCGGAAAAACGTGGACAAAAATCGATCTCGGGCGCGCCTGCAATAAAATTCGCATTTACCGCGACGCCGATCAAAAGGTTTACGGTTATGCTATTGGCGTTAACGTCTTTAAATTTTAGGCTTTCTATTTGATTAATTTAGTTGTTAGATGCGTAAGCTCTTTTTTAGGGCTTGCGCATTTTTTTTTGGGCAATCCGGTGCAGCGTTTTATAGTGGAAAATTGGT
>NZ_NOXX01000225.1 GCF_002251775.1 Flavobacterium aurantiibacter
CAACGAACTTCCGTACTGTCAGATAAGTGGTAGTTTACCACGGTTTTTTACAAACAACCACAAACTACCAAATCTAGCGACTTAAGCGAGCAAATTGAGGTTAAAAACAGCCGATTTTCATGCCTATCCACACTATTTCACTTCGCATTTTTGAAAACCAAAAAAACTGAAAATTTACGGAAAAACCGTAAAATCGTTCCAACGAACTTCCGTACTGTCAGATAAGTGGTAGTTTACCACGGTTATTTACAAACAACAAAAAGCTCACGTAAATTGCCGCTCTAGCCGCCACATCCAAAGTAAAATCCATACACATTCACTCCTCGTCCCCCCTCTTGCACTCGAATTTAATAAATCAAAATTTACGGAAAAACCGTAATCAATATTTGAAAACAGTTACTAATTTCGCTTCGTACTCGACTACAAAACGCTCACAGTCAATCGAAAAAACTTTAAAACGAAGTTTGGTACAAACTGTTTCAGAGCACAACCCTATTTTCTATAATGCAAATAATCTTGAAGTATGATCGCTGCTGCAATCTTGTCTACTGTGCCTTTGTCGCGACGTTTTTGTTTCGAAATTCCGCTATCAATCATCGTTTGGAATGCCATTTTGGAACTAAAACGCTCGTCGATGCGAACCACGGCAATGTCGGGAAACTCTTGCTGGAATTTTGCGATAAATTGGTTTATTGCGGCAGCAATTTGCGAATCGGAACCGTCGAAACGTTTAGGCTCGCCAACAAGTAAGGTTTCAACGACTTCGGTTTGGAAATACTTCGTGAGAAAAGGAAACAATTCCTTGGTATCGACAGTTGTTAGCGGCGAAGCAATGAGTTGCAGCTCGTCGGTAACAGCGATACCGCAGCGTTTGCCTCCGTAATCGATTGCCAATATGCGTTTTTTCATGCTGCAAAGATGCGAAAGTATGCGACATAGATGAAATGAAATTCTTACGAAAGTGCTGTAATTGCAGTTATGGGAATTGGTCAACGAACTGAAACGACAAAGGCAAGAAGCAGTCGGTAAGCCGTGGCAGGTAAAATGAGTTTTAAAAACGATTTTTTTAGATAATTCTCAGTATTTTTGCATGCTTTTTTTGGGCAACGATTTTCGCGTTAGGGATGGCAGTGAAAAGCCTTTTTTGGGCTGAGCGGCTTTGCTAGGAAAAGCCCAAAAAAGCTTGTAACGTACAGCCCGACCCGGCTTTGCTCGGACTGCGCTGGGAAATGCCGGGTAACGCCCAAAAAAAAATGAATTCTAAAAAAGTTGCATTTTACACGCTTGGCTGCAAGCTGAACTTCTCGGAAACTTCGACTATTGCGCGGAGTTTTACGCAGGAAGGTTTTGACCGTGTCGATTTCGAGGAAGTGGCTGATATTTACGTCATTAACACTTGTTCGGTAACGGAAAATGCCGATAAGCAGTTTAAGCAAATTGTGCGAAAAGCGCAAAAGTTAAATCCGGATGCGTTTGTGGCAGCTGTGGGTTGTTACGCGCAATTGAAACCAGAGGAATTGGCTGCTGTAGATGGTGTTGACTTGGTTTTGGGAGCAACGGAAAAGTTTAAAATTACCGATTATTTAAACGATTTATCGAAAAACGATCGCGGTGAAATACATTCGTGCGAGATATCGGAGGCCGACTTTTACGTAGGCTCCTACTCGATTGGCGACCGTACGCGGGCATTTCTTAAAGTACAAGACGGTTGCGATTACAAATGCACCTATTGCACGATTCCGTTGGCGCGCGGAATATCTCGTTCCGACGCTTTAGAAAACGTATTGAAAAATGCCGCTGAAATTGCCGCACAAGACATCAAAGAAATTGTGTTAACCGGCGTAAATATTGGCGATTACGGCAAAGGAGAATTCGGAAATAAGAAGCACGAACATACCTTTTTAGATTTAGTACAAGCTTTAGATCAGGTGTCGGGCATTGAACGTTTGAGAATCTCGTCGATTGAGCCGAACCTACTCAAAAACGAAACCATTCAGTTTGTTGCGCAAAGCAAGACTTTTGTGCCGCATTTCCATATTCCATTGCAATCGGGTAGCAACGATATTTTGAAAAAAATGAAACGCAGATACTTGCGCGAACTATACCAAGACCGTGTTACTGCGATTCGCGAAGCGATGCCGCACGCCTGTATTGGTGTGGATGTTATTGTTGGATTTCCGGGTGAAACCGATGCCCACTTTCTGGAAACCTACCAGTTTTTGAGCGATTTGGATATTTCGTACCTGCACGTTTTTACGTACTCGGAACGCGACAACACGGAAGCCGCCGTAATGAGCGATGTGGTTGATACTGCTGTACGTGCTAAGCGAAGCAAAATGTTACGCGGCTTGTCGGTTAAAAAGCGTCGCGCGTTCTACGAATCGCAATTAGGCACCAAGCGTACCGTTTTGTGGGAAACCGAGAATCGTTCGGGCTACATGCACGGTTTTACAGAAAACTACGTTAAGGTAAAAAAACCTTGGAATCCGGAATTCGCCAATGTTTTGGAAGCGGTGATTTTAACGAAAATCGACGACGACGGCTTGGTTCGTGTAGCACCTCAGGCGGAGTAATCGATTTTTTTAATCTCAAAAAAATAACTCATAATTTAAACGGTTAAGCTAATTTTTCATAAAAAAAATAGCTTCTCTTTACTTTTCTTAAAATTTTAAACTAGCAATTAAGATGAAATTTGAACTGGAAAGGCTATCTAATGGAGCGACTTACGACGAAATAAAAAACGAAGTAATTCGTGCTGCAAATCTTATTTCTGATGCCGTAATTTCAAAAAAGAAATTTGATTCTTTATCGAAAATTTCATCAAGCACGTTGACAAAAAAGTTCGGTTCTTGGGAACAAGTATTGATTGAATTTGGTCTAGAAAATCGATACAGCGGAAGAACCGTATCAATAAAAATGAAAAATCAAGTTGCTAAAAAGTTACTTGATTCAGAGTTAATAAGTGAACTAAAGAAGATAGCAAAAAAACTAGATAAAGATGAGCTATCGCAAACAGATTTCAATAAAAATTCTGGTTTAAGTGCATCATCTATATGCAGGCGTTTCGGAAGTTGGAAAGAGGCATTAAAAATGGCGGGGCTACAAGAAGTGAAAATGGCTAAACGCTACACGCTGGAAGATTACTTCGAAAATTTACTTCTAGTTTGGACTCATTACGGCAGGCAACCTTATTATCGGGAAATGGACTCTCCACCATCAGGTATTTCCGTTGGAGCATATGAGAAAAGATGGGGTAAGTGGAGTTCTGCTTTAAAGGCATTTATCGATTTTATGGATAATGATAATTCAACATTTAAAGAAGAGTTAAATTATGAACATAAAATAGTGACAAAAACAGAAAGAATAAAACAAATAAATAGAAGAGACATTCCTCTTGGATTACGCTACAAAGTATTATCACGAGACAGATTTAGATGTGTTAAATGTGGAAGTAGTCCTGCTTTAGATTTAGCTTGTAAGTTACACTTAGACCACATAATTCCATTCTCGAAAGGCGGATTAACAACTCTTGAAAATCTTCAAACAACATGCAGTAGTTGTAACCTAGGAAAAGGTAATAGGTACGTTGACTAAAACTACTTTTAAATAATTATTTTTTCTTCATTTTTTTGGCAACAAGCTAGTTTATTTCAACTCTTTCAATTGGTATGTTCCAATCAACACTAAAATCATTGCTTCATTAAGTCTTATTATTTTCAAAACATAATCATCCTTCAATAACTTCAAACTAACGAAAATCGGTTTACATAAAATTTTATTTGCAATTTGTTGCCTAAATAGGTAACTTTGTGTTTTTCGCCATACAGAATGAATCGGAATATATTTTACTTTAGAGGCTACTATCTCGAATTTTTCACTGCACAAACAGCTGAAGTACAGAGAAAATTTAACTACACACTGCAACTAATTGCAACAATAGATATGGTGCCAGAGAACTATTTTAAACACATTTCTGGTACTAAGGGAATTTATGAGATTAGCGTTGAAGTACAGTCAAACATCTATAGAGTTTTTAGTTTTTTTGATGAGGGAAATTTGATCATTCTAGTTAATGGCTTCCAGAAGAAGACTTTAAAAACTCCAAGAAAGGAGATAGAGTTAGCTTTACGACTAAGAAAAGAATACTATGAGGAATTTAAAAAGTAACCGAAAACTATGAATACTGCCGCTACAAATCAGCTTACTTCATTTTCTGCCCATTTGGATTTACAGTACGGAAAAAAAGGTACTGCAGAGCGAGATCTTTATGAAGCCGAATTCGAAGCTTTTAAACTCGGAGTGATGCTTCAAGAATTGCGGAAAGAACAAGGTTTGACGCAAGAACAGCTAGCCGAAAAATGCGGAACAACCAAAAACTATATTTCGCGTATTGAAAACGATGCGAGCGACATTCGGCTTTCAACGTTGCTTCGAATCATCAGAGATGGTCTAGGAGGACAATTGAAAATTACGGTTGATTTTTGAATAATTAGCAATCCTTTTTTCAGTTATATTACACGTAGAATTTTTTGGTAAACTCCTGAAAAATTCTAGTTTTGATATTAGAAAAGTTAGTAGGTCGCACGCGGAAATACGCTTCATTTACAGTTTGCGCCCGTTTCCCAAACTAATTGCAGTAACTTTCACTTTTTTTTAACCAGACGTGGATAAATTCGAACAGCTCGACAGAAAGTACTTTCACACCTTCGATGCCTTACGGTTTCTCTCGTTCTTTTTGGTTTTTTTACAACATGTTCCAGTTCCTGATTTTTCTGTTTTCTCATTCTTTACAAAATCCGGCAAAATAGGCGTTTCCTTTTTCTTCGTATTAAGCGGTTTTTTAATTACTTACATTTTACTACATGAAAAAAGCTCTGTAAGAAGGATCTCGTTAAAAAATTTTTTTGTCCGCCGCATTTTACGAATTTGGCCTCTATTCTATGCCGTGTTACTTTTCGCCTTTCTTACTCCCTACTTTCTCGATATTTTACAATTGTCGTTTCCCAAAGATGGCTACAATCCTAATTGGTTCATCTCTGCCCTATTTTTAGAAAACTACATGATGATGACAACCAACGGCTTTCCAAATGTATCGCCTCTTCGCGTGATGTGGTCCTTGTGTGTCGAAGAACATTTCTACGTGCTGTGGGGAATCATTATCGCTATTCTGCCGATAAAAAAAGTGCCACAATTAATATTTTGCGCTATACTATTTGCAAACTTGTCGCGATACATTTATCATCATATGGGTGTAGAATGGCTTGATTTGCCAACTAATCTCGATTATTTCGCATACGGTGCAATACCTGCATACATTCTTTTATTTAAACCAGAGCTTTTAATACGCGTTCAGAAAATGCATAATTTAACTAAGTATATCCTCGCGCTAACAGCAATCATGCTCGTTTTTATCATTCCAAACTTAAATTCCTACTGGCTCAATGCACTGGCGCCGACCGTACTTGGAATCACATTTTCCGCGCTGATTTTGTTTACACTTCCGGAGAAGAATGGAATCCGAATTTCAAACAATTTATATGTAAGTAAATTAGGAATTTACACCTACAGCTTGTATTTGACCCACACCGTGGTTATCAATTTTTTTTTGAAATTCGAATTTTCCACTAGCGAATTTAATTTTATAATCACCGCCGTAGTTTCATTAATTACTACTATTCTAGTTAGTATTTTATCTTATCATTGCTTTGAAAAGCACTTTTTAAAACTTAAGAAGTACTTTTATTAATTGTAAAAAATCCTCATAAAATCTTGTGTTGAAAAATTCTAGGAAAATTGATTAGTTATTTGGCAGCTAATCCCGCCATTTGCTTCAAGTACGCAATAAAACCAAGTATTTTGTGTGTTCAGCTCGCGGCTTCCGCTGGTCGCCACAGCTTCCAGCAAAATAGCTTGGTTTTATTTTGCGCGCTTTTCGCGACTGTCGGGGCTGGGAAAAACGTTACCAAATAAACGTGAGTGAAAAAGGGTATCAATACCGATCAAAAAATCGCAATTTCGTGACACGAAAAACACTGGTTCCGTACTGTTCCACGATTTCATATTTGTGTCGACCCGATTGCGTAAATCCAATAATTTGTAAAGCAGCAAATTCGATATACCTGCCACTACCTTCAATCATAAACCGATTGCCGTCTTTTCGGTACGCAGCATTTGCTAAAACAAACTCGGATAAATTCCAGGTGCCGTCGGTAGTTGTCACATCTGGAAAAGCCGTATAAATACTTTCGGTAACCTCGAGCTTTACGCCGTAGTACGTGTCGATACCGCTAAAAAAGGCAATAATTTTATTTCGTAACAATTCGTCGTTCATAATCTAAACTCGAGAAACCTAGGTTGAGTGGAAGTAGCTGCGTTAAAAATAGCGAAAAGCAGTAAGATACGCGCTTTCAATAGTGTAAAATATAACCGTTTCGCAATCGTTCAACCCTGTTTGACTGAAGCTTCCTGAATAAAACTGTTAATTATTTAACGGAACTTTTACGCTGCACTCACTTAGATAACGCTACTTTTAATCATTCATTGTTACAACTATGTCGACACCCAAAAAATACGACGTTTATTTGATGCCCGGTTTGGCTGCAAGTCCACTTATATTTGAACGTATTGCACTACCCAGCGATCGTTATAACGTACATTTATTGGAATGGCAAATTCCGTTGGAAGCCGAATCATTGACGGCTTATGCCGAGCGATTATCGAAGAAGGTAACCGGGAAACACATTATTTTAATTGGTGTATCATTTGGTGGCATTTTAGTTCAAGAAATGAAAAGCTTTGTAAAACCTGAAAAAGTGATTATCATTTCTAGCGTCAAAAGTAATCTTGAATTTCCGC
Organism: Flavobacterium aurantiibacter; assembly: GCF_002251775.1. Taxonomy (GTDB): domain Bacteria; phylum Bacteroidota; class Bacteroidia; order Flavobacteriales; family Flavobacteriaceae; genus Flavobacterium; species Flavobacterium aurantiibacter. Next base: position 6,856 of record NZ_NOXX01000225.1, read on the forward strand.
GACGCTTTAAAATTGCCAAAACAACTAAAGCGTACAAGCTCTTGCCCATAAAACTGCTCCTGAATGTCGAGCAATTAGCAAAATTTAGTTTTGGCGATACTATAAACAAACGTTTGAAGTTATATGAGAAATTTCTTTCGGTTCGGGATGAAAAATATTTGCAATGGTCGATCGAACAAGTAATTTTATGGAATCGAATCGAGGTTGATTCCGAAGTAATACACTTACATGGTGATGCCGACGAGGTTTTTCCGCCGAAGTACATCAAAAATGCAATTTGGATTAAGGACGGAACGCACATCATGATTTTAAATAAATACAAATGGCTAAATGAAAATTTGCCAAAAATTATAGAACGAAATGAAAACGAATTGGAAAACACTGGCTCTTAGTGTATTGGTTAGCAGCGGAATTATTGCCACATCGATTTTTGCGGTACGGTATCGTTCTAACGAAATGAAACATCCGTACGCGCCAACTGCGGCTGAATTCGCTGGAGAACCTACACCGTTACATGTTGAGGATGTTCGCGAACGCTTTGAACGTGAATTGATTGTAAATGCAAATTTGGATGCATCGACCTTGTTGATCATTAAACGTTCGGCACGCTTTTTCCCGATTATCGAACCAATATTGGCGAAAAATGGTGTTCCAGACGATTTTAAATATCTAGCCGTGGCAGAAAGCGCTTTGATGAACGCAACGTCATCGGCAGGAGCAAAAGGTTTTTGGCAATTTATGCCAACCACAGCAAAAGAACGCGGTATGGAAGTAACCGAATTTGTTGACGAACGGTATCACGTAGAGAAATCAACCGAAGCAGCTTGTAAGTACTTGCTCGACGCCAAACGCAAATTCGGATCGTGGACACTAGCCGCTGCTTCTTACAACGGCGGTATGGCTGGCGTGCAAAAACAAATGGATATTCAAAACGAAACAAATTACTACGATTTATTGCTCACCGAAGAAACGCACCGGTATGTTTTTCGAATTCTAGCACTAAAAGAAGTCATGAAAAATCCGGCAACCTACGGATTTACGTTTAGTGCAGCCGAGCTATACAAACCGATTCCGACTAAAAAAGTAGTTGTAGATACTACGATCACCGATTTAGTTCGTTTCGCGAAAATGCAAGGAATTAATTACAAAACCTTGAAGTATCACAACCCGTGGTTGCGCGACAAAAAACTGCCTAATTTAAATCGTAAACCATACGAAATCCTGATTCCGCAGTAGTTTATTGATGAGCGATGTGCTCTTTTTTGAGATTGCTCTATACTAAGTTATCAGCAATTTGAGTATTGTAGAATTCAAAATTCAAACGAATAGCTTCTTTTATAGGCGTTTTCTTTGGGATTTGTAACGGAGCGCCTTTACGAATGCTGAGTACTTCCAAGTTGTCGTTTAAGAAATACGAGGACAAATATCCAATGGCATTTTTCATCGTAGCCACAACCTCGGTATCTTTCGAATACGACTCGTTGGCATAACACACTTCGATATACCCGTTAAATTGCGCAGCTACGGCTTTGGCCGCTTGCTTTCGATCCCAAAAAACCACAATGATTTGTAAATCTTTGGCATGCTGCCGCGCTAGTTTGTTCAAAGCGGGTATTTCGCCTTTGTTTATGATACACCACGAGGCATACGTTTGAATGAGTATTGGCTTTTTGATGGAAGAAAGTTTCAATTTTCCGCCATAAAGACGTTTGAGCTGAAAATCGGTGAAGCGCGTACCTACGAGATGATTATTAACTAAAGTATCAAAAAGGTATTCGGCTTCGGCAGTCTTTCCAACCAAATAAGCTCGATCGCTGATTGCGCTGTAGCGTTTGATGTTTTTTCGAATCGCATCGCTGTACGCTTTTTGATCTGTCTGTGAAAACGACAAATTGCCGAGCAAAAACAGTACTAATGGTAGAATTTTTTTCATCTCAATCTGAATTGATATTCAGCACTATAGAGATAAAAGTATAAAAAAATCGATAAACAAACACTAAAGTGTTAAATTTTTCGATTTTTTGCGAATTTCAGGATGTTTTTAACAGATAAAGCCTAAATAATTAACGTAAAAATTACATTAAATCTTTTTCATCTGTTCTTTCATCAACTTAATTTGGTCTTTAAGCAAACCTTGTTTGTCTAATTTCTTTGCTTCGTTGAGTAAATTAGTTGCTTCGAGCTTTCTACGACGCGTCATAGCCACGCCGGCAAGATTAAGTTTTGCAATAGCCAAATCGGTATCCATAGACAATCCTAACTCAACTGCTTTCTTGAAGTGCTTTTCTGCCTGCGTGATATTGGTCTGCGAAAGCATAAGTCCATGTAAATATTCAAAATAGCCTTGTTGCTTTCGCACTAATGCAGCCTGTGGATTTTTAATGTATGCCAACCACTTCTTCGCGCCTTCAAAGTCTTGTTTACGCAGTTTAAAGAACGCCAAGATGATGAATTCGTTCTTAAAGTAGAGTAAAATGAAAATGAGCGACAGTAAGATTAAGAAAATACCGTTTCCGATTTCAGATTCGGTAAACTGCCAGATAGCCAAAACATTAAGCGAGGCAAAGAGAAATAACTTGATATTTTTGTGATACATGATGATTCCGTTTTGGTGGGCAAAGATACTAATTCCCGAAACTTAAATTATTTTTTTCGCAACGACTTGCCTAACAAAAAAGTCTTCTTATATTTGCACTCGGTTTTTCAGAAACCAAATCCATCAACAGCTAATTTAGATTTTAAAGATACAGGCAATGAGCAAAAGAACGTTTCAACCATCGAAAAGAAAAAGAAGAAATAAGCACGGTTTTATGGACAGAATGGCTTCTGCGAATGGAAGAAAAGTTCTAGCGCGCAGACGTGCAAAGGGTCGTCACAAATTAACTGTTTCGTGCGAACCAAGACATAAAAAATAATGAGTTTATCTCTATTGAACTAAGGCGTTACTTTAATCGGTATCGCCTTTTTTTTTTAGAATTAAAAGACGAATATCTAAAGTCTAAAATTTACCTTTACCACAACAACACAACTACATCTATATGCCAAAAGACAACTCCATTAAATCGGTCTTAATTATCGGCTCCGGACCAATAGTTATTGGACAAGCCTGCGAATTCGATTACGCCGGATCACAATCTGCACGTTCCATTAAAGAAGAAGGAATTGAAGTTATTCTAATCAATTCCAATCCAGCGACAATCATGACCGACCCATCCATGGCCGATCACGTTTATCTGAAGCCACTCACCACCAAATCAATCATCGAAATCTTAAAAGCGCACCCACAAATCGATGCTGTACTCCCAACCATGGGCGGACAAACAGCCTTGAATTTGTGTTTAGAAGCCGACGAAAAAGGCATTTGGAACGATTTTAACGTACGAATGATTGGTGTTGATGTGAACGCCATAAACATTACCGAAGACCGCGAACAGTTTAAACAGCTGCTCGAAGAAATTGGCGTTGGAGCCGCGCCAGCAAAAACAGCAAACTCGTTTCTGAAAGGAAAAGAAATCGCCCAAGAATTCGGATTTCCGCTCGTTATACGTCCGTCGTTTACCCTTGGAGGAACTGGAGCTGCTTTCGTGCATCGCAAAGAAGACTTCGACGATTTACTTACACGCGGACTTGAAGCTTCGCCAATACACGAAGTACTTATCGATAAGGCATTGCTGGGTTGGAAAGAATACGAACTTGAATTACTTCGCGATAAAAACGACAACGTAGTAATCATCTGCTCCATTGAAAATATGGATCCGATGGGAATACATACCGGCGACTCGATAACCGTTGCTCCTGCAATGACGCTGTCTGATAAAACCTTCCAACGCATGCGCGACATGGCCATCAAAATGATGCGTTCCATAGGGAACTTTGCCGGTGGCTGTAACGTTCAATTTGCGGTTTCGCCGGATGAAAAAGAAGATATCGTAGCCATCGAAATCAACCCACGCGTTTCCCGTTCGTCGGCGCTTGCATCGAAAGCAACCGGCTATCCGATTGCTAAAATTGCATCAAAACTCGCACTCGGATACACCCTCGACGAACTTCAAAACCAAATTACAAAATCAACCTCTGCGCTTTTCGAACCCACGCTCGATTACGTAATCGTAAAAATTCCGCGTTGGAATTTCGATAAATTTGAAGGAGCCGACAGAACGCTCGGACTCCAAATGAAATCTGTTGGCGAAGTTATGGGCATCGGGCGCTCGTTTCAAGAAGCGCTGCATAAAGCAACGCAATCGCTTGAAATTAAACGTAACGGACTTGGTGCCGACGGTAAAAGCTACACCAACTACGAGCAAATCATCGATAAATTAACCCACGCCTCTTGGGATCGGGTTTTTGTGATTTACGATGCCATTCAAATGGGAATTCCGTTATCGCGCATACACGAAATCACGAAAATCGACATGTGGTTCTTGCGTCAATACGAAGAATTATACCAACTCGAAAAAACGATTTCAACCTACCAAATCGATACGCTTCCAAAAAACCTACTTCTCGAAGCCAAACAAAAAGGATTCGCCGACCGGCAAATTGCGCATATGCTAGGCTGTTTGGAAAGCCAGATTTACAAGCTTCGCGAACAATTAGGTGTTAAACGCGTTTATAAACTGGTTGATACCTGTGCTGCCGAATTCAAAGCACAAACGCCTTACTACTACTCTACTTTTGAAGCGGAAGTGGAATTAGCAAACGGCGAACGATTTGTAGCCAACGAAAGCATCGTAACCGAGCGCAAAAAAGTTGTGGTGCTGGGTAGCGGCCCAAACCGAATCGGACAAGGTATCGAATTCGATTACTCCTGTGTTCACGGCGTTCTAGCGGCAAAAGAATGTGGCTTCGAAACCATCATGATTAATTGTAATCCCGAAACGGTATCAACCGACTTCGATACCGCCGACAAACTGTATTTCGAACCCGTATTTTGGGAACATATTTACGACATCATTCAGCATGAAAAACCGGAAGGCGTTATCGTTCAATTAGGTGGACAAACCGCATTGAAACTCGCTGAAAAGCTCGCGAAATACAACATCCGAATTCTTGGAACCAGCTTCGACGCCTTAGATTTAGCCGAAGATCGCGGTCGGTTCTCAGAACTTTTGTCGCAACTCAACATTCCCTATCCTAAATTCGGAATCGCTGAAACTGCCGACGAAGCTTCTGTTCTTGCCGATTCACTCGACTTCCCACTTCTAGTTCGGCCGTCGTACGTACTTGGTGGTCAAGGCATGAAAATCGTCATCAACAAACAAGAGCTCGAAGAACACGTTATCGATTTGCTCAAGAATATTCCCGGAAATAAGCTTCTACTCGATCATTACCTCGACGGTGCTATCGAAGCTGAAGCTGATGCCATTTGCGACGGTGAAAATGTGTATATCATTGGTATTATGGAACATATCGAACCATGTGGTATTCATTCGGGCGACTCAAATGCAACACTGCCGCCTTTTAATTTGGGCGAATTTGTCATGCAACAAATTAAAGATCACACACACAAAATAGCACTTGCGCTAAAAACGGTTGGTCTGATTAACGTGCAGTTTGCCATCAAAGACGATACGGTTTACATCATCGAAGCCAATCCGCGTGCCTCGCGAACCGTTCCTTTTATCGCAAAAGCCTACGGTGAGCCTTACGTAAATTACGCTACCAAAGTGATGCTTGGTGTAAATAAGGTAACCGATTTCAAGTTTAATCCGCAATTACAAGGTTACGCGATCAAGCAACCGGTGTTCTCGTTTTCAAAGTTCAGAAATGTGAATAAAGCACTCGGACCGGAAATGAAATCGACTGGAGAATCCATTTTATTTATCGACGATTTGAAAGACGATCAGTTCTACGAATTGTACGCCCGAAGAAAAATGTACTTGAGTAAATAAAGTGATAGAGGTATTCAGCGGCTCCGAAATCTTGGCACAGGCGGTCAACTACAATTTGCGTGAGGCAGGAATTACGGCCATCATACGCAATGAGTATGAATCGGCACGTTTGGCTGGTTTCGGAACGGCTGATGCAGCGGTTAGTGTTTGGGTCTCGAAAGAAGATGTGATTTTGGCGAAGATAGTTGTTGCAAAGTTTTTGGCGGAATAGGAACTTTTACTCCTGAAAGTCTATTAAAAACAAGGCAAACTCGCATCGTAGTGCTTCTAGACTCTGAGGCAAATTCAAATTTTAAAAATTAACCTCAAAGTCGGGAGGTTTTTCGGAGCGGATTAGCGCCGGTTACAAGACGTTCTATTCCAGATGCTGAGAGAAGTCCATCATTTTGTGTAGGATTCTAACAACTTCAATCGTTTCTCTATTCTTTTTGAAAAACACATAATGTGACAAGGCTCGGAAATAGAAGAAGTCTGCCCCAACCTTTGGCATGGGCTTGGCTTTTTCGGGGTTTTCACTGAACAGCTGAATTTCCTCAATGATCGATTCAAAATACTTGCTTGCCTGATTCTCCGACCAGTTCTGAAAGGTGTAGAGATAGATGTCGCTCAAATCATTATACGCCGCTTCGGTAATTCTGTATTTCATGAATGGCGCTTCTTGAGTTCTTCGAGATGCTTTTTCGGGTCATAGTTTTCAACGAATCCACTTTTCTCTCCAATTTCGAGTTCATTTCTGAGCCATTTGATTTTCTGCTCCTCGATTTCCAGCAAACGAAGCGCCGATCTTACTACATCACTTGCAGAACTGTATCTTCCAGAAGCGACTTCCTCATTAATGAAATTATTAAAATGATCTCCGAGCAATATTGAAGTGTTTTTTGCCATAACAACTAGCTTTAAAACAAATATACCAAAGTATGGTATAGGTTGATGCTTTTTGCTCTATTTTTAACAAGATATCTTGTAATATACCGCCGCAAACCGACTGTTGAGAAGCCAGTGAACTGCGTACTGTTTACTTACATAATAATTTTACTTAAAAAACGGACACGAAACCACGAGTATCCAGCCATAGCGAAGTAATTCTTTATTCATCAAATCTGTTTTTCAAGTCCATTCCTTCGTGTAAAATTCTGACAACTTCAATGCGATCGTTTGAAATAACTTGATAAAAAATTATGTGTTTTCCAGTTCTCAACCCAAGTAAATTCTTGCTTATTCTATCGTATTTCTTTCCAAGTTCAGGGTTTTTCCCAATTTGTGTACAAGCAAATTCTAAAGCTGAATAATACTTATCGGCTTGTTTTTCTGAACATTCATCAAAAGTATAAACCCAAACTTCATTTAAATCGTTAATGGCTTCTTGTCTAAAAACAACCTTAGCCATTTTTTAATTTTCCTTCTTTTAATTTTTTCAGATTGTCTTTGAAGTCAAAATTTTCAACGAGCGGGCTGTCTAATCCTTGCTGAATTGCGGCTCGCAGAGCGATCACATTACTTTCTTCGTCCTCTAAAAGTCGAAGTCCAGCACGAATAACTTCGCTAACATTTTTATAACGTCCGCTTGCAACTTGACTATTGACAAACTGATCAAAATGGTTTCCTAGTGCTATTGATGTATTTTTCATTCAACATAAACTTTTATCAAAGTTACCAATTTTTGGTAAGTACATAAATCGCCTTTATCGAAATTTTAGATTACAGTTGGCAAGCTGCGAGTTAAGAGTGAGTCTTGGAATAATTGGCTAGAATGGTTTTAGTATCGATGCCGGGATCTTTCAGCACAAGTGTTCATTCGCAGAAGAAAACTTTCGGCTACCACAAAATTGTCTGAGGAGCACTGAACCCTGCCTAATGCAAATTTGTTCGTAGCGGATTTCTATATTTTGGTAAAAAATGATCGTTGTGCAAGGGTTACGGATGTTAGCAGTTCGGACTTTATATAAATGATCTGCATTCATTTGCTATTGCTTCAATTAGTTCTTTTGTTATTAGAGTACTGAATTGCCTCGTATGAATCAATATTCGTTTTGGTTTTTCTAAATTATCATAATGTAGGTTGTACCAATTTCCTTTTGATAGAACATTAGTATTTCCAGTCCATTTTACACCAAAAGTCTTTTGAATGTCGAAATCAAAATCTTTATGATAGTGTCCACTTGCTAAAATTATAACATCAAAATTTCTAAAATAATTCAAGGCTAAAAGTTTCTCTCTATCTTTTATACTTTTTATTCTCCTTAAATCATTTTTAGGAATATCATTACTTTTTTTTGCGTTTAATTGATTCATTTCAGATTGAAAACAATATTCGTGAAAGTCAATTAAATCCTCTTTTACTTTTGGTGTTTTTTTCAAAATAAGGTCGGTCAAATATTGATAATAATACCAAGTTGTTGATGTGCCAGTTTCTCCAGAAATTGTTCCGTCTTTCTTTATTCTTCTAATCGTAAATTTTTGTCCCTTCCAAGGAAACAAAGCGTTATCCTCTAAAAAGCCAACATCCTCAATAGACTTGTTCGTTGAAATAATATCATTCCAACTCTTAAGATTGACTTTACTCATTTCATCAAACCCAATTTTATCATCTGATGTTTCTTTTCCAATAAGCAGAATTTTACCCATAGGATTGCCTAAGCCTAAATATAAGCCATTAGCTTTGCTATAATCGTAAGCTTCTAAAAAATCATTATTAAATCTTAAATTTTCTTTCATTTCGGTTGTTTTAGTCTGACTGTTAACTCAATAATCAGCAAAGTCCCCTCCTCCTTCTCAATTTTCAAAAACACTTGTAAATTAATCAATCACAGTAGCTTGCATCAAACACCTACACGCTTTTTTAATCTGTTACATTAGACAATTGTTTCGCTTTGTTGTTCTGGGCTAAATTACGCACTTCGCTATTCCCAAAACTACCTACTTATAGGTATTTTTCCACTAAACGTTAGTAACGTATGCCCTAGCCCCGGTTGCAGCGGCAGCCCGCAATAAAAAGACGGCTGCGTGAACCGCGTTGCAGTGGCGACCCAAGAAGCCAACGGCAAGGCGTGTGAACCTGCCGTATTTTTTGAGGACTACAGCGAAAAACGGGAATGGCTTCTAAAAATCGATTCAAACACCGGAATTCGATTGAAAATAATTGTCGGACGCTGTGGTTGAATGCGCTAAAAATGGCATGTTTTAAACTACCTTTGCGCAAATTTTTTGAAAATGCTTACAGTAAACGACGTATCGGTAGAATTTGGTGGAACAACGCTTTTTAGCGACGTATCGTTCTCTATTAATGAAACAGATAAGATTGCATTGATGGGGAAAAATGGCGCAGGAAAATCGACGTTGTTGAAAATTCTCGCCGGAGAACGCAAACCGAGCAGCGGAAGCCTGTCGATGCCGAAAGACACTGTAATTGCGTACCTGCCGCAACATTTGCTCACACAAGATAACTGCACGGTTTTTGAAGAAACGTCGAAGGCATTTTCGGAAATTTTCGCCATGCGCGATCGCATCGAAGCCATAAACACCGAACTAACGGTTCGAACCGACTACGAATCGGACGATTACATGAAATTAATCGAGGAAGTAAGCGACCTCAGCGAAAAATTTTACGCCATTGAAGAAATAAACTACGAAGCCGATGTAGAAAAAGTACTGCTCGGTTTGGGGTTTGTTCGCGAAGATTTTACAAGAAAAACCAGCGAATTTTCGGGAGGCTGGCGCATGCGCATCGAATTAGCAAAACTGTTGCTAAAAAAACCCGACTTGATTTTACTCGATGAGCCTACCAACCACATGGATATTGAAAGTATTCAATGGTTGGAAGATTTCTTGGTAAATGCTGCAAAAGCCGTCGTGGTAATTTCGCACGATAGAGCGTTTGTGGACAACATTACCAACCGAACCATCGAAGTGACCATGGGACGTATATACGACTACCGTGCCAAATATTCGCATTATTTGGAGCTGCGAAAAGACCGTAGAGCACATCAGCAAAAAGCCTACGACGAGCAACAAAAAATGATTGCTGAAAATATGGAATTCATCGAACGATTTAAAGGCACGTATTCAAAGACGTTGCAAGTACAATCGCGCGTAAAAATGTTGGAGAAATTGGTTTTGGTGGAAGTGGATGAAATTGATAACTCGGCACTGAAAATAAAATTCCCACCAGCACCAAAAAGCGGTCAGTATCCGGTAGTTGTAACCGATTTAGAGAAAAAATACGGCGATCATGTTGTGTTTAAAGGAGCAAATATGGTGATTGAACGCGGGCAAAAAGTAGCGTTTGTAGGAAAGAATGGCGAGGGAAAATCGACCATGATAAAAGCCATCATGAAAGAGTTTGCGCCAGACAGTGGAAGTGTTGAAATCGGACATAATGCACTGATTGGTTATTTCGCACAAAATCAGGCGGCTTTGCTGGACGAGAATGTAAGTATTTTTGAAACCATCGACCAAATTGCGGTAGGCGACATCCGTACGCAAATCAAGAATTTGTTAGGTGCCTTTATGTTTCACGGCGACGATATTACCAAAAAAGTGAAAGTATTGTCGGGTGGTGAGCGCACACGTTTAGCGATGATCAAACTCTTGCTTGAACCCGTAAACTTATTGATCTTGGACGAACCGTCGAATCACTTAGACATGAAAACCAAAGACATCATCAAAGAAGCTCTGCGCGATTTTGAAGGAACAGTGATTTTAGTTTCCCACGACCGTGATTTCTTGGACGGCTTGGCGACAAAAGTTTTCGAATTCACCAACAAGCGTGTCGTGGAGCACTTCGAAGACATCAACGGATTTTTAGCAGTGAAAAAATTGGAGAAATTAGCGGCGTTGTAGGTTCAAACAAGAAAACAAGCCCAAAATCTCTCAATCTTTAAATCTTTAAATCTTTAAATCTTTAAATCTCGAAATCTACCCCATAAAGCGTTAATTCACCGTCGTTGCGGTCGTTGTCTTCGGCGAGATAGAAATGGTGCGTCGTATCGGAGCTTTTATAACAGCTAATTCCTTCGAATTTATGTTCTTGGGAAACGATTTGGGTATAAAGTATTTCCAGGGAATCGATTTTTAAAACGCCCAGTAAACTACCGCCAATTTCGCCATCTAAATAGGTGGAATCCGAGGCTTCTGCGGCAGCGGTAAATACAATGAAATCGTGGCAAACGCAGGCATCGGTGAAGGTAAAATCGAGATCGTTGAAATGAAGTTGAATATCGCGTTCTGAAACGATTTCAAAGGAGCCGTCCGGTAATTGATGCGCTTTGAAGATGCGGTTTTGTTTCGACGGACCGTTACCCCGGTTGAAAATGTAGTATGTATCTTCGTGTTTACAAAGCGCTTCCAAATTCAAATCGTCTTCAGAAATACCGCGACTGCTAACGGCGTCGTACAATAAACATTCACTGCTAATAGCCAGCTGATCAAGATCGGCAAACGAGGTTTTTATCTTTCGCTTTTCTTTGGAACCACTGCCGTAAAGGTGAATTCCTTCCGAATCTGCATAAATGATCTCGTAATCGCGTTTGTGCTTTTTTTCGACCCAATGTTGTGCATTTTCGATAGTGGGAATCGCCTCGAAGGTATAATTCGTCGGATTTATTTTGAAAAGAAAATCAGAATTATCGCTAATGCAGAATAGATAATCGTTCAACCAAAGCAAACCGGAAGACGAGTGAATTCCGTGCACAGTCCCTAAATTTTGAATTGCTGTAAATTTCATGTGGTCAAAAATACAAAAGCCTCCCGAGAGAGGCTTTTGAAAACATTGGAATGGTGGAAAAAGTTTTCTACAACTCAAAAGCGTAGGCTACACGAGCTACAACTTGCCCGATACCTTCATCGCCTGATTCGTCGATAAAATCTTTCAAATATTCGTAACGTAAACTAAAGTCGATCACTTTTGTAGCATAACCTACTCCAGGCGATAACAATAAAGAAGTTTTATCGTAATTGTTGGTCACGGCAAAAGCAGCGCCGGCTTCGCCAATCAAATAAAACTCATTTTCATACACAAAAACTTTGAATCCAGCTTTCAAGGGAATAAAACCTAAATCGTTGTCTTTTCCGCTAACGAAAAAGTTAGTAAAGCCCGTTGTTAGGGTTAAAGAAGTTTTTTTGTTAAGTCGTATTGCAAGCGAACATCGCCGCCTAGCGAGAAATCATACGGATCGTTTAGTGGCAAACCACCGTTCAATCCAAATCCGAGTCGAAAGCCCTGATCGTAGTTTTCAATTGCCGTTGCGATAGTTTCTTGACCAAAAACGCTTGGTGCTGAAAATCCGATTACAAGAGCCAAACAAAAAGAGCGTAAAGTATTTTTCATATAAGTAAACCAAATAGTATTGGTCTGAGCTGCAAAGAACCGCCTTTTTTAAAGCTTAGTCTTACGCAATTTCGTTTAAGTTTTATGATATTAATGACCGATAGTCGGAATACAGTGCGCTATCTTTGCCCGATTTTTGTTGCTATGAAAAAGTATTTTGCAGAGTTTGGTTATAACTTGAAACTGGCGTATCCAGTAATGCTTGGCATGGTTGGCCATACCTTAATTTCGATCACCGACAACATTATGGTCGGAAAGCTGGGAAGCACCGAACTTGCTGCCGTTTCGTTGGGAAACAGCGTGATATTTATTGCGATGTCGCTCGGAATCGGATTTTCGACGGCCATAACGCCCATTGTTGGCGCTGCCGATGCTGCAAACGACAAAACCACTTTAGTGAAGGCGCTCAAGCAAGGATTGCTGCTGTGTAGCGTTCTTGGTGTTTTACTTTTTGGCGTTATTTTTCTTTCGAAACCGCTGTTGCGCCAACTCAACCAACCTGCAGAAGTAATTGCCTTAGCAGAGCCGTTTATCGATTACGTTGCCTTGTCGCTGATTCCGTTGATTGTTTATCAAGGTTACAAGCAATTTGCCGATGGGATGTCGCAAACCAAATACTCGTTATACGCCATTATTCTTGCCAATGTTGCGCATGTAATTTTGAACTATGTATTGATTTACGGCATTTGGATTTTCCCGAAGTTAGGAATTATTGGTGCTGCTATTGGAACGGTGATTTCGCGCATACTCATGGTTGTGTTTATGCACCTAATTACGCGTTATTCGAAAGGCTTGCGCGAATATTTCGATGCCTTGCCAACGGTTTCGTTTGACCGAGAAATTACGCGAAAAATAATTCGCATCGGCATACCGTCGGCGGCGCAAATGCTGTTCGAAGTACTTTTATTTACGGCTGCCATTTGGTTAAGTGGCATTATCGGCACCAATGCACAGGCGGCGAACCAAATAGCGCTTTCGTTGGCGTCGCTCACGTTTATGTTTGCGGTAGGATTGGGCGCTGCGGCCATGATTCGTGTGAGCAATTACGTTGGAGCACAAGATTTTAAGAAACTTCGGTTGGTGGCGCAATCTGTTTTTTTACTGACTGTTTTCATCGAAATTGTCTTTGCTTTGGTGTTCATTGCGTTACACCAGATTTTACCGGAGCAGTTTTTGAATATGGAAAACAATACGCAATTGGCCGATAACACAGAAGTAATTGCCATTGCAGCGAAATTATTGATAGCTGCTGCCTTTTTCCAGATTTTCGACGGCATGCAAGTGGTTGTGTTGGGTGCTTTACGCGGCATGCAAGACGTTAAAATTCCGATGTACATTACGTTTGTGGCGTACTGGATCGTTGGATTTCCGCTGTGTTATTATTTGGGAATCAAGCTCGAATACGGAGCAGAAGGGATTTGGTTCGGATTGTTGGGCAGTTTAGCAACGGCCGCTTTTTTGCTGTACGCCAGATTTTTATATTTGAGTAAGAAATTCATCATCAATAATAAAATTGACAACCCAGAAAGTGCGGTAATACTGCCGTCACATTAAACTTTAACTCTATGGAACTACCCAAATTTGTACTTGGCGATAATACCGATTTTCCGGACGATATTTTTGTAATTCATCTTGATTTTCCGCGCTTTGTAATTAATTTACGAAACGATGAAGTGGAAATTATCGACGATATTGAAGAAGCCGAGGAACAAGAATTGAGCGAAGAATTAGAACGTTTAATCGTAGAAGCGACCGAATTTTACGACCGCGAAATTGCGCGTTACAATGAGTAGTTAAGATTTTAAAAGATAAAAAATGTCTTCGAAAAGATCTCTTTGCAGAGATTTATAGTAAAGCATTTTGTTTTAGTTTTTTCATTATTTTTGTGTTATGGCAAAGCAAGAAAAAAATAGAAAAGTATCGGTTGCTGCTGTACGAAGAGCTAATGAGAGCTTAGTTAAACAGAGCAGATCACNAGGCACGGACGAATTGTGGGTTAGCTTGGGAACATGATACGTAAAAAGGTGAACGTCACAAAGTCTATCCCGATGGCTATCGGGACTAGCTTCCCGAAAAAGATACGTCAAGTGGTGAACGTCAGGATTCCGATAGCTATCGGGACTAACATCCCAAAAACGATGCGTTAAGTGGTAAACGTCACGAAGTAGCGCTTTTCGCAATAGCGATTGACGCGAAAACCCCACAGCGAGGAGGCACGACGAAGCGAGGAGTTGCAGCAAAAAGCGCGGGCGCCGCTTGCACTCATTTTCGATGAAGCAAAATCGTTGCGGCGCATTGCCCAAAAACAAAAAATGATACGCTTACTTTGAAGGTAAAAGCTGCGATTCCGTAAATTCTTTGTAACCACGACACCGCTCCATTTAATCCAATTCTAAATCGAAGGTGCGGCGCAGCTTGTCAAGCAACGGATTTATTTCTACCAAACGATTGTACTTGTCTTGAGGCGTAATATAACGTTTCGGCTTTGCGTTTTCATTAACCGCAACTTCGATGTCGATGTCGTGATTTTTTAAATGTCCGCGCAAATAGCCCAAAAGTGCTGGAATTTCCTTTTCAAAATCGAGCTTCGAACCTTCGTTCGGAAAAGTCACAAAAACTTGCGTTCCTTCCAAGCGCGGTTCGTTCATTAGCAGTAACGATTCGGCAATTTTTTGTCCGCTATCCCCTAATTTCTGCGCGTATTTCGACCAGTAAATGCGAAAATCTGTTTCCGTAAACGATTCGCGCAGATGTATATCGGTCGATGGTCGGAGTTCCAATCCCGCTGCTTTTTGCAGTTCTTTTTTTAACGCTAAGGCTTTTAACGACGTTGCCGAAACATACGAACCGCTTGCTAATGCGGGAATTTGCGGACTACTCGGAGCCGCTGGTTTTGCTATTTCTGCTGCTTGATTTTCGACTTGGGCAGAAGTAACGACTGGAGTCTCAGATGGTGTACTTTGGTTGCTAACTGCGGGCGTTTCTTGTGCGGCGACCTGACTGTTAGGCGGAATTATGAAAAACCTAGATTTTTTTTTTCAGGGTCGGCAGTTAGCGAACATATTTGCATCAGGCAAAGTTCGAGCAGTAAACGCTGATTTTGAGACGATTTGAAGTTTAAATCGGCCGCATTTGCTAAGTCGATGGCGCGCAACAAGAAATCTACCGTTACCGTTTGCGATTGTGCGGCATATTTTTGTTTGGTAAGTTCGCCAGCTTCAATTAAATCGAGCGTTCCCGGATTTTTCACCATAAGTAAATCGCGAAAATGTAAGCCCAAACCAATAATAAATTGATGGCTATCGAAACCGCGACTCAAAATATCGTTGAACTGAATTAATGCCGCGGGAATATTCGCTTGACGCAGCTTTTCAGTCATTTCCAGATACACATCGTAATCTAAAACGTTTAGGTTTTCACTAACCGCTTTTCGACTCAGATGATTTCCGGCGTAAGTAACTACACGATCAAAAATCGACAAAGCGTCGCGCATAGCACCATCGGCTTTTTGAGCAATGATTTGCAAGGCTTCGTCTTCAAAAGTAACATTCTGACTTTTAGCTACTTCTGCTAAATAATTTTTAGCGTCGGTTACGGTTATGCGTTTGAAATCAAATATTTGGCAACGCGATAAAATGGTTGGCAAAACTTTATGTTTCTCGGTAGTCGCTAAGATGAAAATAGCGTAGGAAGGCGGTTCTTCCAAGGTTTTTAAAAACGCGTTGAAAGCCGCCAGCGAGAGCATGTGCACCTCGTCGATGATATACACCTTATATTTTCCGGTTTGCGGCGGTATACGCACTTGCTCTGTGAGCATTCGAATGTCGTCTACCGAGTTATTCGACGCCGCATCGAGCTCAAATACGTTGAATGAAAAGTCTTCATTCGGATCGTCGTAATCGGGCTGATTTACTTTTCGGGCTAGAATTCGCGCGCAGGTTGTTTTTCCAACACCACGCGGACCCGTAAACAGTAGGGCTTGCGCCAAGTGATTCGTTTCGATAGCACGCAATAAAGTAGAGGTAACAGCCTCTTGGCCAACTACATCTTTAAACGTGGTCGGGCGGTATTTACGAGCAGAAACGACGAATTGATCCATAAACGTATGTCTGCAACAAATATATTAATCTGTTTCAGAATGCCTCTTCTTTTTTCAAACTTAATTCCCAAATTCCAAGCAAGATTTTAAAATTAAATCAATCGTTTGATTTATTGCGTATTATGGAAAGTCATGTGCATTTTATGCTACAATTTCGATAGGAAACCGATATTTCCAACCTTAAAATTCAAACGTTAGTTATCAACAATTGGCAGTTCTTGAAACGACTTCTTTTCTTGTAAAATGGCAGAGAATTGGATTGTTTAGCCTGTAAAATCGCAAGTGCGTTACCGACTATTGCATGTTCAAAAAAAGTAGTGAATTTTCTTTCGAAGGAAAGTGCTACGCAATCTTGAAATTACTTTCTTTGTAAAAATTTAATTGATATGACATTAAGGTATTATGTGCTCTTAGCTTGTGTGCTTTTCTTTCAACTCCAGGCGCAAGAAAAAGAGGAATCGGTTTACAATTACAACGAAACGTTTGGTCCGGGATTTTACACAGACCATCCGTCGGGAACCAGAAGTACTTCGGGAGCTCCGGGCTATGCGTATTGGCAAAATCGCGCCGACTATGATTTGAAAGTTACGCTCGACGATCAAAATCGCACGGTAACTGGAACAGCAACAGTTAAGTACACCAATAACAGTCCGGATAATTTGCCGTTTTTGTGGATGTATGTGGAACAAAATCTCTTCAAAGAAGACTCACGCGGAAATGCAGTCGTTCCTTTAAAAGGTAGTCGCAACGGCTCTCGTGGTGAGAAATTCGACGGCGGACACAAAATCAAATCCGTTAAAGTAGTGTCGACAGTCGGGAAAACTACCACTGAAAAAGAAGTTCCTTTTCGCATTTACGATACGCGTATGCAAGTTGATTTACCTACAGCGTTAAAGGCAAAAGGCGGACAAGTTACGCTGAAAATTGAGTTTTCATTCGTGATTCCAAAACAAGGAAGCGATCGTCTGGGCATTTACGAAACACCAGCCGGTAACATTTTCCAAATCGCACAATGGTATCCTAAACTTTGTGTGTACGACGATATTTCAGGATGGAATACTTTGCCCTATCTCGGAGCTGGCGAATTTTATCTGGAATACGGCGATTTTAACCTGAGCGTAACTGCGCCGGCAAATCACATTGTAGTTTGCGGTGGTGCCTTGCAAAATCCTGCTGAAGTTTACACAGCCGAACAACAAAAACGCTGGGCAGCAGCTGCAGCATCCGATAAAACGGTATTCATTCGCACAGCAGAGGAAGTTTCGAATGCAAATTCGCGACCTACTGGTAAAAGTACACTTACGTGGAAATATGCGTTGAAGAATTCCCGCGATATCGCTTGGGCATCGTCGGCTTCTTTTGTTATTGATGCCGCTAGAATCAATCTTCCAGAAGGGAAAAAGTCGCTTGCAATTTCGGCTTATCCAGCAGAAGTTAAAGACAACGACGGATGGGGAAGATCAACCGAATACACCAAAGCGTCAATAGAGCATTACTCAGAGAAGTGGTTTCCATATCCGTATCCAGTAGCGGTAAATGTTGCGGGTGTCGTTGGCGGAATGGAATATCCGGCAATTGTTTTCTGCGAAGCGGAAGCGAAAAAAGCAGCTTTATGGGGCGTAACCGATCATGAATTTGGTCACATTTGGTTCCCGATGATCGTAGGAAGCAACGAACGTATGTACGCGTGGCAAGACGAAGGTTTCAATACCTTTATCAATAGTTTAAGTACGGCTGCTTTTAATGGTGGCGAATATGATAATCCGAAACCAGACCGTCATGCCATGGCTGAAATACTTACAGGAAAAGACTTGGAACCTGTAATGGTAGCACCAGATAACTTACAAGAGCGCAACTTAGGTTTATTAGCCTACGAAAAGCCATCGACTGCACTCGATATCTTGCGAACACAAGTGCTTGGAGAAGAGCGCTTTGACAAAGCATTTAAAACGTACATTGAGCGTTGGGCATACAAACATCCAACTCCGTACGATTTTTTTAGAACCATGGAAAACGTTGCCGGCGAAGACTTATCTTGGTTTTGGCGTGCTTGGTTCAAGAATAATTGGAAACTAGACCAAAAGATTGTAAAAATAAAGTACCCGAAAAAAGATCCTAAACAAGGTTCGATTATCACCATCGAAAACCTTCAGCAAATGGCTATGCCGGTTACGTGCAAAATTACGTACAAGTCAGGCGGATCGCTTACGGTAAAGTTACCAGTAGATATCTGGCAACGCAATAAGGTATGGACGTTCAAAGCAAATTCTACCGAGGAAATTGGAAACATCATGTTAGATCCCGACAAAGTTTTGCCAGACAGCAATCCGGCAAATAACCTTTGGAACTCGGTAACCGGTGAAATCGAAAAAGCACCAGACTTGGAGAAATTCCTCGGAACGTACAAAAGCGATAAAGCTCCCGTAACTTTAACCTTCACCAATGAAGACGATGAATTGAATATCGAAGTAGTAGGTCAAGGGAAGTTCCCAATTCAATCGATAGGACCAAACAAGTATTCATTTCCGGAAGCTGGTTTAACCGTTGAGTTTTTAGAAGACGGAAAAACCGCGAACATCAGTGTTCAAGGACGCACAATTCCGTTCACAAAGCAGTAAGAACGTTTAATAAACTTTTTAATGCCTGAATTTAAGTTACAAACTTGAATTCAGGCTTTTTTTTTTGACTATTGATTGCAGTTTAAAACGGTACCAGGAAACCTGAGTTCGATTTAAAAATTGCGGTCAGAAAACAGATGAATGGTTGAATACAAGGCAGATTTGTTTTGGGATACTGTAGTATCGCAAAAAAATCTAACGAAGTAGACAGCCGTTCATCTGTTTAGCGTGGAAGTTGTTACTTTTCCTTGCTGTTTGATTTCGCAACTTATTGATTTCGAGCAATCTGACAAAGATTTTTAATCGAACTCAGGTTGGATGTAAAGCAGTGGTTCACAAAAACCTTCCGCTCCATCGAGAGTAATAAAAGAAAATTGCCCAAAACGAATAAAACTCATTTTGTTATTTAGAACTTCATTTTTTGTAAATCAAATTATTTTAATCTTAAAACAATTATTTTTTATTGATAAACAATAAATAATTATCTTTGACCAAAATATTAAAATGATTACTATGACTTCTAAGAACAAATTCGTTTGGAACCTAATTCAGTTGGTTTGTTGGTTGATATTTGCTGGTTTGTGCGTACAAGCAGGGACGCTCGTCTTTAATTATGTTTACAGCTTGTTCCGACCCATTGCGGCATACAATTTAGATTCAGGCTTAAATTTAGCAGCGCTGTACAACCGGAGTATCGCATTGTATTCGTTGTTGTTTTCATTTCTTATCGGTATCGCCGTATTAAAAGCTGTTACGTTTTACTATGTACTCCGTTTGTTTAAAGTGATAAAGTTGGTAAATCCGTTTACTGAAGAGATTTCTAAACTGCTTTTAAAAATCACGTATCAGGCGTGTTCTGTGGGCGCTCTTTGTTTCTTAGCGCAACGTTTTACGCAGCAGCTGTCACATCGCGGATTTGATTTGCAGCTTGTAAGCCGATATTGGAACGACAGTGCAGCCTACCTAATGATGTCGGCTATACTTTTTGTAGTGGCCTTAATTTTTAGAAAAGGAATTGAATTACAGCAAGATAACGACCTAACCGTATAAATATGCCCATAATTGTAAACTTAGATGTAATGATGGCTAAACGAAAAATGTCGTTAAATGAGCTGTCCGAAAAGGTAGATATCACTCTTTCAAACCTTTCTATCTTAAAAACAGGAAAAGCAAAAGCCGTCCGATTCAGTACGCTAGAATCCTTATGTGAAGCGCTCGATTGTCAACCCGCCGATCTACTCGAGTATCGTCCCGGCGAGGAAAAGAAAAGTTGAAACAGGTATTAGTCGATTACGTGATCTGAAACAGAAATGGTTTTGATAAAGATTATCGCATCATACATTTCGGAAAATTTCTTCTTGTACAAATTATCGCGCTTTGGGTTGTAGCCTGGTCCACCGAGAATTAATTGCTTTTTTATCGATTTAAAAAAACTAGTTTCTTTCTCGGATAGGTCGGTAAGGTCAAGAAAGTAATTGTCGTACTTTGCTTTGTTTAGTAATTCGGCGTATGTCCCGGAGGTCGGTTCGGCAATCGTGAATTTTTTCCAGCCCGAATTATCTTTAGATTCAACGATATAACCTATAACGGTGCCCGAACCAAAGTCGAAACCCACGCTGTAGTAATCGTTTTTGTAAAACTTTCTAAGGTGATATCCCAAATTCTAAGTACACGACAAAAATTGTATTAAATTAATTTCCAGCTTATTGAACTTTGATAATAAGCAATTTGACAAATAATCTAATCCGAGTTTAAAAACGGATACTGCTCNAAGATTATCTCTTTCCACTTCTATCTGATTTCATAATTTATTGATTTTAAGCGATGTGACAAAGATTTTTAATCGAACTCAGGTTTTGAGGTTATATTTGCACGGAAAATCAATACGTATATGAGGTTAATAGCTGTTTTCTTGATAGTTACACAAATGTTAAGTGCTCAACAAATTAACAGTACCGACGCAAAAGGACTGAAGCAAGGATTGTGGCGAGGCTTTTATGAAACATCGAAACGCATTCGTTACGAAGGCAACTTCAAGGACGGAAAAGAGGTAGGTACCTTTAAATTCTTTGCAGACGATAAGAATTCTACCGTAACTGCCGAGCGCGTTTTTTCTGATTTAGGGAAAACAGCCTACACTAAAATTTACGAAAACGGCTTTTTGAGTTCGGAAGGCAAAACGGTTAACAAAAAGAAAGAAGGTTTGTGGAAATACTATCACCCGAAGTCGACCGTCGTAGCTTTGGAAGAGTTTTACAAGAACGACAAGCTCGACAGCATTCGTAAAGTATACTACCTGTCGGGTAAAACCGCCGAGGAAGCGTCGTATAAAAACGGTCAGAAAAACGGGACATACAAGAAAATCACCGAAGAAGGCATTGTTTTGGAAGAAACCATCTATATGAACGATCAGTACGACGGTGATGCCATTTTCCGCGAAAGCGATGGTAAAGTAGCGTCGAAAGGCAAGTTTGTAAAAGGCGAAAAGAAAGGCTTTTGGGAATTTTACAAAGACGGTAAGCTAGATAAACGCGAGAAATATCCGTTAACCAAGAAAACCGTCGCCAAGAAAGTAAAGTAAGGACACACATGCAACTAACCGAGCAGCCAATTTTTTGCTAAAATGAGCGTCTGCAAAAGACGTTAATGGGAAGCACCGTATATTTGCAGCAGGAATTTTAGGTATGAAAAAAGTAGTAGTTGGGCTGTCTGGTGGTGTCGATTCGAGTGTGGCAGCCTATTTGTTGCAACAACAAGGATATGAGGTAATCGGACTTTTCATGAAGAATTGGCACGACGATTCAGTGACCATTTCAAATGAGTGTCCGTGGTTAGAAGACTCAAACGATGCTTTACTGGTAGCGCAAAAGCTCGGCATTCCGTTCCAAACGGTCGATTTAAGTGAACAATACCGCGAGCGCATCGTAGATTATATGTTTTCTGAGTACGAGAACGGCCGTACACCCAATCCAGATGTTTTGTGTAATCGCGAGATTAAGTTTGATATCTTCTTGAAAATCGCTCTTGACTTAGGAGCCGATTTCGTAGCTACGGGTCATTATTGCCAAAAGTCGAGCACAACTGTTAACGGAAAAGAAGTTTTTCAACTTTTAGCTGGCGCCGACGCCAATAAGGATCAGTCCTATTTCTTGTGTCAGCTTTCGCAAGAGCAATTAGCTAAAGCCTTGTTTCCAATCGGACACCTACAAAAGGCCGAGGTTCGCGAAATAGCCTTGCAGCAAGGTTTGGTTACGGCGGGTAAAAAAGATTCGCAGGGTTTGTGTTTTATCGGTAAAGTACGCTTACCCGAATTTTTGCAGCAAAAGTTACAGCCAAAACCAGGTAAAATTGTGCAGTTAATGGCCGACGATCCGGTATTTGAACGCTCTATTTCCGACAATTCCGATACTTTGGTGCTCGAAGCTGCGCCGTTCGATTTAGCGGCAGGCATTCCTAAAGTAGTGGGTACACATCAAGGCGCGCATTACTTTACGGTAGGTCAGCGTAAAGGATTGAACGTAGGTGGCACCAAAGAACCTTTATTCATTATTGGCACCGACGTGGTCGAAAATATCGTGTATACCGGTTTGGGACAACAGCATCCCGGTTTATGGCGCAAGGCTCTGAAAGTTGCCAATAAAGAAGTGCACTGGGTTCGCGAAGACATGCGTTTGAAATTACACGAAACGTTTGATGTTCAGGCGCGTATTCGGTACCGTCAGCCTTTGCAGCAGGCTCAATTGTGGCAGCGCGAAGACGGACTCTACGTTTTATTCGACGAAAAGCAATCGGCAATCACCGCCGGGCAGTTTGTGGCTTGGTATTCGGGGAATGAATTGTTAGGTAGTGGGGTCATTGCGGGGTGAGAAGCGGGTCCCGATAGCCATCGGGATTGATGAATACACCCTTTTTACGTTTCATGTGTCCGCCTGAACCCGCGTATCATCGGTGCCTGAGCTCGTCGAAGGCTGGTGCCTAAGCTTGTCGAAGTCTAAGCGCAAAGACTTTTAGTATTAAGATTTAAGTATTAAGACTT
>NZ_NOXX01000030.1 GCF_002251775.1 Flavobacterium aurantiibacter
TTTCCCCTTCCCGTTTAGGGCGAAGCTCCCAAAAAAAATCGACATGGCATTACGGAAAAACCGTAAATTTTAGCAGGCTAGGCATTTTTATTCGCTATTTCTAACTTTTAGTAGAAAAAGCTGATTTAGTTAATAGAAGTTACACTATTATTCTTGCACCTTAATTGCGCGCTTTTTAATGAAAGTACTCTACTTATGTTGATTTCGAAGACGCTTTCTCACTTCTTCGATGGGAAATCCAGCTTCGAGAATGGCAGCGGTGTCGGTAACTTCTTGGTCTAAAAGAGGCTGCATACTGCCGTTGTATTTTTTTAAATATTTAATTTTATAGAATTTGCCTAGGTTTCGGTAAAATACAGAAGGCTCGTTACCAATGTTATATTTAATTCTTTTACCATCTACATAAAAAACAAAATAATTTGCGCTACTTTTTGGATAGTCCTTTCTTGAAATATACNGAATGGCAGCGGTGTCGGTAACTTCTTGGTCTAAAAGAGGCTGCATACTGCCGTTGTATTTTTTTAAATATTTAATTTTATAGAATTTGCCTAGGTTTCGGTAAAATACAGAAGGCTCGTTACCAATGTTATATTTAATTCTTTTACCATCTACATAAAAAACAAAATAATTTGCGCTACTTTTTGGATAGTCCTTTCTTGAAATATACCTCCCTATTGATGTAATTCCATTTTTTTCAATTTCCATCATGTTGAGATATCCATCGATTGCAATAAAAATCACGAACGAAAAAAAAGAAACTAGAAATAAAATTGAGAGTACTTTTTTTATTTTCATAAACTTTTTTAATTACCTGAAGTTTTGTCTCCTAATAATGGGGCTGTATTAGATGCTGTTTCAACACCGAATGCAGCTATGTTTCCAAATATTCTAGGCGCTCCCTTTTTAAATAACGGGCTTGAGTCTATAGCAGATCCAAAGCGCTTACTAATTACACCTCCACCAATTTGTAACAGTGCATGATCTACACTTTCTGGCGTACTTATGTTCCTTTTATTTTTTCTAAAATCGTTAAATGTATAACTAAAAGTTTCTCCTAGTACAGTTGGTCCATATCCTGGAACAGCACTTGTTAAGGCTTCGATCATGTTTATTTGAGTGAAATCTCCGCTATTCGCAATACCCTGCGAAAGCACATTTGACG
>NZ_NOXX01000029.1 GCF_002251775.1 Flavobacterium aurantiibacter
TTACGATGCCAACGGCAATCAGGTTGAAATAAGCGAAATGTTTGGCGATGCAGCCACCATTCAAAGACGAAATATTTGGGATGAACAAGACCGACTGCTGGCTGTTGACCTGCGCCCGGAAGACAAAACCCAGCACCCGATAGCGATTTATACTTACGATGCTGCCGGCGAGCGTATAGTGCGCTACAACACCGACCAATTTGAGGTTTCGACAAACAGCAGCGAAGTAGCGCAAATGACTAAAGACAACATCATGATTTACCCGAGTGGATTACTCATGGGACGAGTATTGCGAAAAACCACACAAAATCAAACAAGACTTTTCTCACTCGCATACAGTAAGCATTATTACATTGGTTCCGAGAGAATCACATCCAGAACAGGAAGTAATCTACATATTGCGCGCTTTCCGAAGGATCAATTAGAATCGGACATGCCAGATTTAGATATTACCTCCATNGAGTGGATTACTCATGGGACGAGTATTGCGAAAAACCACACAAAATCAAACAAGACTTTTCTCACTCGCATACAGTAAGCATTATTACATTGGTTCCGAGAGAATCACATCCAGAACAGGAAGTAATCTACATATTGCGCGCTTTCCGAAGGATCAATTAGAATCGGACATGCCAGATTTAGATATTACCTCCATTCGCGAAAGAAGTAATGCAGCCGTATCTATGGCTAACGGTTCAGTAACTAGTATTTATACTAAATTCGAACTGCCGACCCCGACATTACAAAGTTCTGTGGAAGAATTGTCGTTAGCAGCTGATATTTCACAAGTTGTACCAAACAAATACTACTTCCATCCCGACCACCTCGGTTCAAGCACCTATATCTCAAACGATTTGGGC
>NZ_NOXX01000185.1 GCF_002251775.1 Flavobacterium aurantiibacter
AACGACGACACGCTATCTGCAACACCATTCACAGTGGGTACACTTGCGGTAGGTGCTTCTGTAACAATCACAGCACCAGAGGTTCCGTTGTACATCGTAACGCAGGCAGATTTAGATGCAGGTCAATCTGTAAATACTGCTACTGTTACAGGAACTACTCCTGGTGGAGATACAACTACTGATATTTCAGACGATGGTATTTTAGGAAATGGTGGTGATAATCCAACTGTTACAGTTCTAACACCAGCTCCGTCGATGACATTAGTTAAGACCTCAGTATTGAATACCACTGTTGTTGGAGATCCAGCAGTTGCGAACGTTGGGGATACCATCCAGTACTCGTTTGTTGTTACCAATACAGGTAATGTTACTTTGAGCAACGTTGTTATCAACGACGACACGCTATCTGCAACACCATTCACAGTGGGTACACTTGCGGTAGGTGCTTCTGTAACAATCACAGCACCAGAGGTTCCGTTGTACATCGTAACGCAGGCAGATTTAGATGCAGGTCAATCTGTAAATACTGCTACTGTTACAGGAACTACTCCTGGTGGAGATACAACTACTGATATTTCAGACGATGGTATTTTAGGAAATGGTGGTGATAATCCAACTGTTACAGTTCTAACACCANACAGTAGGTGCTTCTGTAACGATTACTACACCAGATGTTCCATTGTACATCTTGACTCAAGCAGATTTAGATGCAGGTCAGGCTACAAACACAGCTACTGCTGCAGGAACTACTGCTGGCGGAGGTACTACAACCGATGTTTCAGATGATGGTATTACAGAAAATGGAAACGATAACCCAACGGTTACTCCATTAACGCAAGTTCCATCTCTTACAATGTTGAAGACAGGATTGTTTAATGATAACAATTCCGATGGTGTTCCACAAGTAGGAGAGACTATTACTTATACATTCACAGTCACAAATACAGGAAATGTTACAGTAACTAACGTATTAGTAAATGACGCTTTGACTGGCACAGTTCTGGTTCCTGTTACGCCAACAGATCTATTGCCTGGTCAAATAGGAACATTGACTGTTAATTATCCAATCACTCAGGCTAATATTGATGCAGGTCAGGTTCTGAACTCAGCAAGTACTACAGGATCTATACCTGGAGGTGGAAACACTACAGATGTATCAGATGAAGGAAATCCAGATAATGGTAATGATAATCCAACAATTACTCCGCTAACAACCTCAAGATTATCGCTGATCAAAACAGCTGTTGTTGGTGGTGACGGAGTTGTGGGCGACGTTATTACGTACACGTTCACAGTGACAAATGTGGGAACTGCAACAATATCTAACATTGTGATTAACGATGCTCTAACAAATACAGTTAATCAAGCGTTAGTTCCAGCAACGTTGAATCCAGGTGAAGTAGGTACTCTGACTGCTACTTATGTAATTACCCAAACTGACGTTAATAACTGTCAAGTTGTGAACACGGCGACTGTAGTTGGCCAGAATCCTGCTGGTGTCTTGATCACCGATGTATCGGATGATGGTGATAATACAAATGGTGATGACAACACTACAGTATCGACGCTTTGTACTATTAATAACGACATAGCTGTAGTTAAAACGGGAGTATTCAACGATTTGAATAACGACGGATTTGCCCAAGTAAACGAAACAATTACGTACACGTTTACAGTAACAAATACTGGAAATTCAATTCTTTACAACGCAGTTATAACTGATGACTTCTTGCCAGGACTTGTTTGGAACCTACCAACCCCTGTTACCATTCCTGAGCTACTTCCGGGCGAGTCATTCACTGGAATTCAAGCAGTGTACTATTTAACTCAAGAGGATTTAGACAGAGGTCAAGTTACTAACCAAGCTTCTGTTAGAGCTGTCGCTGCAAATGGTGAGATAGTTGAAGATATTTCAGATGATGACAGCAACAACTTCGATGATCCAACTGTAATAGTTCTTGATGGTTGTACAGTTAAAGTTTATAACTTAGTTTCACAGACAATTGCAGGTTACGAACATTTACATATTCAAGGTATAGAATGTTATCCAAACAATTCAGTGATGATTTACAACCGTTGGGGTGTATTAGTATACGAAACAACAGGTTATAACAATGAAGACAAAGCCTTCAGAGGTATATCAGAAGGTCGAGTGACAGTTGATAAATCGACTGGATTGCCAGAGGGTACTTACTATTACATCTTGAAATATGTAAAAGAAGGTCAACCGATCGAGAAAGCAGGATTCTTACATTTAACACGATAAACTATTTTCCGGGATCTCTCTCAGGGATCCCGGCCAAATACACAACAAATGAGAGCAAAAATTTGGATATTGTTAATGTTTAGCGCTTGTGCAACTTACGCGCAACAAGATGCTCAATACACGCAGTACATGTATAACACAGTGAATGTTAACCCAGCTTATGCGGGTTCGCGTGGTGTTTTAAGTATATTTGGATTACATAGAACGCAGTGGGTAGGTCTAGATGGAGCACCAACAACCAATAACGTCTCTATTCATTCGCCTATAGCCAATTCAAAGTTTGGAATAGGTCTGAGCGTTGTTAATGATAGAATTGGTATCTCCGATGAAAATACAGCTTCTGTTGATGTTTCATATTGGATTAAAACTTCTGAAGATTATAAATTATCTTTCGGTCTTAAAGCTTCTGCACATTTACTCAGCGTCGATTTTACAAGATTGACAGTTCTTCCAGGAGACAGCCCAAGCATTGGTCAAAACAATATTGATAACCGATTTACGCCAAATATTGGTGCTGGTATCTATCTACACAGTGACAAAACCTATGTAGGTTTATCTATACCGTTCATGCTTGAAACATTGCATTACGACGATAATTCCGCAAGTACAGCAAGCGAAAAAATGCATCTTTACTTTATAGCCGGACGCGTCTTTGATTTAAATCCAAATCTTAAATTTAAACCTGCTCTTCTTACTAAAGTGGTTAATGGAGCTCCTTTGCAAGTCGATTTGTCAGGTAACTTCCTTATTAATGAAAAATTTACTTTGGGTGTAGCTTATCGCTGGTCGGCGGCAATGAGTGCACTGGCAGGATTTCAAGTTAATGATTCATGGTTTGTTGGTTATGGGTATGATATGGAAACTACCAGGTTAGCAAATTACAATTCCGGCTCTCATGAAATCTTTTTACGTTTCGAGTTGTTTAAAAATTACGACAAAATTGTCTCGCCAAGATTCTTCTAATATGATGTCAAATAAAATTAAAGTCGTTCTAATCTTGTTGTTGTCTTGCCTAACAACAGGTGCTTCTTTTGCTCAAAAGAAAAGTCTTGAAAAGGCAGACAAGAAATATAGCAGGTTTGCCTATGTGGATGCAATTGAAATTTTAGAAAAAGTAGCAAAAAAAGGTTATAAGGATGAAAAGATGTTTCTTAAACTTGGAAATGCCTATTTCTTTAACGCCGAATACGATAAGGCAGAAGCAGTATATCGGGAACTATTTGCCCTAAATTCAGAACAGAATGAACAAGTCATTTATAGATATGCACTTTCATTAAAGTCTGTTGGAAAGTATGAAGAAGCCGATAAGTATCTTGAAAAATTCAATGCTATCGCTAGTGCTGATAAAAGAGCGTCTTTGTTTAACGATAATCGCGATTATCTAGAAGTTATTAAAATGAATTCTAAACGCTATTACGTAGAAGACGCAGGTATAAATTCGGTTTATTCTGATTACGGTTCTTCTATGAATGGCGACAAGTTAGTTTTTGCAACTGCTAGAGATACAGGAGGACTTTCCAAAAAGAAATTTAAGTGGAACAACAAGTATTTTACAAATCTGTTTTCTTCTGATGTTAAGGAAGACTTCGATGCGCCACTGGGAAATCCAAAACGTTATGGAAAGAAGTTAAATTCAAAATTCCATGAAGCTTCTGCTGTTTTTACCAAAGATGGCACAACAATGTATTTCACTAGAAATAACTACTTAAACGGCCAAATACGTAGGAATGATAGCAAAGATGTCCTACTTAAAATTTACCGCGCTAAATGGATTAATGGTACTTGGTCTAATGTTATTGAACTGCCATTTGATAGTGATGAGTATTCATGTGCTCACCCCGCTTTATCTCCCGATGAAAAAACAATGTATTTTGCATCTGATATGCCAGGTAGTTTTGGAGCTTCAGACTTATATAAAGTTGCAATAAACCCAGATGGTAGCTTCGGAACCCCAGTCAATTTAGGTTCAAAAATCAATACTCCTGGAAGAGAAACCTTCCCGTTTGTTAGTACTGAGGGCGAATTATACTTCGCTTCAGATGGCCATCCTGGATTGGGCGGACTCGATATATTTGTTACCAAATTTAAAACCGATGGAACTTTTGGTAGCGTACAAAATTTAGGAACGCCACTAAATAGCAGAAAAGACGATTTCGGATTTTATATGAATCCAGTGGGTAGAACCGGTTTTTTCACTAGTAACCGAGAAAGTGGTAAAGGATTCGACGATATATACAAATTTACAGAACTTAAAAAGTTAAATTGTGAGCAAGTGCTTGAAGGCATTCTTCGTGATGTAGATACAAACGAGCCTGTAGTGGATGCCCAGTTAACCCTGTTCTCAGCTGATATGGATAAAATCGCAACGATCACAACAAATAAAGAAGGATTTTATTCTTTTGGAACAGTTGATTGCGATACAAAACTCTTTGTCAGAGCTGACAAAGTAGATTACGAAACCACTGAGATTCCTATCAACACGCCGAAACTTACAGGTAATACATATATTCCCTTAACACTTAAAAAGCGTCTTGTTAAAATAGAACAAGGAACCGACTTAGCAGAACGCGATGTTTTAGATATTCCGACTATTTACTTCGATCTTGATAAATCATTCATACGAAAAGACGCGGCATTTGAGCTTGAAAAAGTACTCGCTGTCATGAATCAATATCCAAAAATGAAAATTGATGTGCGGTCACATACAGACAGCCGTCAAACGAAAGAATACAATCAAAGACTTTCTGAACGACGAGCAAAATCTACAATAGCATGGTTGGTTAGAAACGGAATTTCTCCTGATCGAATTACTGGTCGAGGATATGGAGAAACGCAACTAGTTAACAGATGTGCCGACGGCGTCAAATGTTCCGAAGCTGAACATCAAATGAACAGAAGATCACAATTTATTGTTGTTGAATTCTAAATTAAGCGAACGGAATAATGAAGCTCAAGGTAGTCATAAGTTTCCTTTTTTTATCCTGCTTCTGTCTAGCGCAGGAAAAAGAAGTTGCTCAAGCTACTCAGCAGTTCAATGATTTTGCTTATTTCGATGCAATAAAAATCTACGAACGCGTCGCAGCAAGTGGATATAAATCAAAAGAACTTTTCCAAAAGTTAGGTAATGCTTATTATTTCAGCGCCGATTACGAAAATGCAGCTAAAGCTTACAAAGAACTTTTTGCATTAACCGATGATCAGCATCCTGAATATTTCTATCGTTATGCACAAGCACTTAAATCCATTGAAGACTACGACTTATCAAAAGTCTATATGGATAAGTTTGCAGCATTCAATATCGGAGATAAAAGAGCAAATGTCTATCTAAAAAAAAACGATTACCTAAAAGCAATAAAACAGAATTCCGGAAGATATAACATCAAAATCTCCGAGTTTAATTCGCCTTATTCAGATTATGGTGGGGCTTTTCTTGGAAATAAACTAGTTTTTACCACTACAAGAGACACCGGCGGTGCCTTTAAATCTAAAATGAAGTGGACCAACGCAGCCTTCTCTAATTTTTATCAGGTGTCCTTCGACAATGATGGATCTGCAAATAAAGCCGAACGATTTAATTCAAAAGTAAATTCGGTTTTAAACGAATCGAGCGCAGTTTTTACCGCAGATGGAAAAACGATGTATTTTACCCGAAACAATTATTTGAACGGCAAAAGACACAAAAATAATCGAGAGCAGGTTTTATTGAAAATATACAAAGCAACTCTTGACGATGGAAAGTGGGGAGATGTTGAAGAACTTCCGTTTAATAGCGATGAATTTTCTACAGCCCACCCAGCTTTAAGTCTTGATGAGAAATATTTATACTTCGCTTCAGATCGTCCAGGTGGAGTAGGTAAGTCCGACCTGTACGTAGTCGAAATAAAAAAAGATGGTACTTTCGGTGAAGTTCAAACGCTTGGTCCAGAAATAAATACCGAATCTAGAGAAACATTTCCATTTGTTACTGGCGATAATACACTATATTTTGCTAGTGACGGTCATCCCGGTCTCGGTGGAACAGATGTATTTGCCACAAAATTAAAAAGTCCGACAACTACAGAGGAAATTCAAAATGTTGGCGAACCCGTCAATTCTCCTTTCGATGATTTTGCTTTTATTATTGACGATAAAAACAAGAATGGTTTTTTTACATCGAATCGTCCCTCAGAATTTGGAGATGACGATATATATCAATTAACGGAAATTAAGCCTCTAGAGTGTAAGCAAAAAGTGGTAGGTGTTGTAGTAGATGAAAAAACACAGCAACCGCTTCCAAACGCACAAGTTATTTTATTGGACAAGAATTTGCAACGCATAGACGAAATGTACGCAAATGATAAGGGAGGATTTAGTTTTGAGCTTAATTGTAAAAGCGTGTACACGTTGCGAGCTAATAAACAATCCTACGAAACCAATGAAGTTCTTGTCAAAACACCCGATTTCTCTGGAGATGTTTCAGCTAAAATCGCGCTCTCACAAAAAACACCTCGTTTCCAAAAAGGAGAAGATATCGCTCCAAAAGTAGGTATCAAAATGATTTATTTCGATCTTGATAAATCATTTATACGTCCCGATGCTGCAATAGAGCTTGAAAAAATTAGACAAGTTTTGATAGAATATCCTAATATGAAAATAGATATTCGAAGCCATACCGATTGCCGAGCCACAGCTGCTTACAATGAAAAGTTGTCTGATCGTCGAGCACAATCAACTCGACAGTGGTTAATAGATAATGGTATCGATGCAAGCCGACTTTCAGCGAGAGGATACGGTGAATCTCAACCAATTAACAAGTGTGTCGATGGTGTTAAATGTTCGGAAGAAGAGCATCAGGCTAACCGACGATCACAGTTTATTATTCTCTCCCTATAATTTTCCATTAAAAAAATTGTTAATACTGAGCTTTAGGCATCGGTAGCACAATCGAATTGTTAAATTTGCGTGCTTCACTAAACATATTTTCGAAATATTGTATCTATGAAAATTAAATGGCTTTTATTCTGCCTGTTTTTATTGAGTATCCCTGCAGGTTTTGCACAAAACATTACAAAAGAAGTTTTGTTTACTGTGGATGGTGAACCTTTTTACACCGATGAGTTTGCACGCGTTTACAAAAAGAATATTGATCTAGTCAAAGATGAGAGTCAGAAAGACCTAAACCAGTATTTAGATTTATATATCGGCTACAAACTAAAAATCATAAAAGCTAATAAGTTAGGTTTGCAAAACGGGACTGCCTACCAAAACGAATTGAAGTCTTACAGATCGCAATTGGCGAAAAATTACCTTACAGATACTAAGGTTACCGAAGAACTTGTCGCCGAAGCCTATGAGCGTTCGAAGTTTGAAATTAAAGCCGCTCATATCTTAATTTCATGCGATGAAAATGCGTCGCCGGCAGACACGCTCAAAGCATTTAACAAAATTTCAGAAATCCGTAATCGCATAACTAAAGGTGAAGAATTCGGAAAATTAGCGAAAGAGTTTTCGGAAGATCCATCAGCAAAAGAAAACTCCGGAGATTTGGGCTTCTTTTCTGTTTTTAGAATGGTTTATCCATTCGAATCTGGAGCTTATAAAACTGCTGTCGGTAAAATTTCGAATCCTGTTAGAACCCGTTTTGGATATCATATCATTAAAGTTTTAGAAAAACGAGCTAATCGTGGCGAGGTGAACGTAGCACATATCATGATCGCTAAGCCAGGAAATACTGATGGCGACGCGAAAGCAAAAGTTAAAATAGCCGAAATCTATCAAAAATTGCAGCAAGGGGAGAAGTTTGAAACTCTCGCAGAAATGTATTCTGAGGATCAATCTACCGCGAAAAAAGGCGGAGTCTTAAACAAGTTTGCTTCTGGCGATTTAACTTCTGAAGAATTCGAAGATGTTGCCTTTAGCTTGTCTGCAGAAAAAGCAATTAGCGAACCTTTTGAAACTGAATTCGGTTGGCACATAGTGAAGTTTTTGCAAAGATTCCCGATGAAACCTTTTCAGGAGGTAAAAAGCGACTTGGAGTCACGAATCAAAAAGGACGAAAGATCTCGAAAAATTACAAATAGCCTGGTTGAAAAACTAACTGCAAAATATAGTCCTAAAACGGATCAAAAGACCTACAAAGCCGTAGAAAAAATCTTTGACGACTCTTTTTATAAAGGCGAATGGAAGCTGCCGGCAGATACGAAGGCTTTCGAAAAAACGATCTATACTGTAGACAAGCAGCAATATAAAGCAATAGATTTTATTCAATACGTAGAAAAACGACAAAAGGCAGCTCCCGATGTTAAGCCTATTGCGAAGCTCGTAGAAAATCTATACCAGTCATTTACCGCAGAAAAGCTCCAAGAGTATTACAATAATAACTTGGAAAACGAGTTTTCTGAATTTGCAGATATTATGACAGAATATAGAGATGGCTTACTTCTTTTTGATTTAATGGAGAAAGAAATCTGGCAGAAAGCAAAAACCGACACCATTGGTTTGCAGAATTTTTATAACAGCAACAAATCCGCTTACCGTTGGAAAAAAAGATTTGAAGGTATTATAGCATCAAGTGTAACTAAAGATTTAGTAACGAAAACCAAGAAAGCACTTAAGAATAAAACTGCAATTGCAGACATCAAAAAGGAACTAAACAAAGACGGAAAATCAGTCATGATTACAGAAGGTACTTTTGATGAAAACAGCGATGCCTATCCAGCAACACTTGCCTGGAAAGAAGGTCTTAGCGAGGTGCTTCAGAAAGGAGATTACTTCTACGTGATTGAAATAAAGAAAATACTACCCGCTGCCGACAAAACTTTCGAGGAGGCAAAAGGAAAAATCATCAACGATTATCAGCAATATCTCGAAAGTAACTGGGTAACAAACCTTAAAAAAGATTTTAAAATCGACGTAAATCAGGCCGCTTTCGAACGAGTGAAAGCCGCTTTGAAATAGTAAACATTCACTTATGGAAAAACGCTTTTATGCGCTCTTGTTGGTATTTCTTTCCACAACCTTATTTGCACAGGAAATTATAAAGGATACCGTTAAACCGATTCAGATCCCTAAATCTAAACAGAAAATCGACGGAATTGTCGCTACAGTTGGGGATTACTTAGTTCTAGATTCCGATATCGATAAAAGCTTCTTGGAACTCACAAGTACCCGAAACTCAATCGATGGGATTACACGTTGCCAGATGATCGGCAAGCTCCTCGAAGAACGCCTTTACGCGCACCAAGCCGTTCAAGACAGTATTGTTGTAAGCGATGCGGAAATTAATGGTACATTAGAAGAAAAGTTGTCTGTAATGATCGAGCAAATCGGCAGCATGGACAAATTGGTAAAATTCTTCAAGAAAAACTCCGAAGAAGAACTTCGATCTACATTTTTTGACGTTTTAAAGATGAGCCGACTCGCTTCTGAAATGCAGAAAAAAATTGTTGAAAAAGTTGAAATTACACCGGAAGAGGTTCGAAATTACTTTAAATCAATACCGAAAGCTGATTTACCCGTTTTCGGCGATGAAGTCGAAGTAGCACAAATAGTCATCAAGCCAAAAATCTCCGATGAAGAAAAGCAAAAGGTAATCGATAAACTCAAAGAACTCAAGCGAGACGTTATTAACGGAAGTAGTTTCTTTTCGAAAGCCGTTTTATATTCACAAGATCCCGGTTCCAAATCGAACGGTGGATACTACAAAATGAATCGGAAAACGCCTTTTGTTAAGGAATTTAAAGACGTAGCTTTTAGTTTGAACGAGGGCGAAATTTCCGAACCTTTTGAAACCGAATTTGGTTATCACATTATTCTTGTCGAAAAAATCAG
This sequence comes from Flavobacterium aurantiibacter, assembly GCF_002251775.1. Taxonomy (GTDB): domain Bacteria; phylum Bacteroidota; class Bacteroidia; order Flavobacteriales; family Flavobacteriaceae; genus Flavobacterium; species Flavobacterium aurantiibacter. The sequence goes on from NZ_NOXX01000185.1 coordinate 10,076, forward strand.
AGGCCAAGAAGTCGATTTGCGTCACATCCTACTTATCCCTAAAGTTTCCGATGAAGCCCTCAAAGAAGCCAAGGACGAGATTACCGAAATTCGAAAACGCATTTTGGCGGGAGATATAACATTTGGCGATGCTGCAAGAGCCTCTTCCGATGAAAAAGAAACCAAGAATAACGGCGGACAACTTGTAAACCCTAGAACACTCGATACCCGTTTCGATCTTACAAAAATGGATCCGTCATTGTACTCGCAAGTGTCAAATCTTAAGCAAGGCGAAATTTCAGTACCGTTTCTAGATACCGATCAAACGCAAAAGAAAATGTACAAAATCATTACGGTTACCAATCGAATTCCTTCGCATACCGCCGATTATGCACAAGATTTCCTCAAAATCAAAGATTTAGCTTTGAAAGAAAAACAATTTAAAGCCATCGCTAAATGGACCAATGAGAAAATCAAAGAAACATTCATAAAAATTAATGGAGAATACCGCGATTGTCTTTTTGAAAGCAATTGGTTAAAAAAATAATTCAAAATGTCAGACGTAGCAGCAGTTCAAAGCCTTGTTCAAAAACGACTTGCATTGAAGTCCGAGATCGCAAAAGTGATTGTAGGACAAGACGAAGTAGTCGATCAGATTTTACTCAGTATCTTTTCCGGTGGCCATGCTTTATTGGTTGGCGTTCCGGGTTTGGCGAAAACGCTCATGGTAAATACCATCGCACAAAGTTTGGGATTGCAGTTTAAGCGTCTTCAATTTACGCCGGATTTAATGCCTTCCGATATTTTAGGAAGCGAAATTCTAGACGAAAATCGAACTTTTAAATTTATTAAAGGGCCTGTTTTTTCTAATATCATTCTTGCCGACGAGATTAACCGTACTCCTCCTAAAACACAAGCCGCCTTACTAGAAGCTATGCAAGAGCGCGCGGTTACCATTGCCGGCCACAACTACAAACTCGATTTGCCGTATTTTGTTTTAGCAACACAAAACCCAATAGAGCAGGAAGGAACTTATCCTTTGCCAGAAGCACAGCTCGATCGTTTTATGTTTTCAATTAAGCTTGATTATCCAAGTTTTGAAGAAGAAGTTGCTGTCGTAAAAAATACCACTTCGGATTACAAGCCACAAATTCAAGCGTTATTTACTGCGGAAGAAATAATTTCTTACCAAGAACTTATTCGCCGTGTTCCGGTTGCAGATAATGTTATTGAATACGCGGTGCGTTTAGTTTCAAAAACACGACCAAATTCGATAGATGCATCAGATTTTATCAAAAACTACATCGATTGGGGAGCTGGACCTCGTGCTTCACAGAACCTCATTCTAGCAGCTAAGGCCCATGCGTTATTTAACGGAAAATTTTCGCCAGATTCAGAAGATGTTAAAGCCGTTGCAGTAGGAATCTTGCGTCATCGTGTTGTTAAAAATTATAAAGCAGATGCTGAAAATATTACTATTGAAGCGATAATCGAAAAGCTATTTTAAGACCGATTATTGCTAATTTCGGATTTTAAACGCTCGTTTTTAATAATTTTAGAGACGAGCGTTTTTTATTTGATAAATCCTCAAAAGTTGTTTAGAATCAAACGGTATTAGCTTTCGCCGAACAACAACTACCAACGTTTTCGTAAATTTGCACCGCAAACAAATAAGTAAAATCATGGCTTTTGATATTGAAATGATTAAAAAGGTTTACGCAACCATGCCAGAGCGCGTAAACAAGGCGCGTGAATTGGTGGGAAGACCTTTAACGCTAACCGAAAAAATATTATACAACCACCTTTGGGAAGGTAATCCGACGCAGGTTTTTTCTCGTGGAAAAGACTACGTAGATTTTGCTCCAGACCGCGTAGCTTGTCAGGATGCAACAGCCCAAATGGCGCTACTTCAGTTTATGCATGCCGGTAAATCAAAAGTTGCCGTACCAACAACGGTACACTGCGACCACTTGATCCAAGCGAAAGTTGATGCAGCAACCGATTTAGCTCGCGCGAAACAACAGTCGAGTGAAGTTTTCGATTTCCTTTCATCGGTATCAAATAAATACGGAATTGGATTTTGGAAACCAGGTGCAGGAATTATTCACCAAGTAGTATTAGAAAACTATGCATTTCCGGGAGGAATGATGATTGGTACCGATTCACACACAGTAAATGCTGGTGGATTGGGAATGATTGCCATTGGAGTAGGAGGTGCCGATGCCGTAGACGTTATGTCGGGAATGGCTTGGGAATTGAAGTTCCCAAAACTTATAGGTGTAAAACTTACAGGTAAATTATCGGGTTGGACAGCACCAAAAGACGTAATTCTGAAAGTGGCTGGAATCCTTACTGTAAAGGGAGGAACTGGCGCTGTTGTTGAGTATTTCGGCGAAGGTGCTACCGCAATGTCTTGTACCGGTAAAGGAACCATTTGTAATATGGGTGCTGAAATTGGCGCAACAACGTCAACTTTTGGATATGATGAGTCGATGGCGCGCTACTTGCGTTCTACAAATCGTGCCGATGTTGCCGATGCTGCCGACGCGATTGCACCTTATTTAACGGGTGATCCAGAAGTATACGCAAATCCAGAACAGTATTTCGATCAAGTAATCGAAATCAATTTATCAGAATTGGAGCCCCATTTGAACGGTCCGTTTACACCAGATTTAGCTACACCTATTTCAAGAATGCGTGAAGAAGCTATCAAAAATAACTGGCCACTTCGCGTAGAAATAGGATTGATAGGATCTTGTACCAACTCGTCGTACGAAGATATTTCTCGTGCAGCGTCGCTTGCTAAGCAAGTTGCCGATAAAAAATTGAAGACCAAAGCTGCTTTTACCATTACTCCAGGTTCAGAAGTTGTTCGTTCAACAATCGAAAGAGATGGTTTCATTGACACCTTCAACCAAATTGGTGCTACTGTGTTTGCAAATGCTTGTGGTCCGTGTATCGGAATGTGGGATCGCGAAGGCGCAGAAAAAGAAGAGCGAAACACGATTGTACACTCGTTCAACAGAAACTTTTCGAAACGTGCCGACGGTAATCCAAACACCTTAGCTTTCGTTGGTTCTCCAGAGCTTGTTACCGCTTTAGCGATTGCGGGAGACCTCGGATTTAACCCAATCACCGATACATTAATTAATGAAGATGGCGAAGAGGTTAAATTAGATGAACCAACTGGAAATGAGTTGCCAGCAAAAGGTTTCTATGCTGAAGATCCAGGATACCAAGCGCCGGCCGAAGACGGAAGTGGCGTTACAGTAGCTGTGAGTCCGACGAGCGAGCGTTTACAGCTTTTAGCTCCGTTTGAACCTTGGGACGGAAACAACATTACAGGTGCTAAATTGCTGATTAAAGCTTTCGGGAAATGTACTACTGATCACATATCGATGGCTGGTCCGTGGTTGCGATTCCGTGGTCACCTTGACAACATTTCAAACAATATGCTTATTGGCGCGATTAACGCCTTCAACCAAAAAGCGAATTCGGTTAAGAATCAGCTTACAGGAGCGTACGATGCAGTACCGGCCGTACAACGCGCTTATAAAGCTGCGGGAATACCGTCGATTGTAGTTGGCGATCACAACTACGGCGAAGGATCGTCTCGTGAGCATGCTGCCATGGAGCCGCGATTCTTAGGTGTAAAAGCCGTTTTGGTGAAGTCGTTTGCACGTATTCACGAAACTAACTTGAAAAAGCAAGGTATGTTGGCACTTACATTTGCCAATGAAGCAGATTACGATAAAATTCGTGAAAACGACACGATTAATTTCAAAGATTTAACGTCGTTTGCACCGGGTGTACCACTTACGTTAGAATTTATTCACGAGGATGGTACTACAGATACCATTCTGGCAAATCATACGTACAATGAAGGTCAAATTGCTTGGTTTAAAGCAGGTTCAGCATTGAATTTGATTGCTGCTGCCGGAGCTGCATAAATCCTTTTGTACATTTTTATAAAGTCTGCCCAGCTCAAAAAGTTGGGCAGATTTTTTTTGAGTGTGGTAGTAGAAAATGATTAAAATGCAAGATGCGAACTGTTTGCGGTAGTTCACGGTGCTAAAAAATCGAAGTATTTTGTGTGTAGATAATCATTAGGTTCAAATGAAATCAGCTCATTTTTAAAGTCTAAAGTGATATTAAATCTTTTTAAGAACGAGTTACCTATAATGCCGTCAATTCCATTTATGTTCATAATTCCATTTTGGATTTGAGCCACACCGCCAGGGATTTTATAAAAATGGAAATCTGCGATATTTATCTGTGGAAAATAGACATTAAAGATTTTTCCAGTATTTCCGTCACTGCTGGTAATATTTGAAACAGCAAAGCATTGCTTATAAACATCCAAAAGTTTGTTTAAATTAACATAACTGGTACTTAAGTCTAGGATTCTGTCGCTACCCGTATCTATTTCGAGGCATACGTTTCTGGTTTTGCCATCTATAGTTTTTATTCGGATATCCACAAAGGGAACTCGCTCTTTATATTTGAATTTGATGGTATTTTGCTTTTGATTTTTAAACGAAACTTTATCAAAAAGATATACCAGTTTTTTGTCGTAGTTTATTTCAATACAAAACCTTTTTAAAAGAGATAAACCTAAAACACCATCCCATAACTCATTTGGGTATGGAATGGATATAAAACTCAAGTTGTCAATTTCTTGAAGCCCCCATTTTGCCTTGTTGCCTGAGCTTTTTTTAACGATATTTATTCCTGTGGTTCCGCTGTTTGTTTCCTCAGAATCAAAGTTTAATTTTAATTTTTTCTTAGTGATAATCTCACTATTTATAACCATGTCGCTTGCTCCTGTATCGATGAGAAATAGTAATGAATCGACATCGTTTACTTTAACATATGTGTAGATTCTATTATCGCTCTTTAAGAAAAACTGAATAGAGTCGATCGGTTTAGATTGACTAAAAGCTTCGCCAAAGAATAGTAGGACAGCAAGTACATGGATCGTTTTCCAAATTTTCATTTTCTAAAACTTTTATTTTTTAGTTACTGATAATCAATTATTTACTATTCTTGCTCGTTAGAATGTAATGGAGTTAAAGAAATTCTCGCTTTCCGAGTTGTTCGCCTTTCCTTGTATGTTTACAAAGAGAAAATTGTAACTGTAACTCCCTTTCACGAATATTAAAGCGTCTATTATATTCGGCAGTTCTTTGGTAGGCTTTTGTAGTTCTAACTTAATTTTTAATGAGTTTTCGCCTTTAAAGTTTATAATTTCAGATGATAACAAATTAGCCTTATTTCCTTTGCTATTCATCCGTTCCATGAACAGGTCTTCAATAGTTTTAAAAACCTGTTTGTTTTTTATACCCTCTTTTATCACATCGGGCGTAAATAAATCAGATAAGTTGTTTTCAATAATAATAAGGTTGTAGTTTTTTTCGATATTTTTTGAAAAGTAAACTTGTACATTATCTTGTTCTGATTTCTTAGGTTCATTGGACACCGTGACACTGATGTTATTATGGAGTTTAATCACGTTATCTTGTGCATGAGCGGCTGATACTACGATTAAGAAGGCAACGAAAATGATTCTTTTCATGATTTTTCTGTTTTTACTTTTGATACATTTCTCTTGAATGTTGACAGACAATTGTTACTTACCGCTCGTGTTTAAATAGTCGTATTTTTTATATGTTTTCTGTCGTCTTTTATTTGAAATGGTCAGATTTTCAACAGTGAAGAACTAGTGTTTAGTAGAGAATACAACGAAGTTTTTAGAATTTGCAATGTTATTTTAGGTTTGCACAAACACTAAGGTTGCCGCTTAACCATGTATTTTAGTTTTTGTTTGAAGCTTAATTGCATTGTGCAAAAAAATCAGAAAACACGAATCGCAAGCATCTAGAAAACTGTTGCAAACGTATGGTAGTTTGAAAAGTAACACTTGTCAAAAGTTGCTACTTTTTTATTTTAATGAATTTCTAGAATAGATGGAAGAAGCGTTTAAATGCCAGCTCTTTCTACTTAGTTGTATAGATTGTTTTGTACCCGATTCAAATCGTGATTAACTCAACGTGGATCTGATTTTTCCGCGTAAGCGACGGCAGCGGAAAGCTTGCGCGAAACGGGCTTAGCAATTGCGGTTTGGTGCGGCGACCAACGGAAGCCCGTGCCAAAGCTTGCAATTGCTTGGCTCGGTTGGTGCCACTTGCAGCGAACGGCGCGACCCCGCCCAGCGATACATTTTCGTTAGGATGTATGCGCGGGGATACGCCCAAAAAAAACCGGAACACCTTGTAGGCATTCCGGCACAGTATAGTGGTTAGGTTAGTTTCTATTAATAATAGGTGAAGCGGCGCACTTTTGAAATGTACTTTGCCAAGCGAATTACTTGGTGGCTGTAGCCGTATTCGTTGTCGTACCACACATATAAGACTACGTTTTTGCCGTCGGCCGAAACTATGGTAGCGTTGCTGTCGTAAATAGCTGGCGCTGAAGTTCCGATAATGTCTGACGATACTAATTCGTTGTTTAAAGAATATTTTATTTGTTCGACCAGTTCGCCTTCGAGTGCGTACTTTTTCATGATTTTGTTTACTTCGTCGATGCTGGTTTTTTTGCCAACTTCTAAGTTTAAAACCACAAGGGAACCGTTTGGAACCGGAACGCGAATGGCATTTGAAGTGAGTTTTCCGGTAAGCGACGGCAATGCTTTAGCAACCGCACTTCCGGCACCCGTTTCGGTAATAACCATGTTTAAACCCGCTGCGCGTCCGCGACGGTATTTCTTGTGCATATTATCAACCAAATTCTGGTCGTTCGTGTAAGCGTGAATCGTTTCGAGGTGTCCTTTTACAACGCCGAGCGTATCTTCAACAGCTTTTAAAATAGGTGTGATGGCGTTTGTGGTACAAGAAGCCGCAGAAAAAATATCGATTTCATCTGGGTTGTATTCGTTTTGATTAACGCCGTGAACAATATTCGGCACGCCTTTTCCAGGAGCGGTAAGCAACACTTTTGAAACGCCTTTGGAAACTAAATGACGTGCCAAGGCCTCTTGAGTGGTAAACGCACCGGTGTTGTCGATAACCAATGCATCGTCTATGCCGTACGCGGTGTAATCGATATCTTCAGGTTTTTGTGCTGTAATCAAATGAACTGTTGTGCCATTGATAATCAATGCGTTATTTTCGGTGTCGGCTACAACCGAACCTTGGAAATCGCCGTGAATCGAGTCGTAACGCAGCAAAGACGCTCTTTTTTCGATGCTCACGGCGTCGTTTTGATCACGCGTTACTACGGCTCGCAAGCGCAACTGGTTTCCCTTGCCCATTTTCGACATCATTTCGCGTGCGAGCAAACGGCCAATGCGTCCGAATCCGTAAAGAACGACATCTTTTGGTGTGATATCGGCCGATGATTTGGCGCTTTTAAGCTTGTCGATGACAAAAGCTTTGGCATTGCTGTATTTATCGTCTTCCATGTGGAATTCGTAGGTCAGTTTTCCTAAGTCGAGTTTGCTTGGTGGCAAATCTAGGCTCAGTACCGCTTTTGCGATTTCAACGGTATCGAAGACACTGATGGGTTTTCCGACAAATTCGCCGGCGTATTCGTGCAAATTGATAATGTCGCTGACCGTTCTATCGATAAGTTGGTTGCGAAAGAGTACCATTTCGATGGATTTTTCGTACCATAAATCGCTAATAGTCTTGATTAATTCCACACCGGCTCTGCGTCGGTCCGCCTGAAAAGTCAGCTCCTTTTCATACATTGCGTTGGTTGTCATGATTGAATATTGAAGTTAGACGCGGCAAAAGTAATTAATTTGTTGATTTACGAAAACGATTTCGTAAAGAAACATAAAAAAAGTCGGCCACTGCGACCGACTTCTCTTTGGCTACTTCTTGTTCTAGAGAATGAATCGAATTAATTCGCCGTTTTTGGTAATCATTTCTACTTGAACGGCTTGATTTTCATCGATTTTAGAAACGAGTTGTGATACGGTTTCGATGTTTTCGGCAGGAACATTTCCGATTTTTAAGATTACGCCGCCTTCTAAATCGTTTGCAAATTCGGCGAGTTTAGAATTTTCGACACTTTTCACCCGCACACCGTAGTTAACTTTCAGTTTTTTGCGTTCGGCTGCACTTAAGTTTTCTAGTTCCAAACCTTTAAAGTCGGCTACGATCATGTCGTATTTCGTGAGTTTCACATTTGCAGTATAGGTTTTTTCGTCGCGTAGAAACGTAACTTTTACTTCGTCGTTCGGACGTTTAGCATTTATGAAACCAGCTAAGTCGGCATAGGTTTGGATTTTTCGGTCATCTAATTTCACGATGATGTCGCCTTTTTTCAAACCGGCTTTTTCAGCACCCGTATTTTTGTTAACGCTACTGATGTACACGCCGCTGGTTTGAGAAATTCCGAGTTCTTTTGAGACAGTAGCATTTAATTCGCCGCACTCAATTCCGAGAATACCGCGTTGTACGTTGCCGTATTCCATGATGTCTTCGATAATTTTGCGAGTAATGTTTGAAGGGACCGCAAACGAATATCCGACGTAAGCACCTGTTTGCGAAGAAATCATGGTGTTGATTCCGATGAGTTCGCCGCGTGTGTTTACGAGCGCACCGCCACTATTTCCGGGATTCACGGCTGCGTCGGTTTGTATAAACGATTGAATGCCGTTATTTCCTAAGTTTCGCGCTTTCGCAGAAACGATACCCGCAGTTACGGTCGAGTTCAAATTGTACGGATTTCCTACTGCAAGAACCCATTCTCCAACTTTAACCGCGTCTGAATCGGCGAAGGTTGCGTAGGGAAGTTTTTCTTTGGCATCGATTTTTAGTAGGGCAATGTCCATTTTGGAGTCGGTTCCAATGACTTTGGCTTTATACGTTTCGTTGTTGTTGAGCGTAATTTCCAATTCACTTGCGTCTTTAATAACGTGGTTGTTAGTCACAATATAGCCGTCTTCGGAAATGATTACACCGGAGCCTGTGCCAATTTGCTCTTGCTGTTGTCCGCCTCGGTAACCGTAAAAGAATTCCATAATAGGATTGCTAATGGTGCGGTACGAAACGTTTTTTACGTGAACCACGCAGTGTACTGCTTGATCGGCAGCTGTAGTGAAATCGATATTTTCTGCGCCAAGCGAAGCATTTCTGAGGTAGTTAGCAGGTGCCGAGGTTACAAGAGATGCAGTTCGGTTGTCTTCAAATAGCAATTTGTAAGCACCAAGCGTGATTGCTCCACTGCTCAATGCTAGAAAGAATAATGATGCATACTTTTTCATAATCGTTCTTCATTTTAACAATTGTAAAATTAAAAAGTCAAATTTCTTGCCAAATCATCTTTAACCAATGATTAACAGCAGCGCCAACAGCCACAGATTACCTATTTTTGTCGTATGAAAATTCATTTTTATAAGTATCAAGGCGCCGGCAACGATTTTGTGATGATCGATAATCGTTCGGGTTCTTTTCCAACAACAAATCACAAATTGGTACAACAGCTGTGTGATCGGCGTTTTGGCATTGGAGCAGACGGTTTGATTGCCTTAGAACCCAGTGAAAACACTGATTTTAAGATGTTGTACTACAATTCCGACGGTAATTTTGGATCGATGTGTGGCAATGGCGGTCGTTGCGCTGTAGCTTTTGCCGCTAAGTTGGGAATCGTTGAAAAACAAACCACTTTTGAAGCAAGTGATGGATTACATACTGCAAAAATTTCAGACGGAACTGTCAGTTTGTCTATGCACGATGTTACTGAAATCAAAAAACTTGATACAGGCTTGTTTTTAAATACAGGTTCGCCGCATTTGGTGCTGGTTGTGGATGATGTAGAAACTGTGGATGTGGCAAGTTTGGGTGCACAATTTCGAAACGATCCGATTTTTGCGCCCGGTGGTACGAATGTCAATTTTGTGCAAATTGTCGATGGTTCCACACTTAAAATGCGAACCTTCGAACGAGGCGTGGAAGCAGAGACGCTGGCATGTGGAACTGGCGCAACGGCAGCAGCATTGGCGTTGTTTTATGAAAAGAAGCTGCTGTCAAACCGAGTGAATCTGCATGTTGCTGGTGGCACTTTAGCAGTGCATTTTTCGTTTGATGGTCGTGCATTTACAGCTGTGGAGTTAATTGGGCCAGCAACAGAAGTTTATTCCGGAACAGTTGATTTATAAAATGACCTACTTAAAAGGCAAAAGCATTTTTCTGCGCGCTCTCGAACCGAGCGATATCGACTTTTTATTTGCTGTTGAAAACGACGTGAGTTTGTGGCACATTTCTCAAACCATGCAGCCTTTTAGTAGGCATATTTTGGAAGCGTATATCGAAAGTGCGAAATCGGATATTTATGAGGCCAAACAACTGCGGCTGGTTATTTGCGAGATAGTAAGCAATAATTTATGTGGATTTATTGATTTGTACGATTTTGATCCGCGAAACAATAGGGCAGGAGTAGGTATTGTTGTTGCAGAATCATTTCGGAAGAAAGGAATAGCGAGCGAAGCTTTGGAGCTCTTAATTACCTACGCTTTTGAATTTTTAAACCTCTTTCAACTTTATGCCTGTGTGGAAGAAAATAATCAAGCAAGTTTGACACTTTTCTCTAAATTTGGCTTCGAAAAAACGGGCGTTCGCAAACAATGGAATTGGACGACGACGGGTTTTCAAGACGAAATATTTTTACAGTTAATACAACACAACCATGTCTAAAAAAGGAAAAATCCTTGCAATTGTATCCGTAGTAATTGTTGCCGTAGCAATTGCTTATGGCTATTCGCTTTATTCTAAGATCTTTAGCGCCAATACCAAGTTTGAGGAAACTGAGGTTTACGTGAATATTCCCAGTGAATCGGATTTTGAAAAGGTGAAGTCGATTATGACTGCCTATGTTCAAAACATGGAAACTTTTGAAATGGTAGCTGGGAAGAAGAAATACAATACCAATGTTAAAAGCGGACGTTTTCTTCTGCGTAAGGGAATGAACAACAACGACATCATCAACAGCTTGCGACAAAGTTTGCCGGTTAACATCACCTTTAATAATCAGGAACGTTTGGAAGATTTTTGTGCCCGAATTGCGTCACAAATCGAGGCCGATAGTTTGGGATTGATGGCTGCCATTACTCAAGAACAATTTTTGACGGAGAATAATCTAACGACCGATAATGTTTTGTCGATTTTTATTCCGAATTCATACGAGTTTTTTTGGGATACCGATGCGATGAGTTTCCGTAACCGCATGCTTAAAGAGCACAGAAAGTTTTGGACGCCCGAGCGTTTAGAAAAGGCAAAAGCACAGAACTTAACGCCAACTGAGGTGTACATCTTAGCTTCGATTGTGCATAAAGAAACGGTTAAAACCGACGAGCGTCCGCGTGTGGCGGGTGTTTATTTGAATCGATTGAAAAAAGGCATCAAGTTGGAAGCCGATCCGACGGTTATTTACGCAGTGAAAAAGAATTCAGGTGACTTTACCTTACAGATTAAGCGTGTCTTGAACAGAGATTTAGCAACAGATAATCCGTACAACACCTATAAATTCTCTGGTTTGCCTCCGGGACCAATCGCTATGCCAGACATTTCGGCTATTGATGCTGTTTTAAATCCAGAAAAGCACGATTACATTTATTTCTGCGCAAGCGTGAGTCGTTTTGGCTACCACGAATTTGCGGTAACAGCTGCTCAGCACGAAGTTAACCGCCAGAAATATGTAGCTTGGATTAATGCTCAAGGAATCAAGCGCTAATGCGTTTATCGTTTCTTGCCTTACTTTTTACACAACTTTTTTTCGGACAGCAGTCGTGGCTAAAGCCCGCCGACTCGTTGAACCAAATGCGTTATAAAGCAATTCTTGTAACCGAAGCCGCATTAGCTACTTCATCTTTACTTGCCTTGCAAACCGTTTGGTACAGTGATTACGAACAAGCTAAATTTCACTTTGTGGATGATAATGCACATTGGCTGCAAGTAGATAAAGCCGGACATGCGTTTTCAACCTACCATTTGGCAGCTTTTGGTACTGATTTAGTGAAATGGTCGGGTGGAAGTAAACGTCAGCAAGAGCGATATGGCTCTACTTTGGGATTGGCGTATCTTACAGCTATTGAGGTCATGGACGGATTTTCCGCAGAGTGGGGCGCTAGTTGGGGCGATGTTGCTGCCAATACGGGAGGTTGGGCGTTGTTTTTTGTGCAAGAACGCTTATGGAAGGAGCAGCGAATCGTACCTAAGTTCTCGTGGCATCGAACAAATTTTGCAGCGCAACGGCCTGCTGCACTCGGTAGTTCAACGTCTGAGCAGATTCTTAAAGATTACAATGGGCAAACGTATTGGCTGTCTGTGAATTTACGTTCATTTATACAAGTAAATCATATTCCGAAGTGGCTAAACCTCGCAGTTGGGTATGGCGGAACCAATATGTTGGCAGCAACGCAAAGTGCGCAAAACGATTTGGGTTTTGGAAATTTGCAACAACAGCGGCAATTTTATCTGGCACTCGATGTTGATTTAACGAAAATTCCTACAAAGAACTTGTTTTTAAAAACGGTCTTTTCTGTTTTCAATACACTAAAGATTCCTGCGCCAACACTGCGATTTTCAGAAGGAAGCCGCGCAAAAGGCTATGGTTTTTACTTCTGAAATTTTTAACAAGCTGATATTCAAATTGGTAATAAAAAGTCGTATATTTGCCTGCTGAAATTTTCAGAAGTGACAGTTCTGAAAGAAATCAATTTTATGATTAAAAAGTGGATATTTTACGCTTCAATCGCTCTTATTCTTGCCTTTATCTCATCAGGTTTTAAAGGTTCTAACAGTCAAGTTATAGACTATTCCGAGGATCAATTACTTCAAACATTTGTTTTACCTTCTCAGTATCCTCAAGATTATTACAAGTATCAAATTGTTTTTACGGGTTACAGTTTCACAGGTTTTAAAGAAGCTGTTGCATTTAAAGAAAGCCAAGGAAATTACCGTCAGGTGAACCGTTTTGGTTACATGGGTAAATACCAGTTTGGAAAAGACGCGCTTTCTTACTTAGGAATTAGAAATCACAGTGCTTTTTTGGCCGACGAAAAGTTGCAAGAACGCGCCTTCGAACGTTTATTAGCCGTTAACAAAGGCAAACTCAAGAAGGAAATTGAGATTTTTTCAGGTAAAGAAGTCGCTGGTGTATTAGTTACCGAAAGCGGAATACTAGCAGCGGCGCATCTTGGTGGATCCAGTTCTGTGAAAAAGTTTCTTTACAGCAATGGAGAAAATCTGAAGCGGGATGGTTTCGGAACTTCGATTGCAAGTTACATGCGTAAGTATGCAGGATACGACACGAGTTCGATCGCAGCAGAAGAATGATTTAAATTAGAACTTTTCTTTTAGTAATATAAAGATAGCAGGTCGGTTTTGCAAATCGACCTTTTCTTTTCGCCACAACTGAACGGTCGTGGTTTTAATAAACTCGGTTGGTAGCGTAATATCTGCGGCAATAGTAAGCAGGGTCGAGTGTCCTAAATGCAGCAGTAAATCTTCGAGCATTTTATTGTTTCGGTACGGTGTTTCGATGAAAATTTGACTCTGATTGCGTTCCATCGAAAGTTTTTCTAAACTTCGAATACTAGTTTTACGCTCGTTTTTATCGATAGGAAGGTAACCATTAAAGGCAAAGTTTTGTCCGTTTAAGCCCGAAGCCATTAATGCCATAAGTATGGAAGAGGGACCAACAAGCGGAACCACTCTAATACCGTTTTGATGTGCTAATTGTACTATAACCGCTCCAGGATCGGCAACGCCTGGGCAACCCGCTTCGCTCATAAGTCCCATATTTTCGCCTAACAACAAAGGTTTAAGCATTTCTTGGAGATCTTCGGATTTAGTATGCTTATTAAGCGCAAACAGTTTTAAATCGGGTTGAGGTTTTGAAGGACAAACCTCTTTAATGAATTTACGAGCTGTTTTTTCGTTTTCAACAATGTAGCTATTTAAAAGCGAGACGGTGCGTCCGATACTTCCGGGAAGCACTTCTGCAGCGGTCGATTCTCCTAAGGTTGTGGGTATTAGGTAAAGCGTACCTTTAAAGAAGACAGGCTTCATGAGCGTTGGTTTTCATCAAGCAATCGATTTGCGATGTTGGTGCACGCTTCGTCGAGCATTTGATATACCAGTGTAAATCCGTTATCGTGGCCGTAATACGGGTCTGGGACATCTACTTTCTCACCAGGGAACAATTCGTCTAAGATTAATCGTGCCTTTGATTTCATTTCTTCGTTTGGAGCGAGTTCTAAAATATCGTCAAGATTCGACTGATCCATTGCATAAATATAGTCGTATCTGAAAAAGTCTTCGGGCTTAAACTGTCGCGCAATTTGTCCGGCAATATCAATATTGTTGAGTTTTGCAATCTTAATCGATCGGGCATCAGGTGCTTTACCAACGTGGTAATTACCGGTTCCTGCCGAATCAACTGCAAATCGATCGCGGGGCAATTTATCTGCTAAAATGCCTTCCGCCAGAGGAGAACGACAAATGTTTCCTAGGCATACCATCAAGATTTTTGTAATCATTACAAAGACAATTTTTTGTGGATGTCGTCTACAAACTTCTTGAACTGCTTATCGGTCGAAACCAAATTGTCAACGGTTTTACAAGCGTGAAGTACGGTAGCATGGTCGCGGTCGCCGATTTGGCTACCTATATTTGCTAACGACGCTTTGGTAAACTTCTTAGCGAAGAACATAGCTAACTGTCGGGCTTGTACTACGTGACGTTTTCTGGTTTTAGATTGTAGCGTATCAATATCTAATTGGAAATAATCTGATACAACTTTTTGTATATAATCTATTGAAATTTCGCGCTTTACGTTCTTTACGAATTTTTCAACAACCTGTTTTGCAAGTTCGATTGTTACTTCCTTTTTATTGAAAGAAGATTGAGCAATTAGTGAAATAATGGCACCTTCGAGTTCACGTACGTTTGTTTTGATATTTCTAGCAACGTACTCGATAATTTCGTCGGGCATTTCCACGCCGTCACGATATAAAATATTCTTTAAAATCGCGATACGTGTCTCGTAATCAGGTTGGTAAATTTCGGCAGACAAGCCCCATTTGAAGCGAGATAACAAACGATGTTCGATGTCTTGCATGTCTACAGGCGCCTTGTCTGAAGTTAAAATTACTTGCTTATTGTTTTGATGTAAGTAATTGAAAATATGGAAGAATACGTCTTGTGTTCCACTTTTTCCTGAAAAGAATTGAACGTCGTCGATAATCAATACGTCGATCAACTGGTAAAAGTGAATAAAATCGTGACGGTTATTCTTCTTTACAGAATCTATGAATTGTTGTGTAAAGATTTCTGCAGAAATATAAAGTACTGTTTTTTCGGGATATTTATCTTTGATTTCTACGCCAATAGCATGCGCTAGGTGTGTTTTTCCGAGACCAACTCCGCCAAAAATTAACAGTGGATTAAACGAGGTTCCACCAGGTTTGTTCGCCACCGCTAAACCAGCTGAACGAGCTAGGCGGTTCGATTCGCCTTCTAAAAAGTTGTCGAAACTGTAATTGGTATTTAGTTGCGATTCGATTTTCAGATTTCGTATTCCTGGAATAACAAACGGATTTTTTAATTCCGGACTTAGATTTCTGAAAGGCGCATCTACTTCTTGGGTTTTTACAGGAGCGCGACTTGCACTTGGAAGCTGTTCGGTAAAAGGTTGATTGTTGCCGTACGTGTTCTCCATCTTAATTTTGTACAGCAATTTGGCATTCTTACCTAGTTCTTTCGTCAGAGCAACTTTAAGCAACTTCACATAGTGCTCTTCCAACCACTCGTAAAAGAATTTACTCGGAACTTGAATGTATAATGCATTATCCGTAAGCTCAACCGATTTAATTGGCTCAAACCAAGTTTTGTATGCTTGATCTTGAATATTGTCCTTTATAAAAGACAGACAATTTTCCCATACCGATTGCGCGGTTTTTGTCATAAATCCTTCTTTTTTTTGAGTTTGTCTTGTTGAATTTCCACCAAATCAGAGCGTTTCGGTAGATATGTTCAGGTGAACAAATATGTGAACAAAAATCTTTAAAAAAAAATAATTTGGGGATTGAATTTTTGAAAAAATAGTTGTAAGATGTGCTCGTTTAACACCGTAAAAATTCATTTCAAAAATACATGAAATCACACCAATATGAAACTAGAATTCGCTATGCCGAAACCGATCAAATGGGCGTTGTATACCACGGAAATTATGCCGTGTTTTTTGAGATAGGTCGTGTGGAATGGTTGAGATCACTGGGGATTTCGTATAAATGGATGGAAGACAACGGAATTATGTTGCCCGTTGTTTCGCTGACAATGAACTACAAAAAACCGGCGCGTTACGACGACGAAATTACCGTCACAACTTTTTTTGAAAGTCTCTCAAATGTCAAGATTGAGTTTTCTTACGAAATTCGAAATGAGTCAAACGACTTATTAACAACAGGTTCGTCAATTTTGGTGTTTGTAGATAAATTAACCGGCCGCCCCACACAACCGCCTTCGTACATTCTCGAAAAGTTAGCTAATTTCAGTGAGTCTTAATACGTGATTGTGCTCAGAAAAGCTCGTGCGTAAGGATTCGACAGCGGCAACTTTAATTGAAAATTCGATAGAAATTTCAGTTCCTGCACTTTTATCGATGATTTCTCCTTGAACTTTTTTAAGCAAACGAAATATTGCGGCTTCTTGTCCGTACGGTCCTGAAATCTGAAACTGCACTTTTGGTTCGAATTTTTCAAGAACGGCTTCAGCTATGGTTAAGCGTGCCGATTCGCGATAAGCCGAAATTAAACCACCTGTGCCCAATTTCACACCGCCAAAAAAACGTACAACCACACACAAAACATTAATTAAATCGGCCGACAACAATTGTCCGTAAATGGGTTGTCCCGCTGTTCCTGAAGGTTCGCCGTCGTCGGATGCGCGATAAATCAAGTTTTCGTTCGTTCCGCGTAAGCGAAAAGCATAGCAATAATGATTGGCCCCTGGAAATTGATTTTTTACTTCAGCGATTCGCTCTTTTAATTGATTTTCAGATTCTAACGGAATTAAGAAGCCGTAAAACTTACTATTTTTCTCTTTGTAAAGAACCGCGGTAACTGCTTCCGAAATTGTATTCAAGTAGTGTTAGATTAAAGAATTCCTTTATCGTACAAATTCATAATCGATTCTTTGCCAACTTGTAAGTTCCAAACCTGTAAACCTAATTGTGCCGCAGCATCCGTATTTTCTTTCTTATCATCAATAAAAAGCGTGCGTTCTGCAATTAAATCGTGTTTGCGCAGTATAGTGAGATAAACTTGTGGATCTGGTTTTCGCATACCCATTTCATGGCTGTAGTATACTTTCTCAAAGCACTGATAGAAGGCACTGGCAAACGATGCGCCCACTTCTTCTTCAAAAGCTTCCATGTGAATAATGTCGGTATTGGTGAGCAAAAACAATTTGTATTTGCTTTTGAGCATTTGCAGTAATTCCAATCGTTCAAGAGGGAAGTCTCCAATGAGCGTATTCCAAGCTGCTTTTATGGTTTCGATGGATTGTGTAGGAATAAAACTCTGAATTCCAGACAAAAAGGCATTCTCTGTGATTTTCCCGCGTTCAAAAGCATCGTTTAGTTCAAGAAGCTGCTCGTTGGGTTTCTCCAGTCCGATTTTACGAAATGCTTCCAACGATTCGGCTTTGTTCAAATCGATTAAAACATCTCCAAAATCAAAAATAATTGCTTGTATCATTTGGTCTAATGGTTAATAGCTTGTCTGTGCTCGCTCCAACTGCCTCTACTTTTGCATCGCTTTTATCGAATTGAGGTGCCAAAAGTCCGTTTCCAAAATATGACGCGCTTTTAAAAATCCGAACTTCGTCAAAAAGCTTTAGTGCTATAAATTGTTCTAAAACCTGTTTTCCACCTTCTACAATTAGCGATTGAACGTTTTGTTCTTTCAAATAAGTTAGCAATTCAGCGATCCAATTTTCGCGCGAGACCAAATCATGATCGATTCGAATCGTAGGCGCGGCATCATCAAATATAAAATTTTTAGTCGGAATTTTATGTTCAAAATCGAGCAGTAGTCGCAACGGATTATTTCCTTTCCACATACGTGCCGTTAAGCTCGGATTGTCGATTAATGCGGTGCGAGTCCCCACTAGTATGCTTTGTTCTTCGGTACGCATTTTATGCAAAAACTGTTTGCTAAGCTTATTGCTTACTGGAAAATTTGGTTGGTTTGGATCGGCAGTCATAAATCCGTCGGCACTTTCTGCCCATTTTAAAATGATGTAAGGCCGACCTTTCGCATGAAAAGTAAAAAAACGACGGTTTATCTCTTGGCATTCCGCTTCCAAAACGCCAACCGTAACTGCAACGCCTGCGTCTTTTAGACGTGCAATTCCGCTGCCATTAACCAAACTATGGTAATCGATCGTTCCAATAACGACTCGTTTCACGCGATGTTCTAAAATCAGATCGCAGCAAGGTGGGGTTTTTCCGTGGTGATTGCACGGTTCTAAATTTACGTAAAGTGTACTTTCAGCAAGAAGCTCTTTGTTTTTAACGGCTCGTATGGCGTGAACTTCGGCGTGAGGCGTACCCGCTTTCCGATGCCAACCTTCGCCAATAATACAGTTGTTATGTACCACAACGCTGCCTACCAAAGGATTCGGGTAGGTGGTTCCCAAGCCTTTTTTTGCTAATTCCAAGCAGCGAAGCATGTAAACTTTATCGTTCATATCGCAAATGTAAGTTTACGATTAGATATTTTCGCAGATATTTTTTCAAATGGAAACAAGTCTGCAACATTTTCGCAAAAGCTTCATCGGGAATTTCCCAGATGCTCAAGAAGCCGACACGTTCTTTTTTATGTTGTTGGAAGCTTACGCAGAATTGACGAAAGCGCAGTTTTTTGCAGAACCCGATCGCGAACTTTCTGATGAAATTGTGCACCAATTTAACGCTGCCAAAGTACGGTTGTTGCAGCACGAACCGATTCAGTATGTTTTGGGTTACGAGTGGTTTTACGGACGAAAATTCCATGTTAATCCGCATGTGTTGATTCCGCGACCTGAAACCGAAGAATTGGTGGATTGGATTGTAGAAGAGTATCAAAATCGAGGCAATTTGAAGGTTATTGACTTGTGCACAGGTTCGGGTTGTATTGCGATAAGTTTAGCGCTTTCGCTGAAGGGAACCGTCTTTGCAATCGATATTTCTGCCGAAGCATTGGCTGTGGCCGAAAAAAATGCACAATTTTTGGATGCGGCAACCAATTTTATTTTGGCAGATGTTTTGGGAACGGAATTACCTAAGGATTTATTCGACGTAATTGTGAGTAATCCGCCGTATGTAAGGGAAGCTGAAAAAGATGAGATGCAAGCCAATGTTTTAGATTACGAACCGCATTTAGCTTTGTTTGTGACCAATGATGACCCGCTGCTGTTTTACAGACGCATTTTGGAATATGCTCAGAAAAGCTTGAAGCCAGAAGGCAGTTTGTACTTCGAGATTAATCAGTATTTGGAAAAACCGATGCGTGAATTGGCGGTCCAATACAACTTTTACGGACTAACCACACGAACAGATTTTCGTGGAAATGTTCGTATGCTTAAGCTTACTCGTACCTAAGCGCTTCGATGGGATCGAGATTAGATGCCTTAATAGCGGGATATGAACCGGAAACAACTGCTACGATAAAGCTCACGATAAATGCCCAAATGATGGCCATCCACGGAATTACAAATGAAAAACTAAGTGCAGCCGAAATCCCCCAACCAATTAAGAGACCGATTATAACTCCAACTAATCCGCCGATTTGTCCGATAAGCAGTGTTTCAATAAAAAACTGAAAAGCAACCGTTCTTTTGTTTGCCCCTAAGGCTTTTCGGACACCAATTTCTCGTGTGCGTTCAGTTACTGAAACGATCATGATATTCATTAAAGCTATAGAAGATCCAAAAATGGTTATCACGCTAATTACTACGGCAGCAATATCGAGATAACCCGTAATGTCTTGAATTCGTTTGATGAGGTCGTCGCTGCGTTCGATTCCAAAATTGTCTTCTTCCACTGGGCTTAGTTTTCGCACTTGTCGCATGGTAACTACGGCATGATCTACGGCGGCGTTCAGCAGTTTGTTATCGCCAACTTTTACGCTCAAGTCGAAATTAATATTTGGTTCCGTGTACATGGATCGCGCTACTTGAATTGGAATGATTACGCGCAAATCTTGCGAATTTCCGAAAGTAGAACCTTCTTCTTTCAAAACACCAATGACTTTAAATTTGGTTCCGCGAATGGCAATTTCTTTTCCAAGCGGCGGAATATCTTTGAATAGGCCTTTAAGAAAATCGCTTCCCAATATGCAAAAGCGGGTATTATTTGAGATATCGAACGTATTGAAATTTCGACCTTGCGTGAGTTCGAGACCTGCATTGGATAAGAAATTCTCGTCGGCACCAACAACTGATATTTCTGGATCGGTTTTGGCAGAACCGCTGCGTACTTCGGCTTTGGTTGTTGCGGTAAACGATAGGGAAGTAGTGGTTGAAGGATAATCGTACCGACTTACGAAAGCACGTGCTTGGGTGTAATCGATGGTTGGATTGGGTTTCCAGATTTCGTTACTGCCGCCGCGACGCGTAACTTGCGTGTATTGATTGATGTTAAATGTGTTCGAACCCATCGATGCAAAATTTCCAGTAAGCGTATTTTCTAGTGCGGCAACTACGGTTAATATACCAACAAGTGCCATAATACCAATGGCCATAATGAGCACCGTTAATGTGGTACGAAGTATTTGCGACCTGATGGCGCCTCGGGCAATTTTTACGTTTTCGCGAAAGAGTTTAAACATATTTGTTTAGTTGTTTGAAGCGACAATTTGTTACAGTGCTTTCCGAAAAAAGTTCGAACAACAGGCTATTTTGTTAGATATTTGCAACTTCAATTTAAGCTATGAAGACTAAAGCTGCTACAGCAAAAGGAACGCGCGATTTCAATGCATTGGAAATTGCACGCCGCAATTACATCACCGGAGTTATTAAATCGGTTTTTGAAAAGTACGGATTTTCGCCCATTGAAACGCCCACATTTGAAAATAGTGAAACGCTTATGGGAAAGTACGGCGAGGAAGGCGATCGATTGATTTTCAAAATTTTGAACTCGGGTGATTTTTTGAAGGACGTTCCTGCGGATTTGTTGCACGAGAAACAATCTTTAAAAGTTACCAAGCATATTTCTGAAAAAGCGCTTCGTTACGACCTAACAGTTCCGTTTGCGCGTTATGTGGTACAGCACAGAAATGAGATAGAATTGCCGTTTAAGCGGTATCAGATTCAGCCGGTATGGCGTGCAGATCGGCCGCAGAAAGGGCGTTTTAGAGAGTTTTATCAATGCGACGCCGATGTGGTGGGAAGTAAGAGTTTGTGGCAGGAAGTTGAATTAGTTGAAATTTATGCTGAGGTTTTTCAGCGTTTGGAACTAAACGGAACAACGATTAAAATTAACAATCGTAAAATTTTGGCAGGAATCGCTGAATTGATTGGCGCTGCCGATCGGTTGGTGGAATTTACCGTAGTTCTCGATAAACTCGATAAGATAGGCGAGGACGGTGTGATTGCCGAATTAAAAGAGCGTGGATTTGAGCAGGCCAGTATCGATGCCGCTTTACCGATCATTCGGCTTACGGGTAGTTTTGAAGAGAAACTGCAGCATTTGGATGTGCTTTTTGCTGATATCGCTATAGGGAAAGAAGGCGTTTCGGAGATTCGAACTATTTTAAATCGGGTTGATTTGAACGCATTTCCAGCGGTTGCATTGGGTTTAGATTTAACATTGGCTCGCGGCTTAAATTACTACACGGGTACTATCATGGAAGTGGCTGCGCCTGCTGAGGTGGGCATTGGTTCGATTGGTGGAGCAGGTCGCTACGATGATTTAACCGGGATTTTCGGCATGCCGGGCATTAGCGGTGTTGGACTTTCGTTTGGATTGGATCGGATTTATTTGGCCCTAGAGGCATTAAATTTGTTTTCGGATTCGTTGAATGGAACGCCGGAGTTTTTGGTTTTGAATTACGGCGTGCAAGAAGCGGAGTATGCGATGCAGGTTTGCAGAAGATTGCGTAAGTCGGGAAAAACAGTCGATTTTTATCCGGATGCGGCGAAAATTCAGAAGCAATTGCAGTATGCCTCAAAACGCGGATTTGCTAAGGTTGTTTTATGTGGAAGTTCGGAGATGGAGAAGCAAGAGGTTTCCATTAAAGACATGAACAGTGGGACGCAAGTTCAGGTTTCGATTTTGGATTTGTAAGAAATTGTTTTTCAGACGATTTGTTGAATAATTGCCGTTTTTTCAAAGACGTATTTCGCGCGAACGGGTGCAGTGATATCCTTTTTGGCGTTACGTTTTTTCCAGTATCGTTTAGCCAAAAAGATAAAACGGAACACGTGACGGCAGAGCAGGAACGTGGCGCAGCGATGATTTGTATTGCCGGCGCGCCCAAATAAAGGTAAGTCTGCAAAAAAATCTGCTTTTTAGTTGAATTTAAAAAATTATACTTCGAGATAATTCAACAAAAAAGCGACTCGGTTGGGAGTCGCTTTTGTTGGGGTGATTTTAATTTTTACCGTTTTACAAATTTCAGCACTTGTTGTTCGTTGCCGTTTTTGAGGGTGGCAATGTAAGTTCCGGCGGTAAGTCCGGATAGGTTTATAGTTTCGTTGTTGGATTGGATTTTTGTGTTTTTTACAACCCGTCCGCTGAGGTCGAAAATTGAAATTGTAGTGTTTTCGCTAAGTACACGACAAAAATTGTATTAAATTAATTTCCAGCTT
>NZ_NOXX01000206.1 GCF_002251775.1 Flavobacterium aurantiibacter
TACGCCATTAACAGACGTAGCGAATTCCTAATCGTGAAGAAGTAAGGATGATTTGACCGAATAAAAAAACCGACAATTAGTCGGTTTTTTTTATGCTTGATCGGCAGCGTACCATTCGGCGAAAGAAGTGCCGGTTTCTTGCAATTTTAACGAATGCAGTTCAATGTTTTGCGGCAGTCGCGCTTTAATACGAGCCGCAAAATCGATCACCATATTTTCGCTCGTCGGTTGATAATCGACCAACAAAACGTGGTGTTGCCGTTG
This sequence comes from Flavobacterium aurantiibacter, assembly GCF_002251775.1. Classification (GTDB taxonomy): domain Bacteria; phylum Bacteroidota; class Bacteroidia; order Flavobacteriales; family Flavobacteriaceae; genus Flavobacterium; species Flavobacterium aurantiibacter. The sequence goes on from NZ_NOXX01000206.1 coordinate 265, forward strand.
AATTAACTCCGCCGCAAGTTCAACGTGTGGTGTATTCTTATTGAAAACGGTTGCATGATCGAACTGATCGACGATTTCTTCTTTTACGATGCGTTTTAAATCCGAAAAATCGATGACCATGCCAAACTTCACGTTATTTGGATCGGCAATGGGAACTCCAATTACGGTTACTGAAAGTTTGTAGCTGTGCCCGTGCACGTTCTTGCATTTTCCGTCGTAACCATATAGCGCATGGCCAGTTTCGAAGTTAAATTGTTTGGTAATTCTAATTTTTGACATGAATGGAAATCTGATTTTGCAAAAGTAGTTAATCTACAGTCGACAATTTCACGTGAACTCACAAAGGTTTTGCGATGCTGTTTTGGAAAACAAGACATTTTATGTTTGCGCACTTTCGTGGAAACGGATGCCCGCGCCACGGATAGCAGTGGAAAGCCCGGAAACACCTGTTGTAGCGGAGCAAAACGGGTGTTGAGGACTTGCAACGAATAGCCGGGCCGCTGCTTGGGAAAGGCTGGGGAGCGGGGCGCCCAAATAAAAAGAAAGGAAATACGAACATTTTTTTAAAATCAATCCTTTTAACTTTGATGTTTCGTTTGAGCCCTTACCTTTGCGCTGAACTATATCGTTTTCTTATGTCTGATTACAGCAAACGTCGAGCCGCTCTATTGTATCATGCAAAGCCGAAACCGGGCAAAATTGCAGTGGTACCCACCAAAAAATACGCTACACAACGCGATCTTTCTTTGGCCTATTCGCCAGGTGTAGCCGAGCCATGTTTGGAGATTGCAAAAGATATAGACAATGTGTATAAGTACACTGCGAAAGGAAACTTGGTTGCGGTAATAACCAACGGAACTGCAGTTTTAGGATTAGGAGATATCGGTCCGCAAGCCTCTAAACCCGTTATGGAGGGCAAGGCCTTGTTGTTTAAGATTTTTGCAGACATCGACGTATTTGATATTGAAATCGACACAAAAAATATCGACGAGTTTATCAATACCGTTAAAAACATAGCGCCCACATTTGGCGGTATTAATTTGGAGGACATCAAAGCACCGGAGTCGTTTGAAATTGAACGCCGCTTGGTGGAAGAACTCAACATTCCGGTGATGCACGACGACCAGCACGGAACGGCCATCATCTCGTCGGCTGCATTGCTAAATGCGTTAGAATTGGCTGGAAAATCGATTTCCGATATCAAGCTCGTTGTTTCTGGCGCAGGTTCGGCAGCCTTAGCTTGCGCGAATTTATACGTATTGTTGGGTGTGAAACCTGAAAATGTTGTGATGTTCGACAAAGACGGCGTTTTGAGTTCGGCACGTACTGATTTATCGGATTTGCAAAAAAGATACGCTTCGGCGACTCCAGGAACTACTTTGAAAGACGCGATGGTTGGTGCCGACGTATTTTTGGGATTATCAGCCGGGAATTTGCTTACGCCAGAAATGTTGTTGAGTATGGCTGCGGATCCGATTGTATTTGCGATGGCGAATCCGGTACCCGAAATCGATTACGACTTAGCCGTAGCAACTCGAGAAGACATTATTATGGCCACGGGTCGAAGCGATAATCCGAATCAGGTGAATAATGTTTTAGGATTTCCATACATATTTCGTGGCGCTTTAGATGTTCGAGCGACTAAGATAAACGAGGCTATGAAAATGGCGGCAGTTCGTGCGTTAGCAGCCTTAGCGAAAGAACCCGTTCCGGAACAAGTGAACATTGCTTATGGCGAAACGAAGCTAAATTTCGGAAGAGATTACATCATTCCGAAGCCGTTTGATCCGCGATTGATTGCAAAAGTAGCTCCGGCAGTAGCGCGTGCGGCGATGGAATCGGGCGTGGCAACACATCCGATTACCGATTGGCAACGCTACGAAGATGAGCTTTTAGAGCGTTTGGGTAGCGACAATAAGATGGTTCGTTTGTTGATGAACCGCGCAAAAATGGATCCGAAACGTATTGTTTTTGCGGAAGCCGATCATTTGGATGTTTTGAAAGCGGCACAAATTGTTTACGAAGAGAAGATTGGACATCCGATATTGCTAGGTAATAAAGAAGTTATTTTGGAATTGAAATCGGAAATTGGATTTGATGCCGATGTGCCGATCTACGATCCGAAAACAAAAGAAGAAGACGTGCGCCGCTTGCGATATGCCGATATTTATTGGAAATCGCGCCAACGTAGAGGCATACAACTACTCGATGCCCAAAAGTGGATGCGGGAACGCAATTACTTTGCGGCGATGATGGTGAATGAAGGCGATGCCGATGCTTTGGTAACCGGATATTCGCGCAGCTATCCGTCGGTTATCAAGCCGATGATGCAATTAATAGACAAGGCGCCTGGTATTTCGTTAATTGCTACTGCGAATATGATGATGACAAATCGCGGGCCGATGTTTTTATCGGATACGGCGATTAATCCGAACCCAAGTGCAGACGATTTGGCGAAAATTGCTTTGATGACGGCTCGCACTGTTCGCATGTTTGGTATGGAGCCGGTTATAGCGATGATTTCGTTTTCGAATTTTGGTTCTTCGGCTCATGGAAGCGCTGCTAAAGTTCGCGAGGCCGTGGCGTATCTGCATAATTACTATCCGGATTTGATTATTGATGGCGAAATTCAAACAGATTTTGCTTTGAATTCTGAAATGTTAGAAAAGAAGTTTCCGTTTTCAAAACTCGCGGGAAAAAAAGTAAATACGCTGATTTTCCCGAATTTGGAGTCGGCTAACATCACTTACAAGCTATTAAAAGAGTTGTACGATGTTGATTCGGTGGGCCCAATTATTTTAGGGATGGACAAGCCGGTACACATTTTTCAGTTGGGTGCCAGCGTCGAGGAAATGGTAAATATGGCTGCTGTTGCTGTAGTGGATGCGCAGGAAAAAGAAAAACGCAAAAAGCGCTAATTTCAGGATTTCTTCAGTCAGATAACAAGTCTAAAAAGTTCGTTATTTGCTATTGCTGATATAAAATAGCCTTGTGTGTCGGTTAAATACGCAATTTGACCTTTGATTTTAAGCCTTTTTTAAGATTTTTGCTACATTTGAGCGCTGACTCTGACACCATGATTGCTCAAATACAAGGGAAACTGATTGAAAAGCTGCCAACCGAAGTGGTTATTGACTGTAATGGCGTTGGTTATCAAGTCAATATATCGCTTCACACCTATTCCTTGATTCAAGATTCCGAATATATTAAACTCTATACACATCTTCAGATAAAGGAAGACGCGCATACTTTGTTTGGTTTTTTCGAAAAATCGGAACGCGAGATTTTCAAAATGTTGATATCAGTCAACGGAATTGGTGCCGGAATTGCAAGAACGATGCTTTCGTCGATCGAGCCGAAACGAATTATCGAAGCTATAGGCTCGGGTGATGTGGCTACGATTCAGCGCATAAAGGGAATTGGGGTAAAAACAGCTCAGCGTGTAATCATTGATTTGCGCGATAAGGTGTTAAAATTATACGATATCGACGAAGTTTCCGTTTCGCAAAACAATACAAAACGAGATGAAGCGTTATCAGCATTGGAAGTTTTGGGCTTTAACAAAAAGTTAGCAGAAAAAGCACTCGAAAAGATTGTTTTTGAACAGCCCGATGCAAATGTGGAGACTTATATCAAACAGGCTTTAAAAATATTATCGTAGTTGGAAAAGAAATTTCTGAAGAAATCAGAATACCTATATAAATTATTGCTTTTGCTAGCAATACTTTTCTCTTCACAGAACGCTGTATCGCAGGTTGATGAAGAGGAAAACGAACAAGTGCGCGACACTGTTGGATATAATTCGGGAAAAATTGATCTCGGAAATCCACCAAGCATTGTAGAACTCTATACTTACGACCCAAAAACCGATCGCTACGTGTATACGAATACCGTTGGAGGTTTTGATATAACTCTTCCTTTGGTTTTGACGCCGAAAGAGTACGAAGACCGAGTTTTGAAAGAATCGATGAAAAAGTACTTTCGAGAAAAGGGAAAAGCACTTGAAGATCGTCCCGGCAGTGAAGACGAAAAGAAAAATTTGCTGCCAACTTACTACGTAAACTCCAGTTTTTTTGAAACTATTTTTGGAAGTAACACGATTGACGTGAAGCCGACAGGATCAGTTGAAATGGACATGGGTGTTCGTTTCACCCGACAAGACAATCCGGCGTTTTCTCCAAGGAACAGACAAGCCATTGCGTTTGATTTTCAGCAGCGTATTAGCATGGCTTTAAATGGAAAGGTAGGTACTCGACTTAACGTAAATGCCAACTACGACACCCAATCAACTTTTGCGTTTCAAAATTTAATCAAGCTCGAATACACGCCTACCGAAGACGATATCTTGCAAAAAATAGAAGTAGGTAACGTGAATCTACCACTAAATACCTCGCTAATAAAAGGTGCGCAGAGTTTATTTGGTGTGAAAGCACAGTTCCAATTTGGAAGAACAACTGTTACCGGGGTTTTCTCTGAGCAAAAATCACAAACCAGACAAGTTACCGCGCAAGGCGGAGGCACTCTTCAAGACTTCGACCTTTTTGCCTTAGATTACGATAACGATCGACACTTCTTCTTGTCGCAGTATTTTAGAAATCGCTACGATGCTGCGATGCGAAATTATCCGGTTTTAGATACGCGTATTCAAATTACACGTATCGAAGTCTGGGTAACCAATCGTCAGAATCGAGTAAGTTCTACAGAGAACAACTTGCGAAATATCGTTGCGCTTCAAGATTTAGGTGAAGCGCAATTAAGCGGTTTACAAGACAATGAAGTCGTTTATCTCGATCCGCTTCCCTCTGGCTTTTTCACCGCGGCACCAAATACCCCACCAGATAACAACAACAACCGTTTCGATCCTGCTTTAATCGGATCTGGCGGTTATCTTACAGATGCCATTCGAGAAATAAGCACTACGAGTCCGAATCAAGCTTTTAATATTCCTGGTGTTGTCGTTGCTGAAGGTCAGGATTATGCGAAATTGGAAAACGCGCGCAAACTAACTTCAAACGAATATACCTTTCATCCGCAGTTGGGTTACATTTCCTTACAACAGCGATTGAATAACGACGAAGTCTTAGCCGTAGCGTATGAATTTACCAGTGGTGGAGAAGTTTTTCAGGTTGGAGAATTCGCAAATGGCGGTGTAGAATCAACGGTTGTCGACGGGCAGAATCCAGAAACACAAGTAGTTTCTACTCAAAGTTTGGTTTTAAAGATGTTGAAAAGCAACCTCACTAATGTGGAAAACGAGTTGCAAAATGGGCAACGATTAACCGCTCCTGTATGGAATTTGATGATGAAAAACATCTATCAAATTGCTCCTGGAGGTCAGTTAGAACAAGAAGATTTCCGCTTCAACATCTTGTATTCAGACCCTTCACCTTTAAACTACATTACAGCAGCCGGAACTTTACCGCTTCCCGACGATGTTGAACGAACACCACTTCTTAAGGTTTTCAATATAGATCGTTTAAACGTAACAAACGACCCACAAGTTGGAGGCGACGGATTTTTCGACTTTATACCAGGATTGACTGTCGATACACAAAATGGGCGCATCATTTTTACAACAGTAGAACCTTTTGGTGAATTCTTATTTAAGAAACTTGCTACGACAACCGGAACGGAAAATTACAACGATCCAGCTACTTATAACAGCAATCAGGCGAAATACGTTTTCAGAACTATGTATCGCAGCACACAAGCAAGAGCGCTACAGGATAGTGATAAAAACAAGTACGAGCTTCGAGGTCGATATAAATCGACTGCCGGCGACGGTATTGCCATTGGTGCCTACAACGTGCCGCGTGGATCTGTTGTCGTAACAGCAGGTGGTCGTGTCTTGCAAGAAGGGATTGATTATTCGGTGAATTATCAATTAGGACGCGTTCAGATTTTGGATCCGTCTTTAGCAGCAGCGAACACACCGATACAGATCTCCGTTGAAAACAATTCTGTATTTGGACAGCAAACACGCCGATTTATGGGAATTAACGTTGAACACAAATTCAGCGATAAATTCCTTGTTGGAGCTACTTTCTTAAAAATGACTGAACGTCCGTTCACACAAAAATCCAATTACGGACAAGAATCGGTTAACAACTCCATCTACGGAGCAAACGTAAACTATGCCACTGAAGTACCTTTCTTAACGCGCTTGGTAAACAAATTGCCGAACATGGATACCGATGCGCCATCAAACATTTCGTTCCGTGGAGAATTTGCGTATCTAAAGCCCGACACGCCGAAAGCCGATCAGTTTGAAGGAGAGGCAACTTTGTATGTCGACGATTTTGAAGGTTCGCAAACAACAATCGACATGAAAGGTCCGCTTGCCTGGTCGTTATCCAGCGTTCCGCAAGACAGCACAGACCCTAACAATCCGTTCGACTTTAACGGAGAATTGAGTGACAATTTAGAGTATGGTTATAAACGTGCTAAACTCTCGTGGTATACCATCGACCCCATATTTTTTACTAGCCAACGCCCGGGAGGTTTAACAGACGCCGATTTATCTCTTAATAAAACACGCCGCGTTTACATCGACGAGGTTTTCCCAGAAGTTGATGTTGCTGATGGTCAGCAAACGGTAATCAATACACTGGATTTAACGTATTACCCAACCGAAAGAGGTCCTTACAACTACAACCCATCGGCAAACGGATCTAATACGCTTCCCAACCCAGAGCAAAATTTTGGAGGAATCACTCGCGCAATTACTTCCACTAATTTTGAGCAAAGTAACGTCGAGTACATTCAATTTTGGATCATGGACCCTTATTATCGCGGTAGTGGAGCACCTGCCGATTTCGATAGCGAGAATCCGCTTAATACGGGAAAATTATTCTTCAACCTGGGAGAAATTTCTGAAGATGTGCTTCGAGACGGCCGTAAACAATACGAAAACGGATTACCTGAAAGTGGAAGTACACAAAATACGATCACCTCTGCATGGGGTCGAATTCCGGCATCGCAGTCGTTAATTTATGCGTTTGATACCAACGAAGCCAATCGAGCGGTGCAAGATGTTGGTTATGATGGTTTAGAAGATAAAGATGAAAATGTTCGGTTTACAAGTTTCGCTGCCACCGGCGATGCATCTGCGGATAACTATCAATTTTATTTAAGTGCAGAAGGAGACGTTCTGGAACGCTACAAAAATTACAACGGTTTAGAAGGCAATTCGCCTGTTTCAGTTTCAGATAATAACCGAGGAAATACCACTATTCCTGATGTTGAGGACATCAATAGAGATAATACGATGAATACTATCGACGCATATTTTCAGTATGCTGTTGATATTCGACCCAATATGCCTGTCGGCGAAGGATACATCACTGACGAACGTATCACCGTTGGTCGTATACCTCAGGGATCACAATCGGGAACAATTCCCGTTCGCTGGATTCAATTAAAAATTCCGATTGATCAAGGAGCCAATACAGTTAAGGTTGGACCTATCGAAGACTTCCGCGCCATTCGTTTCATGCGTATGTTTTTGACTGGATTCTCAGAAGATATAACTATTCGATTTGCAACGCTTGATCTTGTTCGTGGCGAATGGAGACGTTATACGGCTACTTTAGATCCACTTGATGACAATCCAGATAACGACCAGACCAACTTCGATGTTCAGGCCGTGAATGTTCAAGAGAATGGCGATAAAAAACCAATAAACTACGTAACGCCTCCTGGTGTAAGTAGAGAACAGTTGTTTAACAACAACACGGTTGTTCGCCAAAACGAGCAATCATTGGCTTTGCGCGTGTACGGCAATGGTTTGGAAGAAAACGACTCCCGAGCGGTTTTCAAAAACGTAAGTGTAGATATGCGTCAATTCAATAAGTTGAAAATGTTCTTGCATGCAGAAGCGCTACCTATTGAATCGCCAGACTACAAGCCACTACCTGATCGAAAAATGATTGGTTTTATTCGTTTTGGAAACGACTTTACCCAAAATTATTATCAAGTTGAATTACCACTTAAAGTTTCAGTTCCTGAAAATCCGAACGGAAACTTAGCCGCCGAATTAGTTTGGCCGCAAGAAAATGAAGTAGACCTAAACTTAAGTTTACTGACAAAACTAAAAGTCTTGGCATTACAAAACCCAAGTGGCGCTGTCGATGGAGTTTACTCTTTAAATGAATCAGAACTCGATCCATCATTAGCTGGAAAAGTCAATGAAATGCGAATTAGCGTGAAAGGAAATCCAAATTTTGGTTTGGTGCGAACACTGATGGTGGGTGTTAAAAATAATCCCGAAGTTGTAGCCGTGTCGGGTAACGAAATTGTGGGAGAAGTTTGGTTTAACGAATTGCGTTTAGCCGAAATGGATAACCAAGGAGGTATGGCAGCCGTTGCTAGCTTGGATGGTAATTTAGCAGATTTCGCAACAATTTCAGCAACCGGACGTATGTCGACCATTGGTTTCGGTTCCCTGGAAGACGGTCCGAATGAACGCAGTCGGGAAGATATCCGACAGTATAATATCGTTACGAACATCAATGTCGGGAAATTACTTCCTAAAAAATGGGGTGTAAACATTCCGTTTAACTACGGCGTTGGAGAGGAAATAATTACTCCAGAATACGATCCGTTCAATCAAGATATTAAATTGGATCAGCTTATCGACGCGACTGCAGATCAGGCCGAACGCGACAACATTCGCGAACGTGCCATCGAGTACACGAAAACTAAGAGCATTAACTTTATTGGAGTTAAGAAAGAACGTGCACCCGAACAAAAACAACGTATTTACGATGTTGAAAACCTCACGCTTGGTTACTCATTTAACGAAACGAAACGCCACGATTACGAAATCGAAGATTACCTCGATCAGCAAGTTAGAACGACCGCCGATTACTCGTACACTTTTCAATCGAAACCTGTAGAACCGTTCAAGAAAATCAAGTTCATGTCGAAAAGCAGTTATTGGAAACTATTGAGCGATTTCAATTTCAATTACTTACCCACAAACATTAACTTCAGTTCAACAGTACTTAGACAATACAACCGACAACAGTTCAGACAAGTTGATGTGCAAGGAATTGGTTTAGATCCGCTTTTCCGAAGAAATTTCTTGTTCAATTACCAATACGGATTTAACTACAACATCACCAAAAACCTAAAGGTAAACTATCAAGCTTCGAACAGCAATTTGGTTCAGAATTTCCTTCAAGCCGATGGCACACCTATCGAAAATTTCTCTATTTGGCAAGATTTCTTGAACGTGGGTGAAGCCAATACACACAACCGGCAACTTACCGTCAATTACGAATTGCCTTTAAGCAAATTGCCGTTCTTGAGTTTCTTGAAATCGTCGTACACCTATACCGGCGATTACCAATGGCAACGCGCATCGGAAGCGCTTCAAGCCTTTACCGATGTAAACGGACTTACCTACAACTTAGGTAACACCATTCAAAACAATAGCGCGCATCGTTTAAATACGACATTAAACATGGACTTGTTTTACCGTTATATTGGTCTTACTGGTAAAAAAACCAAACAACCTACGAAACCTGCAGCCGCCCCAAAACCGGGAGAGAAAGTTGTTGCTCAAAAAGCGGCCGTTCAAAATGAGCGTGGTGTTTTCATGACCGGATTAATTGGAGTGCTTACCAGCGTCAAAAATGTTCAAGTCAACTACACAGAAACAGCAGGTACCATTTTACCAGGCTATTTACCCGGTTTGGGATTCTTCGGAAGTAGTAAGCCTAGTTTAGGTTTCGTGTTCGGTAGTCAGGCCGATGTTCGCTACGAAGCGGCTAAAAACGGATGGTTAACCAACTATCCAGATTTTAACGGAAACTACTCTCAGGTGCTTTCAAAAACGATCGATGCTACTGCTAACATCGACTTATTCCCAGATTTTAAAATCGACTTAGTAGCAAACCGCACCTACGTAAATAACCAAAGTGAACAGTTCGACGTTAGCGACGGAAATTACACCCCGCGTGCTCCTTACGAATTTGGAAACTTTTCCATTTCAACCAACCTGATTCGCACGGCTTTTTCAAAAAGCGACGAAACAAGTTCTGCAGCTTTCGATGACTTTAGAGAAAATCGATTGATTGTTGCGCAACGTTTAGCGGCTCAGCGCGGTCTTGACCCAACCGACGTTGATGCCGATGGTTTCCCAAGCGGCTATGGAAAAAATAGCCAACAAGTTCTTTTACCCGCATTCATGGCTGCCTACGTGGGTCAAGATGCTCGCGATGTTTCTTTGAGTCCGTTTAGAGACTTCCCAATCCCAAACTGGAACATCAAGTACAGCGGTTTGATGCGTTACAAATTTTTTAAAGACCGATTTAAACGCTTTAGTTTACAACACGGGTATCGCGCTTCGTACACCATTAACGCCTTCCGTTCGAACTTCGAATACGATAACAATCCGAACGGTTTAGATGCGGGCGGAAATTTCTTCTCTAGAACCATTATCTCTAACATCAACTTGGTGGAGCAATTTAATCCACTGATTAAAATTGATATGGAAATGCAAAATTCGATGAAAGTAACCGCCGAATTGAAAAAAGACCGCGCCCTCTCGTTGAGTTTCGACAACAACTTGCTTACTGAAGTGCAGGGAATGGAATACATCATTGGATTAGGGTACCGAATTAAAGATGTTATTTTTAACTCTGCGCTTGCAGATAACCCAACAGGTGTAATTAAATCCGATATAAATTTACGAGCCGATTTCACCTTGAGAAACAACAAAACGATCGTTCGCTATCTCGATTACGACAACAACCAACTCGGTGGCGGGCAAAATCTTTGGAACCTAAAATTAACCGCCGACTATTCGTTTAGCAAAAATTTCACTGCGATTTTCTTCTACGATCACTCGTTTTCGAAAGCAGTTATCTCTACCGCGTTCCCTATTACAAACATTCGCTCCGGATTTACACTCAGATATAACTTCGGAAATTAGAAAACATCCGCAGATTTGATACTTTTGTAGAAATTAAAACAACACCTCATGAACATACCTTCTAATTTACGTTACACGAAAGATCACGAATGGGCAAGTATTGATGGCGACATCGTTACTGTTGGAATTACCGACTTTGCTCAAAAAGAACTCGGTGATATTGTTTACGTAGAAGTTGAAACCCTCGACCAAACTTTGGCTAAAGACGAAGTTTTCGGAACTGTGGAAGCTGTAAAAACAGTTTCGGATTTGTTCCTTCCTATTTCTGGAGAAATTATTGCATTTAATGACAAACTGGAATCGGATCCAGAGCTCGTTAATACTGATCCGTACGGCGATGGTTGGATGATTAAAATTAAAGTTGAGAATCCGTCCGACTTTGAAACACTACTCAGCGACACCGATTATAAAGCATTGATTGGCGCCTAAAATCATAAAAAGTGTACCCGCAATATTGTGGAGTGCCGTAGTTTTGTACCTCTGTTTAACTGACGTTACCGGTTTGCCGCACGTTAAGATTTACGAGTTCGACAAGCTATCGCACTTCACTTTTCATTTCATATTTACTGCGCTTTGGTTTTTCGCTTTCGCAGAGTGGAAACCAGAAAAATCTAAGAGTAGTCATTTAAAAAAGGCTGCACTATTATCGTTTAGCTACGGCCTTATTATTGAGTTTTTACAGCACTATTGCACTGTAGGCAGACATGGCGATTGGCGCGATGTTGTGGGAAACAGCTTCGGAACAATTGCTTTTATTCTTTGTTATAACATATTTCGGCGCTTAAAACAACGAAAGCAAACCGCTTCTTAAGCAGAGATCGATCTCAAAAAATGATTTAGTACCTTTAGCAACGACACGAAAACGCTTCTGTACAAATGAACGAAACTCAATTCGCATCGTTTTTGGATGCTACTTTTCTTAAAAGACCGAGCGACTTTTCCGATGAAGTTGCCTACCGATCTGCGTTTACTACATTTCTAGAAGAATCAAAACAAGCGAGCGTAAAAACAGTTGTGGTGTATCCAAACGAACTTACAACCACCATAAAGTACTTTTCTAAAGATACGAACCGCCCGATTTTCGCAACTGTTATCGATTTTCCACTTGGGAATAGCAGTACGCAAGATAAATTGAATGCTTGTCGCGAAGCATTTTCGCTTGGCGCGGAAGAAGTTGATGTGGTATGCAATTACCATTTACTACACGAAGGCGAAACGGCTGCTTTTTATTCAGATATTTTTCAAGTAATCGACTTAGTGCATGTAGCAGGAAAGACGAGTAAGATTATATTAGAGACTGCAGCTATCGATCCTGCTACGTTGATAAAAGTAGTTTCAAAGATCAAACAGTATTGCGTGGATCGCTTTCATGAAAACGATTTGCACCGAATTTTTCTGAAAACATCGACAGGATTTTATCAAGCGGCCGCAACTGCTAGTTCTGGTGCAACTCGCGAAACGGTAGCCATTTTATTAGAAAACGGATTTCCACTTCCGGTGAAAGCCTCCGGCGGAATTCGTACTTTTGAACAAGCACACCAATACATTAAAATGGGTGTTAAACGCATAGGAACTTCTGCTGCTTTGCAGTTGGTTAACCAAGAAAAAATTACTTCTGATTACTGATGAGAAAGTATTACTCGATTGTTTTTATTACCATATTTTGCTTGAGTTTTCAATTTGTAACTGCGCAAGATCGCGATCGCGTTCCGTTGTTTCCATCTTGTGAGAACTTAGAGCTAGCCGAGCAAAAAAATTGTTTCAATCAAACCTTGCAAACTTTTGTAAGCGATAATTTTCAAATTCCAGAGGCCATTAAAACCGCCGGATACCGAGGAACTGTTACCGTATTGTTTGCTGTAGATACCGAAGGAAAAGCGCAATTTCTTTTTGCCGATGCCGTTTATCCCGAACTCATTCAAGAAGCTAAACGAGTGATAGGAATGTTGCCCACGCTAAAACCGGGCGTTAACAACGGAAAACCAGCATATCAAAAATTTACCTACAAAATTCGCATTCCGTTAAATGAAGTTACCCCAGAGGAAACAAAAGAAGGAATTGACCGTTCGTTTCGACTGGACCTGCAAAAAAAATCGAACGAACTCGACAGTATTAAGTCGCTACCTTTTAACAATCCGCAGTTTACTAGCAAATTAAATATTCCGTTCTCACACTTTTATTACAGTTGGTTCGACAAATCGTTAAACCAAATGGGCACTAACAATCACACGGGGTCGAAGCCCTATACTTACGCAGAGGTTTCCAAGTATTTCGACATTCAGGCTGCTACGGTAGCGATGAAAAAAGATCGCAAAGGTTGGTGGGGACGCAAATTCTGGAACGAGAATTTCTTTGAGTTTCAAGGTAAAGATTATTGGTTTACCCTCAATCCGTTTGTGGATTTACGCATGGGTCGAACAAACGATTTCGACAACAATTCGACTTTTCAAAATACCCGTGGCGTGCAGCTCCAAGGTGGTTTGGGGAAAGCGATTGTTTTTACCACCTCGATCTATGAGAGTCAGGGTCGGTTTGCTGGTTTTTACAACGCTTATGCAGAATCGATCGCGCCTTCTGGAGGAGATCCGGCAATTATTCCCGGCGTTGGCATTGCCAAACGTTTTAAAACCGACTCATACGACTTTCCGTCGGCTGAGGCGATTATTACCGTTACGCCCTCGGATTTTATCGACTTGCAATTGGGTTACGGGAGAAATTTCTTGGGCGATGGTTACCGATCGTTATTACTCTCCGACGGCGCCTCACCCTATCCGTTCATCAAAGTGAATACGCGCTTTTGGAAAATAAAGTACACCAATACGTATTTGTTTCTGAAAGATGTGCGGCCAGAAGTTACCCAAGAACGCACCTACGCCAGTAAGTACATGGCCAACCATTATTTGAGTTGGAACGTATCAAACCGCCTCAATTTGGGATTCTTTGAATCGGTTGTTTGGACGAATTCGAACGGACGCGGATTTGATTCGAATTTTATAAATCCGATTATATTTTATCGTTCGGTGGAGTTTACCTCGTCGGCGCGCAGCGGAAATGCCGTTTTGGGCTTAACGGCCAAATACAAATTCAACAATGCGGTTACGGGTTATGGGCAATTTATCTTAGACGAATTTGCTTTGGGCGATATTCAGGAACAAAACAAAAGTTGGCGCAACAAATACGGTTATCAATTAGGCGTGAAGTATTTCGATGCGTTTAAAATTAAAGGTTTGAACTTACAAGCTGAATACAACCGATTGCGTCCGTATGTGTATCAACACAGCGATCCGTTAACAAATTACGGACATAACAATCAAGCTTTGGGGCACCAATGGGGCGCGAATTTAGAAGAATTAGTGCTTATTGGGCGTTACCAAAAAGGCCGTTATTTTGGCGAAGCGAAACTCAATTTCGGTATTCGTGGTTTGGATTTTGAAACTGATACTGACAATTTTAATTATGGCGGCGATCCGTATAAGAATTACAACACCGACCGACCGTTTGATACTAATGTATTGGTTGGACAAGGAAACAAAACCGATTTGTTTATCGGTGAATTACAGGCCGGTTATATTGTAAATCCGGTGACGAATTTAAAAGCATTTGCACATTTGATGGTACGTAACTTTAGTCCGGAAACAGAGACGTTGACCGTAAAGTCGTTACAAACTACTTGGTTTTCGTTGGGAATTCGTGCCGACTTATTTAATATGTATTTCGATTATTAGACTTTTATCGTACGGACGGCTGTTGCGCAACTGATTGAGCGGATTAGCCCGCAGCACTTGGCGAGGCTACGAGCCACGATGCGAGGACTATGAGCGAAAGCAGGACGGCAAAACCGTAAGGAAGTACTTGCAGGAGTTGTTTTGCCGGTGCGCCCAAAAAATAGAAAGGCTTATTAACGAACTATTTCGAATTGTTATTCGGTTAAATTGAAAATGCTGACTTATCTTTGCGCACCCGTAGCGGTCTAGATAGCCATCATGCAAACACAGGCAGAGAAACAAAACATTTTTACAGTTAAAGCGCTTTTCTTCGATTTTAAAGAAATTACCAAAGCCGGTTTGGCTGTAAGTGTTGTTTTTTCAAGTGTTGCCGGATTCTTGCTGGGAATTGAAACCGTTAATTTACAGACCTTTTACACCTTAATTTTGTTGGCAATTGGCGGCTACTGCATGGTGGGAGCCAGTAATGCGTACAACCAAATTATTGAAAAAGATTTGGATGCGTTGATGGATCGTACAAAGAACCGACCGATTCCGTCTGGCCGCATGTCGGTTACCAAAGCGTTTATTGTGGCCACGCTGATGACGCTACTTGGGCTGGTAATCTTGTATTCGATTAACGAGCAAACGGCCATGTTTGGTGCGATTTCGATTTTCTTGTACACCTGTGCCTATACGCCTTTAAAAACTATAACGCCGCTTTCGGTTTTTGTGGGTGCTTTTCCGGGAGCTATCCCGTTTATGTTGGGTTGGGTTGCCGCAACTGGGCATTTTGGAATTGAAGCAGGAACCTTGTTTTTAATTCAATTTTTCTGGCAATTTCCTCACTTTTGGGCAATTGGCTGGTTTTTATACGACGATTACCAGAAGGCGGGCTGTTTTATGTTGCCGAGTGGAAAACGAGACCAGTCGACCGCCACACAAACGATATTATACACCATTTGGTTGATTGTTGCGAGTTTATTACCAGCAGTTTTACCTTATGTGGCTCCGCTTTCGAAGTTGTATCTAAGTATTCCGGCGGCTGTAGTTACGCTGGTGTTAGGCGGTTGGATGCTTATGGCGGCAATTAACTTGTATAAGCTACGCACGGCGCAAGCAGCAAAGAAATTGATGCTGGTAAGTGTGGGTTATATTACGCTATTGCAATTTGTTTATGTCATCGATAAATTTTTGAGATAATGGAAAAAGCAGATTTGACTTACGATGAAAAATCGGCCCGATCGAAGAAGTTACTCCTGTGGTTTGCGATCATTAGTATGGTGATGGTTTTTGCCGGATTAACGAGTGGATTTATTGTTAGTAAATCGCGTCCTGATTGGAAGCCGGTTGAATTGCCGGTACATTTTGTATACAGTACAATAATTATGGTTATTAGTTCGCTTACTTTTTGGTTTGCGAAGAAGAGCATAGCTGCGAATCAGTTGCAAAAAACTACTGTTTTTTTGGCGGTTACGCTTGTTTTAGGCGTTTTATTTGTGACGCAGCAGTTTGAAGGATTTAATGAAATGGTGGCCAACGGGCAGTTTTTAACGGGGCCGACGAGTAATATTACCTCACAATTCTTGTATGCTTTTGTTATGGTGCACTTGGCGCACTTGGCTGGAGGCTTGCTTTCGTTGGTGGTTACCCTTGTAAATCAGCTACGTGGAAAATATAGTGCTGGCAATTACTTGGGAATAGAGTTAAGTTCAATGTTTTGGCACTTTCTCGACTTTCTTTGGCTTTATCTGTTTTTCTTTTTGTATTTCGTCAAATAAGAAAAAACCGTACATTTGGGAACTTTTTA
Source organism: Flavobacterium aurantiibacter (assembly GCF_002251775.1). Lineage (GTDB taxonomy): Bacteria > Bacteroidota > Bacteroidia > Flavobacteriales > Flavobacteriaceae > Flavobacterium > Flavobacterium aurantiibacter. The sequence continues at coordinate 16,718 of NZ_NOXX01000206.1, forward strand.
ACTAACACTCTTATATGGATGCGACAGTAACTACACCAGGTAGTGTGGGTCAGAAAACTTGGGGCGGCGGTAACGAGCCAATGTCTGCAAGTTACGGGAAATTGATGATGTGGTTTTTCATCGTTTCGGATGCGTTAACTTTTTCTGGATTCCTTGCAGCTTACGGTTTTTCCAGATTTAAATTTATTGAGACTTGGCCTTTAGCAGACGAGGTGTTTACACACTTTCCGTTTCTACACGGCGTAACCGCACCGATGTATTATGTAGCGTTAATGACGTTTATTCTTATCTTCTCGTCGGTAACTATGGTACTGGCAGTTGATGCAGGTCATCAAATGAATAAGAAGAAAGTGACGTTTTACATGTTCCTTACCATTATTGGTGGTTTAATCTTTGTGGGTTCTCAAGCTTGGGAGTGGAAAAACTTCATTAAGGGAGAATACGGAGCGATAGAAACAAAAGGCGGTAGTTTGTTGCAGTTTGTCGACAACACCGGAAAGCGTTTGTCGTTGGCTGAAGTGGCACAATCGTTGCCAAAAGAGCGTGAAACGTTAACACGCAACAAAGGAGTGTGGTTTATGAAAGAATCTGAACTTCCAACTTATTCTGTAGAAGAAGTTCAAGCTGGATTTGCTGCCAATCCAAATATTTTAATCCGAACTGAAGTTATCTATCAAGATACACCTGCAAACAGAGCAGATAAAACCTTACAACCTGGACTTCAAAAAGCGAAACACAAGAAAATCTTAACTCGTGCAGAGTCTGAGAAAATGCTTGCAAACGCGAAGTACGTGGTGGAAGGTGCAAACTTGGTTCGCAACGAATACGGAAGCAAACTTTTTGCAGACTTCTTCTTCTTCATCACTGGATTCCACGGTTTCCACGTATTCTCGGGTGTAATCATTAACATCATTATTTTCTTTAATGTGTTGTTAGGTACATACGAGCGTAGAGGAACTTACGAAATGGTAGAAAAAGTTGGACTTTACTGGCACTTCGTTGACTTGGTTTGGGTATTCGTATTTACAGTATTTTACTTGGTTTAAAAACATTAGAAAATGGCACACGAGCACGTTTCAAATACAAAAAGAATTTGGTTTGTTTTCGCACTTTTATCTGTGGTAACAACCGTAGAAGTTATCTTGGGTATCATTAAACCAGAAAGTTTATTGCACACCAATGCGCTAGGCATGAATTTGCTAAACTGGGTTTTCTATATCTTAACCATCGTTAAAGCGTACTACATTGTTTGGGCGTTTATGCACATCGAAGGTGAAAAAGCTAGTTTGCGCTGGTCGGTTGTTGCACCCGTAATTTTCCTTGTTCTCTATTTGTTATTCATCCTTTTGGTGGAAGCGAATTATATCTTTGAAATCTTCAGAGATTCGACCATTAAATGGAATTTTTAACAACATATTATATCATGTAAAAAGGTATGCTTTGGCATACCTTTTTTATTTTTGTATCCATCTGAGCTTCGCGTAAAATGAAGAAAAATGTAGTTCTTTTTGTTCTGTTTGTCTTGCCCATTGTAGCATACCTGTTTTTTGCATCGGGAGTGAACAGCTTTACTAAATTACCCACTTTAAAAACAGCTGTAGCAGAGCTCCCAGATTGGAAAACAACAGTCAAACAACCTGTAAAGCTTACAGGGAAAATTACTGTGATTGCTTTTCCCGGTGCGCAGTTACTCAAACATCGAGGTAATTTTTTTAATCTAAATGAGAAAATCTACCGCCGCTATTTCGAGTTTAAAGATTTGCAGTTCGTATACGTTTGCCCTACCGAGACTCAAGACGAAGTTGCTGCTATTTTCACCGCGTTAAAACCTACCACCAACCTTTCCGGCTACAAGACAGTATTTGCTTCGCAGGAAGAGATTAAACGTTATTTCGAATCGTACGGAATTACAGAAAAGTTAGATTCGTATGCCGGAACCGATAAAGTGTTCTTGATTGATAAAGATCGAAACCTCCGCGGAAGAAAAGACGACGACGAGTACAAGGAAGGTTATTCAACCTTTTACCCATCGGAATTGAGCAACGAAATGCTCGACGATTTTAAAATTCTAATCTACGAGTACCGAGCGGCACTTAAAAAGAACTTGCCTAAACGTCAAATCTAATGAAGAACAAATCATACATCGGAATTGCTTTTGTGATTCTCATTTTTGGGATTTGGGCCGTGCCAAAAATCGTTAACCGGTACCAAAATAGCGATGTTGTTAAGAACGACCGCCTTAACGTTGCCAATATTGATCGTAAAGCAACCAACGTTTTGAAAATCGGACCTGCACCAAAATTCAGCTTCAAAAATCAAAACGAACAAGTCGTTGATAACAAATCGCTCGAAGGAAAGATATACCTCGTCGAATTTTTCTTTACTAAATGTCCAACGATTTGTCCGGTTATGAACAAAAACATGCGTCAGATCGACAGTACATTTGCCAATAGAAAAGATTTCCAGATTGTTTCGGTGAGCATCGATCCCGAAAACGACACTTTCGACGTACTGAAAAAACACGCGGAAAAGCTCGGCGCATCGGAAAACTGGAACTTTGTTCGTGCTGATAAAGCATATACTTTCGAGGTAGCTACACGCGGTTTTAACCTCTATGCGGGTCAAAACAACAAGGTTGCTGGCGGTTTCGAACATTCCGGGCTTTTTGCGCTAGTCGATAAAAATGGAAATATTAAAAGCCGAACCGATGATTTTGGAAACCCAATTGTTTACTACGACGGACTTTCCGCAAAAGCAGTTAATGAACTAATAACCGACATCAAAACGCTTCTAAACTAACATGGAAAATACCTCTGCAGAGAAAAAATACAACATTTGGATTGCCGTATTATCAATAGCCATACCCGTTGTCGTTGCTCTTTTATTTAGTGTAAAACTCAGCGATTTTGGCATACACGTGAAACCTTTCTCGTTTCTGCCGCCAATCTACGCCGGAATTAACGGACTAACAGCAGTGCTTCTCGTTACCGCCGTTTTTGCAATTAAGAACGGAAATCGCACTTTACACGAACGCCTCATGAAAACAGCTATCGCGTGTTCCGTTGCTTTTCTAGGTATGTATGTAGCCTATCACAGCAGCGCTGAAAGCACGAATTTTGGGGACACTAACCACGACCAAATACTATCAGAAGCTGAAATTCAAGCCGTAGGGTTTGTGCGTTATGTGTACTATTTTATCTTGCTGACACACATTGCTTTATCGGTAATTATCATCCCATTTGTTCTGCTAACGTATGTGCGAGCCATCAGCAATAATTTCGCGCGACACAAAGCACTGGCTAAAATTACCTTCCCCATGTGGCTGTATGTTGCCGTTACTGGAGTGATTATTTACCTCATGATTTCACCGTATTATGCGAACTAAATTAGTTTTTGCTGCCTTGTTGTTGTCAACGCTAAGTGCTCAAGCACAGTGCGCCATGTGTCGTGCGGTATTAGAAACCGAAGACGGCGCCGAAAAAGCAGCAGCTGTTAACGACGGAATCGTATATCTTATGGCATTTCCCTACATTTTGGTTGGCGCCATCGGGTACATCATTTATAAAAATCGACAAAAAAGTGCTGCGCAACGAAAAATGCAGCACCACGAAATTCAATAACAAATTGGTTTAAATCCCTAAGCACAAGTATCTTTGTGCGGTTCAACGCTTTATGAAACTAGATAGAAAAGAAATACTCAACGTACTCGAAACCATCACCATAGCCGGAGAAGGAAAAAACATGGTAGAAAGTGGTGCAATAACTAACGTACTCACGTTCGGCAACGAAGTGGTTGTCGATGTAACCCTTGCCTCGCCCGCCCTGCACATCCGTAAACGCGCCGAGGACGACATCAAGAAAATTCTTACCGAACGCTTTGGTGAAGAAGTAATCGTAAAAGTAAATACCAAAGTTGTTCAACCCGAAAAGCCAACACAAGCTCCGATAAAAGGAAACGAATTGCCAGGTATTTCAAACATCGTTGCTGTTGCCAGCGGAAAAGGTGGTGTTGGAAAATCGACCGTAACGGCAAACTTAGCAGTAACCTTGGCGAAAATGGGATTTCGTGTTGGAGTACTCGACGCCGATATTTACGGACCATCCATGCCCATTATGTTCGATGTAGAACACGAAAAACCCATTTCGATAGACGTAGACGGACGTTCGAAAATGAAACCGATTGAAGCCTATGGCGTAAAATTACTGTCTATTGGCTTCTTTACTTCGCCCTCGCAAGCCGTTATTTGGCGCGGACCAATGGCTTCCAAAGCTTTAAACCAAATGATTTTCGACGCCAATTGGGGCGAACTCGATTTCCTATTAATCGATTTGCCTCCGGGAACCGGCGATATTCACCTTTCCATTTTACAAGCGCTGCCAATCACAGGTGCCGTAGTCGTAAGTACACCACAGGCCGTGGCGCTTGCCGATGCCAAAAAAGGTGTTTCCATGTTCCTGTCGGATGCCATTAAAGTACCCGTTCTTGGAATCATTGAGAACATGGCATACTTTACGCCAGCAGAACTGCCTGAAAATAAATACTATATCTTTGGACAAGATGGTGCGCGCAATTTAGCCGCCGATCTTGACGTGCGTTTCCTTGGCGAAGTGCCACTGATTCAAAGCATTCGCGAAGCCGGCGATTACGGTCGCCCCGCAGCTTTGCAAACCAACTCGCATGTCGAGTACATTTACGAAGAAATTACTAAGAATGTGGTTGAAGAAACCGTTCTTAGAAACGAAAATTTACCACCAACCGAAGCCGTTAAAATTACTACGATGGCAGGCTGCTCGGCGGTTAAGAAAACTTCTTAAAGAACACAAACATGACAGCAATACAAAACTCAGAAGAATTAAAAAACAGCGTGGAAAGCGCACTCGCGGAAATCAGACCCTTTTTGAATTCCGACGGTGGCGACATAAAACTCATCTCCATTGACGATGACAAACACGTAACCGTAAAGCTCGAAGGGGCTTGCACGCATTGCAGTGTAAACCAAATGACACTCAAAGCTGGCGTGGAAACCACAATTAAAAAGTGGGCGCCCCAAATTGAGACGGTTGTTAATATTAGTGCTTGATTTTTTTGGGGGTGCCCACCCTCCGTACCTCCGGGCGGTCGGGCTTTCCGCTGCAATCTGCTACTCCTTGCGTCGTAGCAGGATTTACGCTTCAATCCCTCACCCAAATACGTTACCGAAATACGTAACCAAATAACGTAGCTTAAAAGAAAAATGATTCAAACGGATTTGCTTATCATCGGAGCCGGACCCACAGGTTTATTCGCCGTGTTCGAAGCCGGTTTGCTTAAAATAAAATGCCACCTCATCGATGCCTTGCCGCAAATTGGTGGGCAGCTTTCGGAGTTGTATCCCAAAAAACCCATCTTCGATATTCCGGGTTATCCCGAAGTATTGGCGGGCGATTTGGTTACCAACCTCATGGAGCAAATCAAGCAATTTCAACCCGGTTTTACTCTAGGCGAAAAAGCCGAACACATCGAAAAGTTAGAAGACGGATCGTTTATCGTTACCACCGATGCCGGAACCCAACACCACGCCAAAGCCATTGCTATTGCTGGCGGTTTGGGTAGTTTCGAACCGCGCAAACCCGTACTCGAAAACCTCGAATTTTACGAAAATAAAGGTGTCGAATACTTCGTGAAAAATCCAGAGAAATTTCGCGACAAAAAAGTAGTTATTGCCGGAGGTGGCGATTCGGCCTTGGATTGGAGTATCTTTCTTGCAAACGTTGCCGAAGAAGTAACGCTTATTCACCGACGTAACGAATTTAGAGGTGCGCTCGACAGTGTTGAGAAAGTTCAAGAGTTAAAAAACTTAGGTAAAATTAAACTCATAACGCCAGCCGAAGTTGCGCAGTTACACGGTGCGGAAAAACTCGAAGCTATTACCATAGACGAAAACGGAAGTCAGCGCAACATTGTTTGCGATTACCTCATTCCGTTATTTGGACTTACTCCCAAACTCGGACCTATTGCAAATTGGGGTTTGGAAATTGAGAAAAACGCGATAAAAGTGAACAATGCACTCGACTACCAAACCAACATCAAAGGTATTTATGCTATTGGCGATGTAAACACCTATCCAGGCAAATTAAAACTGATTTTGTGCGGTTTTCATGAAGCTACGTTAATGTGTCAAAGTGTATATCAAATACTCAATCCGGGTAAGAAATACGTAATGAAATACACGACCGTTTCGGGAATCGACGGCTTTGACGGCAGCCGAAAAGAAGCAGAAAAAGCTGTTGTAAAAGCCATCGACTAAATTCGAACGAGCATGGAAAACGAAATTACCTTACACATTACCGATCGCGAGGGTGTTACGCACACGCTTGCTGTTCCGACCGATATGAATATGAATTTGATGGAAGTAGTTCGTGCGTACGAATTAGCTCCCGAAGGAACCATTGGTATTTGCGGCGGTATGGCCATGTGCGCTTCGTGTCAATGTTACGTACTAAACGACGTTGAGTTGCCCGAAAAATCGGATGAAGAAGAGGCCATGCTGAGCGAGGCTAATTTCGTTAAAGACAACAGTCGGTTAGGATGCCAAATACACATTACACCCGAAATTGCTGGTTTGGCTGTTGCACTTGCGCCGGAAGAATAAACGTTTGAACGTATTTTCTGCGTAAGCGATTGCAGTGAAAACAAAAGGCGACGCCTGCCCAATTTTTGTTTTTGAAAATGGGCGACTCAAAGAAGCCGATTTTAAAATATTAAGAAATAGGCAAGCGCCGCCTTTTTTTGGAACGGAAAGCGCGACGGCGGGCGTAAGGACGTTTCGTTTGTTGCCAAAAATTACCCGCCGATACGCCCATATAAAACCGACAACCATAAAAAAACGCGCCTATAAAAAGCGCGTTCTTACTTGAAATTTGAATTTCTATTATTTGAAAGCCGAGTGGCCTGTGATGTCCATTCCGGTGATGAGCAAATGAATGTCGTGCGTACCTTCGTAAGTTACCACAGATTCGAGGTTCATCATATGGCGCATGATGCTGTATTCGCCGGTGATTCCCATACCGCCAAGGATTTGACGTGCTTCGCGAGCGATGTTTAGCGCCATTTCGACGTTGTTGCGTTTTGCCATCGAAATTTGAGCTGTTGTAGCGCGCCCTTCGTTACGCAACACACCTAAACGCCACGTTAACAACTGTGCTTTAGTGATTTCGGTAATCATTTCGGCTAATTTCTTTTGTTGCAATTGCGTGGCCGCGATAGGTTTGTCGAACTGAACACGTTCTTTAGCATAACGTAAGGCCGTGTCGTAGCAATCCATAGCGGCGCCGATAGCACCCCAAGCAATTCCGTAGCGCGCTGAGTCGAGACAACCTAGCGGTGCGCCCAAACCACTTTTATTTGGCAATAAATTCTCTTTTGGAACTTTTACATCTGCAAATATGAGCTCGCCCGTAGCTGAAGCGCGTAACGACCATTTGTTGTGTGTTTCTGGCGTTGAAAAGCCTTCCATACCGCGCTCTACGATTAAGCCGTGAATACGACCTTCTTCGTTTTTCGCCCATACCACTGCGATATCGGCAAACGGAGCGTTAGAGATCCATAGTTTTGCACCGTTTAGCAGGTAGTGATCGCCCATATCTTTGAAATTGGTGACCATACCGCCTGGATTCGAACCAAAATCGGGCTCGGTTAATCCGAAACAGCCCATCATTTCGCCACTAGCTAATTTTGGAAGGTATTTTTGGCGTTGTTCTTCGTTTCCGTATTTCCAGATCGGATACATTACGAGCGACGATTGCACTGAAGAGGTAGAACGTACGCCTGAATCGCCGCGTTCGATTTCCTGCATGATGAGTCCGTATGAAATCTGATCCAAACCAGCGCCGCCGTATTCTTCTGGGATATACGGACCGAAGCCACCGATTTCGGCAAGACCTTTAATGATTTGCTTAGGAAATTCAGCTCGTTGTGCATAATCTTCGATGATGGGAGAAACTTCGCGTTTAACCCAAGCACGAGCGGCATCGCGCACGAGTTTGTGTTCTTCAGTCAATAAATCATCTAACAAATAATAATCCGGTGCTTGGAATAAATCTGGTTTCATAGAAGTGAATTACAATTCGGCTGCAAATTTAGCTAAACTATCTCGATTTCGTAAGGATATAACAATTGTTTTGGAATGGTTTAAGGAGCAGCGGCGTAAATTCGCGCTCTTGTTTTTTTAAAAAGAGTAGAAAAAGAGGTTTGGGTGGGTTTAGCACTAACAATGAACATATCAGAACGCGAGCTGTTATTCATTTGAATACATGTTAGCGAGACAAGGATTTTTAATTAATTTCTGACAAACAGATATTTACGTTGGTCTTATACACTCGCTAAGCAGGTAGCTTTTTTAATTATATCTTTACACAAAGCCGATTTATGTTTAAAACCAGAAAGGATTTAGTTTTTGTAATACTGTGTGGAATTTTCATCACAAATGCTGTTGTTGCGGAATTAATTGGCGGAAAGCTTATTGAAATCGGCCCATTTGTTATGAGTATTGGAATTATTCCGTGGCCGATTGTTTTTTTAACTACCGATTTAATCAACGAGTATTTTGGCAAGCAAGGAGTTCAAAAGCTATCGTTTATCACGGCGGGTTTAATTGTTTATGCCTTTATCTTGTTGTTTGTTGCTATTAGCGTTCCGGCCGCCAAAGGAATTTCGCCGGTTTCGGATGAGGCTTTTACCGCGGTATTTGGCCAAAGTATGTGGATTATTGTGGGAAGTATTGCTGCATTTTTATTGTCGCAACTCATAGACGTAACGATTTTCAATTTCGTAAAATCGAAAACCGGCGGATCGAAAATTTGGTTGCGCAGTACGGGTTCGACGGTCATTTCCCAATTAATTGATTCGTTTGTAGTTTTGGGAATTGCATTTTACTTGCCCGGGAAAATCGACTTTGATACGTTTATTAGCTCGGCACTAACAGGCTATACCTTTAAACTTTCGTTGGCCATATTGCTAACACCACTGATTTACCTCGGACACTACGCGATAAGTAATTATTTAAAGAACGATCCGGCGCGGCTTTCGCAATAAAAAACGCCACTCAATCGAGTAGCGTTTTGTGTTGGGTGTTCGTTCCATTTGCTATTTTGGCATTTTATTAAATCCGAAGTTATGCAAGATAAATGCATACACATCGGTTGTTTCGTCGATTACCTTAGCAAGTGGTGTTCCTGCTCCGTGACCTGCGTTTGTTGCAATACGAATTAAAGTTGGATTTTCTCCGGATTGCTTTGATTGCAATTCGGCTGCAAATTTAAAACTGTGTGCGGGCACAACGCGATCGTCGTGATCGCCGGTAAGAATCATAGTTGCCGGATATTGCACGCCCGCACGTACGTTGTGTACAGGCGAATATTTGAAAAGATAGGCCGCCATTTCCTTGCTATCGGCAACTGTGCCGTAGTCGTACGCCCAGCCAGCGCCTGCCGTAAAGGTGTGATAACGCAACATGTCGAGTACGCCAACGGCTGGAATAGCCACTTTAGCAACATCTGGGCGCTGCGTCATAACTGCACCCACGAGTAAACCACCGTTAGAACCGCCGCGCAAGGCCAATCGCTGTGGCGAAGTATATTTTGCTTGAACTAAGTACTCGGCTGCGGCAATAAAATCGTCGAATACGTTTTGTTTCTTAAACTGTCGGCCACCGTCGTGCCATCTTTTACCGTACTCGCCGCCGCCACGAATATTGGCTACTGCGTAAATGCCTCCCATTTCGAGCCATACTGCAACGGTTGGCGAAAATTGCGGTGTCAGGCTAATATTGAAGCCGCCGTAACCATAAAGAATAGTCGGATTATTCCCGTCTCTCACTAAATCTTTTCTGTAAGTTATGGTCATCGGAATTTTCTCTCCATCTTTTGAAGTGTAGAAAACCTGTTCAGAAACATAATTCTCTGAATTGAAGTTTACTTTTGGAGCTTTAAAAAGCTGTGATGCTCCTTCTTTAATGTCGAGTTGATAAATTGCGCCCGGTGTAATGTAATTTGTGAACGAATAATACAAAGTTGTTTCTTTCTTTTTTGCAGAAAACCCCGAAGCTGTTCCTAAACCAGGTAGTTTTATTTCTTCGAGTAATTTCCCTGAATAATCGTGTTTGTAAACGACAGTATTAGCATCTTTAAGGTACGAAGCAAAAAGATAACCACCTGCGGTTGATGCTGAAAGTACGTTTTCGGTTGCCTCGATAATTGTTTTCCAAGACTTTGTTGGGTTTTGTAAATCGATTCGAACTACACGAACCGTTGGTGCATCTTTGTTTGTACTTGCAATCGCATAGTTTCCTTCCGTATCCAATACATCGAGATCGTAATCGAAGCCCGATTGAAGGGAAACGATTTTACGCTCTTTGCTGTTTAAATCAATGAAATAAAGCTCGTTTCCAGAAGTAGAATTTGCCGCTGAAATAAACAAATAGCGTTGGTCTTCGGTTACATAACCGCCTACGTAGCGGCGTTTGATTTCTTCGCCAAAAATCAGTTTATCCTTACTTTGAGGTTCTTTTAGTTTGTGGTAATAGAGCTTGTGTTGATCGGTTTTTGCAGAAAGTTCGCTGCCTTTTGGTTTATCGTAACTCGAATAGTAAAAGCCTTCGTTTTTATACCAAGAAACGCCGCTAAATTTAACGTCTATTAATTCATTCCCAATTGGTTTTCTTGTTTCTACATCAATCACGCGGATTTTTCGCCAATCGCTACCGCCTTCAGAAATAGAATAGGCTACTAGACTTCCGTCTAGAGAGAAAGACACATCTCCGAGCGACGTGGTTCCGTCTTTGGCAAAAGTATTTGGATCGAGGAAAACTTTTTCATTTCCGTTTTTGTCGATTTGAAAAAGTACCGATTGATTTTGCAATCCGTTGTTTTTGTAGTAGTAGGTGTAGTTTCCACGAACGAAAGGAGCCGAAACTTTCTCGTAGTTCATTTTCTTTTCCAACCTAATTCTGATTTCGTCTTTAAAAGAAACGCGTTCCAGATATTTGGCAGTAGTTTCGTTTTGCGCGATTACCCAAGCTGCGGTTTCGGCCGAACGATCGTCTTCTAACCATCGATAAGGATCATCGACTTTTAAATCAAAATATACGTCCGATTCCGATCCTCTGCGTGTGTTTGGATATTGATATTCGCTTCTGTTCTGCGCAAGCGAGGCGAACGAAAGACCCAAGAATACAGAAATTGCCACTACTTTCATACGATTTAAAATTTAGTGGCAAGTTAGTAAAGAAAACGTATTTACTCGAATGAGATTAAAAATCACTTTCAGCACGCAGCTCAACCAAAATGAAGAATGCCGTGACTAAAAATTGTTCGTCAAACCATTCTATTAAAAATGGCTTCAATAGTAAATAGAATGCCGCTAACTACATAAATAACGGACGGTATTGCGGCCAGTGCTTATAGATTAAAATCGCATTAAACAAACCAATAACTACCGCCGGAGCAATAGTGCTTGGGTGCACGTACAAGTGAAACAGCAAAATGTTGATTGAAATGGGCGCAAGTAAAATTAGGCTGAAGGCAACCCACTTTTTTGCTAATAGGAGACCTGCAATAAGGATTTCAAGTGCGCCAACAAAGGTTAGCAGATAAGAAACTTCGCCAAATGAATCCAGAAAGTCGGCTTCGGGATTGGGCAAAAACTCAAAAAATTTGTTGGCTCCAGAGAACAATAACACGATGCCTAAGAAAATACGAACGATTTTGGTAAACTGTGAATTCATAGCGTAAACATTTTAGCGTTTAACTTAACGTAATAGGAAAATGGTTAATAGTTTCCTAAATTACTAAATATTTACGAATTCAATTCACAAAAAAATATCGGATTCTTAAAACCCGATTTTATGAGCTACCAAATATTCAGCTATTTGAATCGTGTTTGTAGCTGCTCCTTTGCGCAAATTGTCGGCAACAATCCACAGATTTAATGTGTTTGGCTGACTTTCATCGCGGCGAATACGCCCCACGAAGACATCATCTTTATGTTGTGCAAATAGCGGCATCGGATATTCAAACTCTTGAATATTGTCGACTAAAGTTACGCCCGGAGTTTGTTCAAGAATTTTTCGAACATCCGCTAGTTCAAAATCATTTTCGAACGCTACGTTTACCGCTTCCGAATGACCTCCTACAACAGGCACGCGAACGGCCGTTGCAGTTACGGCAATACTGTTGTCGCTCAGTATTTTCTGAGTTTCGCGAACGAGTTTCATTTCTTCTTTCGTGTAGCCGTTATCTTCAAAGACGTCGCATTGGGGAATTGCATTTTTGTGAATTTGGTATTTGTAAGCCATTTCACCACTTATTCCCGCGAATTCATTTTCGAGTTGTTTCACAGCTTTAACACCCGTTCCGGTAATCGACTGATAGGTAGACACAACGATTCGCTTAATTTGGTACTTTTTGTGCAACGGCGCTAAAGCCATAACCATTTGAATGGTTGAACAATTCGGATTGGCAATGATTTTATCGGCAGCGGTTAGCACTTGTGCGTTGATTTCTGGAACGACAAGCTTTTTGGTCGGATCCATGCGCCAAGCCGACGAGTTATCGATTACTGTAGTGCCTGCTTCTGCGAACTTTGGCGCCCATTCGAGCGAGGTTCCGCCACCGGCTGAAAAAAGTGCTATGTGTGGTTTCATGGCAACAGCAGTTTCGAGAGAAACAACAGTATATTCCTGACCTTTAAACGAAATTTTCTTTCCAACCGATTTCTCAGATGCAACCGGAATTAGCTCGGTAACGGGAAAATTACGCTCTTCAAGAACTTGTAACATGATTTCGCCAACCATTCCGGTGGCACCAACAACTGCAACTTTCATTTTGATAATTTTTAAGCTTCGCAAAATTAGCGAATACACTCCGATTCGAACTAAAATTTTATGATACAATAAAGAAAAACCATCCTTGTGGGATGGCTTAAGTTAGAATATGTAGTGAGCGGTATGAATTTCGATTCCTACAATAAATTCTGAGCTTGAAAAAAGCTGTTATTTATTTTTTAGTGCGTCGCGAATTTCCATAAGTAACTTCTCTTCGTTACTTGGTGCTGGCGGAGCTGCAGGCGCTTCAGCTTCTTTCTTGCGAGCGGCATTTATTCCTTTAATTACAAGGAACAAAACAAATGCAACAATTAAAAAGTTTATGACGGCAGATAGAAACAGGCCGTATTTTACGGTTCCGAACATCGTTAATTCTTCGAGCTTACTCAAATTCGCTGCTTCAAGAGCCGGCTTTAAAAGCAAAGGTGTTAAAACGTCGTCGATAAAAGACGTAACAATTTTGCTAAATGCCGCTCCAATAATGACCCCGATTGCGAGATCAACGACATTGCCTCGCATAGCAAAGGCTTTAAATTCAGAAATCATTCCCACGTTTTGTGGTTTTTTTGGTTAATAATTGTGAAAGTACTAAAAACCTTATTCTCGGAAAAAAATTCTTTTCACGCGCTGGGAAATACCGGTTAAAATTTCATAGCTGATCGTACTTCCCGCTTTGGCAATTTCTTGAACAGTAGGACGCTTTCCGAAGACGATTACCGCGTCGCCTTCGCGACATGCAATTGCGCTAACATCTACCATCAGCATGTCCATACAAACCGAACCTACTATCGGTGCCGGCTGTTCGTGAATGATCACATAACCATTTTCATTACCCCAAAATCTCGGAATTCCATCGGCGTAACCTATTGGTATTGTTGCAATTGATGTCTTTTCTTTTGCCTTGAATCGTCGATTATATCCTACGGTTTCACCCGCTTGTAATTCATGAATTTGCGAGATTATCGACTTTAGTGTTCCAACTGTTTCGAGCTGATTTTGTTCTTCGTCACTAGAAGCCAATCCATATAAACCGATTCCCAAACGTACCATTTCAAATTGCGCTTCGGGATAATTTATGAGTCCAGACGTGTTTAAAATATGCCTGTAGAACTTTTTCGACAATTGCTTTTGGAGAACTTCAGTTGCCTGTAAAAATCGTTCGATTTGCTGTTCCGTAAACGAACGTTCGTTTAAATCGTCGCTAGCGGCCAAGTGCGATAATACCGATCTCACTTCCAACTCGGGTACGTTTGTAAGTTCTTGCGCTAAATCGGCCACAGAATCTGGCGCGAAACCCAGTCGGTGCATGCCTGTGTCGATTTTTACGTGAACCGGATATGCCGTTGCGCCAACTTTTCGTGTTGCTTCCGCGAAAGCGTTCAAGGCACGAAAACTGTAGATTTCAGGTTCCAATTGATATTGAATAATCTCATCGAAAGCTGTCGACTCTGGATTCAAAACCATAATCGGAACCGAGATTCCCGCTTGTCGGAGTTTCACACCTTCATCGGCAAAAGCTACTCCCAAATAATCAACTTTGTTAAATTCGAGCAATCGCGCGATTTCTTCTCCGCCGTTTCCGTAGCCAAAAGCTTTTACCATGACCATGAGTTTCACGCCGGGTTTTAGCTTCGATTTGTAGTGATTTAGATTATGCGTTAAGGCACTCAAGTTAATTTCCAGTACGGTTTCGTGCTTTTGCTGTTCGAGAATTTTTAGAATTTTCTCGAATTCAAATTTCCGGGCACCTTTTATTAAAACCGAAGCATCCGACCAGTTGCGAAGTGTTTCGTCTTGTAAAAACGCGGCTGTAGTCTCAAAATGCTTTCGCAATGCTGTACCTTTAATTTCACGAGACCATTCCCCCACGGTGACTATCTCGGCTAAATCATATTGATGTAATAACTGCTCGATTTTTGATAGCGTGTGGGCATCCGACTCTGCAAAATCAGACAAAACCAGTATCTTTTTCAGTGCAGAAGACTGATTTTTCAAAAAGTCGAGTGCTATTTGCAGCGATTGTAAGTCGGCACTATACGAATCGTCTATGATTTGCAAGTTACGCACGCCGTTTTTAATCGACAAACGCATGTTAACTTGAGGCAACGAACTAATTCGATTTGCTATAATTTGAAAATCAATCTTCAGCGCCAGCATGGTTGTAATGCAATGTGCTGCATTTTGTATCGAAGCGCCGTCGGTAAACGGCAAGCTTAAAGAAAAAGTTTTTGAATTAGTCTGTATTTCAAGCCTTGTAGTGTGTGCGAGCTCTTCTTTCTGAATATAAATTTGTGCCGAAGTATTTGAAAAGCTCCATGTGTAGAATCGCTGATCGATCTTGGTAAATTGTTCAAATGTTTCGTATTCACCGATCACCAAACGAGCCGATGTGTAGAGTTTTGCTTTTTCTGAAAATTTCTGCGCCCGATTCTCGAAACCCGCGTCATGAGCCGAATAAATATTAGTTAAAACGGCTATTTCGGGTTGTAGCATGTCGGCAAGTGCCTGCATTTCGTTGGTGGTCGAAATTCCTGCTTCAAAAATCCCCAAGGTGTGTTGTTGTTCAAGTGTTAGTACAGACAGCGCCACGCCCACTTGAGAATTATAACTTTTCGGACTTTTAGCAATATAATAATCCGGCGAAAGCAAGTAGTACAGCCATTCTTTTACTACTGTTTTGCCGTTACTGCCGGTTATGGCAATTACGGGTAAGGCAAATTTTGCGCGGTGCGAAGCGGCTAGTTTTTGAAGGGCTTGCAAAACATTGGGAACGAGCAAAACCTGAATACCTGGTACTTTTCCGCGATAATCTTGTTCGCTCACAAAGTATCGAACGCCTTGTTCGGCGGCTTTTCCAATGAAATCGGCGCCGTTAAAATTTGGTCCGCTTAAAGCGAAGAAAACTGTTTTTTCGTTGTTGTTACCCGATCGCGAATCGGTGGAAATATGTGTAAAGAGAAAATCGTCCGTTGGGATTTCGGTTTTAGTCAGTAACGAACAAATTTCTTTCCACGAAAACATTACGATAATTCGTTTGTAGGTTCGCTCTTATTCTCGGCTTGTTCGCGAATGGCGTTGTAGTAAGCCGCACGCGATAAGGGTTCGTATTCTTCGGTTTCGCCGAGTAAAACCAGTTTATCGTTGTCGGTTTTACGGAAACTGTAGTGCGCTAAATTTCCGGTACGGGTACAAACGGCGTGCACTTTCGTGACGTATTCGGCGGTGGCCATCAAGGCAGGCATGGGCCCAAACGGATTTCCTTTAAAATCCATATCCAAACCGGCAACAATAACGCGAATACCGCTGTTTGCCAAATCGTTACAAACGGTAATAATTTCATCGTCAAAGAATTGCGCCTCATCGATGCCAACCACATCGCAGCCTTGTGCCAACAAGCGAATATTAGCCGCAGCAGGAACTGGAGTAGAACGAATTTCATTAGCATCGTGCGAAACCACCATTTCGTCGTGATAGCGTGTATCGATTGCAGGTTTAAAAATTTCAACTTTTTGCTTGGCAAATTGCGCGCGTTTGAGTCGTCGGATGAGCTCTTCGGTTTTTCCCGAAAACATGGAGCCGCAAATAACTTCTATCCATCCAAACTGCTCTTTGTGATTAACGGTATTTTCAAGAAACATTTTTCGGCAATTGTGAAGTTGAAACTGATTAGATTTTATTACTTTGTAGCCGTTGTGCGATCATTTTTAACCCCAGCTCAGCGTTTCAAATGTAGCCAAATTTTCTATACGTGAATGTAGAATCTCGGCTTCGCAGAACAACTGTTTATCAATAGAAAAGAAAATTTACAACCGCTTCGTGTTTATGAAAAAGAAAGTAGAAGGCGAATTAATTAGCATTGCGCATCGTGTTTTGAAACTAAAAGACAGTTCAGATCTTCGGGTTTTGCACGAAGAAGCTAAAAACTTGTATGAGAAATTAAGTGTTTTGCTTTTTGTAGAAACGCAATTTGGCTCCGTTATGCCTACGATTGGTAAGGCTGAAATTCAAGATTTAGTTGTCGAACATTACGAAAAGCCAGCAGCTACTGTTTTGGACACCGCTGTCGCAGAAGAAAAAGAAACTCCAATTTCTGAAATTGAGGTTGCCGAAGTTCCAGAAGTTTCAGCGGTCGAAGAAGAAACGACCGAGGTTGTTGTCGACGAAAATCCAGAACCAGAACCAACTCCCGAGCCTTTAGCTGTTCCTGCATTTGAAACGCGCAGCGAAGCGCCAAAACAAATTAGTTTCGCCGATTTGTTGGGTAGCGATTACACCGAACCTATTTTCGACAAAGTTTCAGATGCCGTTCCTGTTGTTAATGAAACGCAAAATGAAGAGCCCGCTTCCGCAGAAGTAGCAGATGATTCTGAGGAAGAAATTATTCTGGAAACACGGCTTGAGGCTGAGAATGTAGTTGAAAGCATCGAAACGCCTTTTGATTTGCCAATTGAAGAAGTTAAAGCTCCAGCGGTCGACTTATCGTTTGAACCTACTTTCACTGCGGCAACTCAAGTAGAGGAAACTAAGTCGGTTTCCTTTGAAACGCAGCCCGAAAATGGGTTGCGCAGTTTTCAGTTTGGCCTAAACGACCGAATCGGATTTGAACGCAATCTTTTCGGTGGAAGCGCAGAAGACATGAATCGCGTTGTTTCTCAGCTCAGTACATTTAATTCTTACGAAGAAGCCGCTGAATTTATTGACGAAATGGTGCGTCCTGATTACAATAATTGGAATGGAAAGGATGAATATGTAGAGCGATTTTTAGACATCATAAAAAGACGCTTTTCGTAATAATGACGGGTAAATTATTTGTTGTTCCAACGCCGATTGGAAATCTGGGCGACATGACCTACCGAGCTATTGAGGTGCTAAAAGCAGCCGATTTAATTTTGGCGGAAGACACCCGAAATAGCGGGAAATTACTCAAGCACTTCGAGATTTCCACGCCTATGTCGAGTTATCACATGCACAACGAGCATCAGACCGTAAAGGGTTTAATTCAAAAACTGCAAAACGGAAATGTACTTGCTTTAATTAGTGATGCGGGAACTCCGGCGATTTCAGATCCGGGATTTTTATTGGTTCGTGCTTGCGTGGAAAACGGAATACCGGTAGAAACTTTACCAGGAGCAACGGCTTTTGTTCCAGCTTTAGTGAACAGCGGCTTTCCATCAGATCGCTTCGTTTTCGAAGGATTTCTTCCCGAAAAAAAAGGTCGGCAAACGCGTTTACTTGAGCTCGCCAAAGAAGTAAGAACAGTGGTTTTGTATGTTTCTCCTCATAAATTGTTGAAGACTTTAGAGGAAATAAAAACGTATTTTGGTGACGATCGACAAGTTAGTTGCAGTCGGGAACTTTCGAAATTACACGAGGAAAACGTTCGCGGAACCGCAATTGAATTGATCGCTCATTTTTCTGCGAAAGCGATAAGAGGAGAATTCGTGGTTTGCATTGCGGGAAAACAGCGCAAATAGTGAAAATGAATCAAAATATTTTTGTAAAAATTTAGCTAGTATATTTGCTTCGGTAATTATTAAACCATATTTTCAAAACTCTACACAATTTGAAAGCAGACACTTTAAATAACAGATTACTAGAAATTGAGAACGTCGGACCTATCAAGAAGGTAAGTCTATTCGTCAATAAATTTAACGTTTTCATCGGTGCTCAAAGTAGTGGCAAAAGTGTTATCGCGAAAATTCTAAGTTTTTGCAATTGGGTTGAAAAAGATATTGCGATTAATCAATCGTTTGCTGATTACGAAAAAAGACCAAACTACTTCATCGAAAAATTAGAGACTTTTCACAAGCTTAAAGGTTACTTGAATGAAAATAGTGTTATTCGGTTTTCTACAAACGTTATAAATCTTGAATATGTAAGAGGTAAGATAAACATTAGCTGGAAAAATAAGTATTCATACCAAAGAACAAAAATTTCATATATCCCTGCTGAGCGAAATTTAGCGATGTTACCAGAAATTGAGAAAGTAGACTTTCCTAACAACTATTTGAAGAGCTTTCTGTTTGATTGGTTTGACGCTCGGAAAAATTATAACGACGCGAATAAATTAAAGATTTTAAACATCAATGTAGAATTTTATTATCTAGAAGGAAAAAAAGATAATATAATTGGTAGTGTAGATGGCCTTTATAATACCCCTTTAACACAAGCTTCAAGTGGTTTACAGTCTGTTGTTCCTTTAATAGTTTTAGTAGATTATCTAACTACAAAAATTTATTCTGAAGAGCAGAATATATCCTTTTTATTTGACGAGCTAAGAATGAAGGTTAATGATTTGCTTTTAGATGATTTAGTATTAGCCCCTTTGTTTTCTAACGAACAATTGAAAAGTGGTACAAGAAAGGCAGATATCTTTGAAGAATTTGTTAAACTTTTAAAAACTGGTGATGAGTCAGCAAATCAGAAATTTAAATTTTACCATGAAGTTAGAGATAAAATATTTAAAACTCATGGCACGAATCTGATAATCGAGGAACCAGAACAAAACCTTTTCCCTTCAACGCAAAAGGCCTTAATATATTATCTACTTAAATCTGTCGCAGCAAATGAGAATCATTCAATTACAATGACTACTCACAGCCCGTACATTTTATATGCAATAAATAACTGTGTTTTAGGTTTTCTAACAAAAGATAAATCGGATACTAATGATTTTGAATCGCTGGATTGTTACGACTCATTAATCGACCCTTTGTCCGTATCTATTTATGAAGTTGAGAATGGCCAGCTCCGCTCAATTCAAGAAAGTGATGGCCTTATTAAAGATAATTTCTTTGATAAAAAAATGAAAGAATTGATGGACGAATTTTACATTATGCTTAATCATTATTGATTTATGATTGAATTAGGTATAAGTAAGAAATTTGAACATCAAATTTCCAGGCTATTAAAATTTAATTGTTCTGTTTTCGTTGTCGATTATTCTAATTCTAGTCTAATTAATGAGAGTAAGCGGGGAGTTGAAATTTATGCTGTTAATCCTCCAGAAGATGCCGCATATTTCTCTATCTACAATGAAAATGAAATTGATTTTAGAGGATTGATTTTTGATCATACTAGTTTTCGTCATAAAAATGGAAAAACCAAAACACAGTGTGAGGCTGTTTTCTTTCCTAACTCCGACTTAGCAAATACATGGGTTTTATTCTGTGAATTAAAGTATAGCAATTTACCGAATAGGAATAGTTTAAATCTTACTAAAGCACTAAAACAACTTTATAAAACTAGATACTACTACGTTCAAGAAAATGTAATTAGTACTCTTAATAATTCTTATTTAGTAGCTTCATTACCACTTCAAAGTGAACCGTTCCCAAATTTTATTTTAAGTCCAGCTTTGTTACTCAAACTGAAATCTAAAAGAAACATTATAGTAAGGCTACAAAACAGTGTCTCAATTAAATCTCTTCGACAATTATCAATTTAAAGATTCTGCGTTGACTGGATCAATTTAAATATTGAAGATTTTACCGCATAAGTTTTACGGAAAAGCCGTAATTCCATATCCGAAAAAGCACTTACTTTCGTTAGCTCTATTCCATACAGAAAATTTATGCGCTGGAAATTAAAACCACTACCCGAACTTCACGAAATACAAGCCTTACAAGCAGCCGGAATAAAAAGCGAAATCTTAGCTAGCTTGTTTTTGCAACGCAACATTCGCGATTTTGACACTGCTCGAGAATTTTGCAACCCGGATTTAAGCGCGCTCCATGATCCGTTTTTGATGCGCGATATGGACGTTGCCGTGAATCGTGTTTTACAAGCACTTAATCAAAACGAACGCATTTTGGTTTTTGGCGATTACGATGTAGATGGAACTACAGCCGTTTCGTTGATGTACACCTATTTAGCTACAAAAACAACTTCGGTATCTCATTACATACCCGATCGGTACACCGAAGGTTATGGCGTTTCGAAACGTGGAATCGACTTTGCCGCCGATAACGACTTTACTTTGATCATTGCGCTCGATTGTGGAATTAAATCGGTTGAGCTAGTGGCGTATGCAAAAACACTTGGAATTGATTTTATTATTTGCGATCATCATTTACCCGGTGCTATTATTCCTGAAGCAGTGGCCGTTTTGGATCCGAAACGAGTTGATTGTGCGTATCCGTACAAAGAGCTCTGCGGCTGTGGTGTTGGTTTTAAGCTGGTTCAGGCCATAGAAAGTAAATTGGAAAACGACACCGACTTTGTGTGGAGTTTACTCGATTTTGTGGCTATTGCGATAGCGGCAGACATAGTTCCGTTGACGGGAGAAAATCGGATTTTGGCGTATTTTGGTTTGGAACTTATTAATCGAGATTGCCGCGTTGGATTAAAAGCTTTGAAGCAGAAATCGAAAAAGAAAGTGCTCGATTTAGAAGACTTGGTTTTTGTGTTTGCGCCACGAATAAATGCCGCAGGTCGAATTAATCTCGGACGAGACGCGGTAGAATTGATGATTGAAACCGACGAACAAGTAGCGCAATCTTTTGCCGACGCGATAGAATCGTACAATGAAACGCGACGTGAATTTGATCAACAAACGACGGTAGAAGCTTTGGAACAAATTCGTAAAAACAAAGAGGAGGAGGCACCCGCTACAGTCGTTTTCGATGCGCATTGGAACAAGGGCGTAATCGGGATTGTAGCTTCGCGGTTAATTGAAACGCATTACCGACCCACTTTGGTTTTTACTAAAAGTAAAGGAGTTTACGCTGCTTCGGGAAGATCGGTTGCGGGATTTGATTTGTATCAAGCTTTAGAAGCCTGCCAGCAACACTTGGTGCAATTTGGCGGACACACTTTTGCCGCAGGAATGACGATTTTACCGGAAAACTATATCGAATTTAAAAAAGCCTTTAATGCAGTAGTTCAGGAATTGCGCGCACCGGAAACGCTCGAGCCTGAAATCGAAATCGACATGGAAATCGACATCCAACGCGTGTCGGATAATTTGGTTGCTAATTACAGCAGGCTTGGACCTTTTGGACCCGCACACATGAAACCTGTTTTTTTAAGCAAAAATGTACGAATTGCTGCCTCGGCGCGAACAGTTGGCAAAGATAAATCGCATTTGAGTTTTGAATTGGAACTCGACGATCAGCGAAAAATTACGGCGATAGCTTTTAAGCAAGGCTCAAGAGTTGACGAGGCTTCGGGTAGTGTTGATGTTGTGTACACGATTAACTATAACGAATTTCGCGACGTCAGAAAGCTTCAATTAATTGTGATTGACTTTCGAAAATCGGTTTAACTCAATGCTGCAATCGGGTTACAATAATCGAAGGATTTGTATTGAATCAGTTGCTAACGAATCTTGGATCGGTATCCATCTTTGTGCCACATACCGAACAGGTTCTTAATTCTTCGTTGGCATAAAATGCTTTGAAATGCGGAAGGAAATCGGTTTCGATATTCTTCAGCTCAAAATAAACTTCGTGAAGTTTGTGATTGCAATTTTCGCAATACCAAAGCAAACCATCGGTAAAACCTTGATTGTCGCGCTTTCTCTCGATAACCAAACCTACCGAATTAGCCGAACGAACGGGCGAATGTGGTGTTTTCGCAGGATGTAAATACACATCTCCCGGACCAAGTTTTTTAATTTCTAAACCGTTTTCTGTTTGAATTTTTAATTCAATTGTGCCTTCCAGCTGAAAGAAGAATTCTTCGGTTTCGTTATAGTGGAAATCTTTTCGAGCGTTCGGACCACCTACAATCATGATGATGTAATCGCCCGATTCTACAAAAAGTTGTTTGTTGCCAACGGGTGGTTTTAGGAGTTCTTTGTTTTCGGAAATCCAAGTAAAAAGGTTAAACGGTGCTTCCATCTATTTGACGATTGCGAACTTTTGCGGATTGATTATCGAAGGTAAACCTCCAGACTCCTTTCCGTTAACAATGACTCCTTTTACTACGATATTTTTGTCTTTCAGTTTGTTGTAATCAATTTTTAGCCGGTTAAGCAACTTTTCGCTAACAACTACGCTAAAAATATTATTGGGAAATGCTACGTCGATATTAAGCGTAATCAAATTCGTTTCGGTTGATTTACGAACGCCAACCACTTTTCCCTTAACAAATTTGTCTTTGCCAATAAAATTGGTAATTACTTTCGTGGAAATTGTATCCTGCGCGAAGGTTTCCGCGAAAGCGAAAAACACCAAAAGAACAAGAACCTTTTTCATTACTTACCTTCTTTAATCAGATAAATATAAACGGGAAAGTGGTCGCTATAACCAATTTCGTTTGCAGAATGGCGCAGCGGATATCCTTTGTACTGACCGTCGGTTTGAATTAAATACGACTTATTAAAAATTCCCGCTTTCCAATATTTGAATGAGCTGTAATCACCTTTTACCAATCCTTCAGAAACCATAATTTGGTCGAAAATATCGCCACTGTCACGGTAAAAAAGCGTTGCGTGTCCTTCTTTAGCCATTTGTTCGAACGGGTTGTAGATGTCGCCTTCTTTCACTTCATCTTTCTTCAATTTAGCGCCAATTCCAAGTTTAATAGATTTGTTGTATGAGCCGTCGTTGTAATCGCCCATGGTAATTATTTTCGCTTTTGGATTAATTTTAAAGAGCGAATCCATGATTTTTCGATTCAATTTTCCAGCAGCTTCTCTAAACGGACTACTTTTTTTCTCACCTCCGGAACGCGACGGCCAGTGATTTACTAAAACGTGAATTTCTTCGCCATCGAGTAAGCCCGTAACTAATAATATGTCTCGGGTGTACACGCGGTCGTCGGTAGCTACTTCAATTTTATCGTCCGAAACTTCTTCTTCCTCTTTCTTTTCCTTAACTTTTTGATTGTTTCTGTAAATTAAGAGTGGAATATTCTTGTAGCTGGTAGGCTTAAAATGCTTTTTTTGGTAGAGCAATGCCACATCGATTCCGCGTTTATCTGGCGAATCGTAATGAACGATACCGTAATTTCCCGGCAGCATTTTCGGTTGTTTCACTAAATCTTCGAGTACGCCACGATTTTCAATTTCCACACCACCAATAAGTACGGGCATTTCTTTTTGTTGATCTGAAGTTCCGATTTCAGACAAAACACGCGACAGATTTGTTAATTTTTTCTTATATTTCTTCGATGTCCAGTTTTGAGCACCGTTAGGCAACCATTCTTCATCATTATTTGGATTGTTGATGGTGTCGAATAAATTTTCGAAGTTGTAAAACGCAACGGTATGCACATAATACTTTTTAGCCTGTGAAAATGAGGCCTGAAATGCAAAAAAAAGAACAATTATGGCATTCCATTTAGAAATTCGCATAAGTAGAATATTAAATTAATATGAAGAATCGATTTAAAGTCGGTCACAAAAGTAGATAATATTAATTAATGCTATACTTTTGCACCCGTTAAGAAAAAATTAATCTTGACATTTTATTAACTTTTATATTTATATGAAGAGACTCGTAATCAGTACACTACTTGTTTTGCAGGTTTTGGTAGGTTGGGCACAGACCGAATCTAAGGTAACCGGACTTGTAGTTGATTCTAAAACCAAACAGCCATTACAAGGCGTAGTTGTTAGCGTTGAAAATTCTGCTCTAACAACATTTACAAATGAACTTGGGCAATTTACGATTGATAAGGCGCCGGTAGGAAGCCAGATCGTGAGTGTACTTAGCGCCGGATTTAACAGACAACTTTTGAATGTTAAAATTGAAGAAGGGCAAACCCTTGATTTGGGAACAATTGTTTTAACAGAAGACCAAACCGAGGAACAGCAATTAGCTTTAATTACTATTGTAGAAAACGATTTAGGTGACGACAACTCTGGTTCTGAAAACACGGCGGGGCTTTTACAAGCTACTCGCGACGTTTACCAGCAAGCGGCTGCTTTCAACTGGGGTCAGGCGCGTTTTAGAATACGTGGACTTGATAACGAGTACGGAACAACGATGATTAATGGCGTTGTCATGAATAAAATCCTTGATGGTCGCCCACAGTGGGGTAACTGGGGAGGACTAAACGATGCAACACGTAACCAAGAGTTTACCTTTGGTACAGCTCCGTCGGATTATACCTTTGGCGGAATATTAGGTACACAGGAAATTAATACGCGTGCGTCGATTTACCGTCCAGGTTCTCGTGTTTCTTTCGCTGGAACAAATACCAACTATTCGTACAGAATTATGGGAACTCATGCTTCGGGCATGAATAAAGATGGCTGGGCTTACGTTGTTTCTGCTGGTCGTCGTTGGGCAACTCAAGGTTACTTTGAAGGCACGGATTACGATGCGAACTCATTATTTGCTTCAGTAGAAAAGAAAATTGGAGAAAATCACAGCTTGAACTTTACAGCAATTTATGCGCAGAACAAGCGTGGTAGAAACTCGGCGAACACGCAAGAAGTTACAGACTTAGCAGGGGTTAAATACAACTCGTGGTGGGGTTATCAGGAAGGTGAACGCAGAAATAGTCGTGTTCGCGAAGTAGAAGAGCCTGTTTTCATGTTGAGCCACTACTGGAAAATTAATGATAAAAACAAACTGACTACAAACGTAATGCATCAGTTTGGTAAGATTGGAAACTCTCGTATCGATGCCGCAGAACAAGCTACAGGTATTGATGCCAACGGAAATAGCATTGGATTTTTATGGGAACCAACCTACTACAGAAACCTACCTAGCTACTACACTTCGCTTTGGAACTTAGATGACTATACTGATTTCCAAGGAGATGATCCTGCTAACGTTGCTTTAGCCGACCAAGCTCGACAAACGTTCTTAAATAACCGTCAAATCAATTGGGACGCTATTTACCGAGCAAACCGCAGTAGCGTAGACGGAAGAAGTAATTATATTCTTTACGAAGATCGTACCGACGATAAATTATGGGTAGCTAACTCTATTTTGAGTTCACAATTATCAGATAACATAGCGCTAAACGCGGGCGTTTCATACAGAACATTGCGTTCCGAGAATTTCCAAAACGTACTTGACCTCTTGGGTGGAACATACTTCGCAGATTACGACTTTTTCTTCACGGGAGACGCAGCGCAACCCGATTTGAACAACCCGAACCGCAATGTAGGTGTGGGAGATCGTTATGGTTACAATTATATTCTTCGTGCAAACACACTAGATGCCTTCACACAATTCCGATTCAATTACAGAAAAGTAGATTTCTATTTAGCGCAATCGTTTACAGCTACAAACTACCAAAGAGAAGGTCTTTATAGAAATGGAATTTATCCAAACAACTCTTTTGGAGATAGCGAAAATGTTGATTTCGAAAACTTTGCATTCAAAGGCGGATTCACTTGGAAATTAACAGGAAGAAATTTCATCAACTTCAATGGTGCGCACCTAACTAAGGCACCAACAATGCGAAATACATTTTTCAACGCGAGATTAAACAACAATGTTGTTGACAACATCCAAAGTGAAAATGTTTCCAGTATGGATTTAAGTTACATTTTGAGAACTCCAACTTTCAAACTTAAACTCACCGGATTCATCACCCGCGTTAGAAATGCAACTACCAATACGTTCTTTTTCGCTGACGCTGTGCTAGACGAAGGTGGAGATGGAGCAGAATCGGCATTCGTTGCACAAACCATGACTGAAGTTGGGCGCAGAAATATGGGACTCGAATTCGGTTCAGAGTACCAAATTACGTCTACGTTGAAAGCCACAGTTGCAGCATCTTATGGCGAGTATATTTTTGATGGAAATCCGAACCTTTTCTTAAATAGCGATTCAACCGCTGCCGACAATGCTGAGATTTTGAATCCAGTTTCGTCTAGAGGTAAAGCTTTGATTGACAATTATCGTCAGGCTGGTATGCCTCAACAAGCATATAGCTTTGGCTTAGAATATCGCGATCCGAAATTTTGGTGGATTGGGGCGAATGTGAACTATTTAGCAGATACGTACATCGATATTGCACCTTTATTGAGAACGAACGATTTCGTTACGAACTTCAATGATCCTTTTAACTTACCTTTCCCAGAAGCTACTCCTGAGCTAACACGCGAATTGTTGAAGCAAGAAAAATTCGATCCATACACTTTAGTAAACCTTACAGGAGGTAAATCTTGGAGAATTAAAGGCAACACTTTTGGATTTTTTGCATCTATAAATAACGTTTTTGATACCGAGTACAAAACTGGTGGATTTGAACAAGCTCGTAATGCAAACTTGAGAGAACTAAATCAAGACGTATCAAGCGGAACTCCTGCTTTTGGAAACCGTTACTTTTACGGTTTTGGAAGAACATATTTCATAAATTTATACATAAACTTTTAAGTAGTCTCAGATATGAAAACAGCATTTAAATTTTTAGCTTTCGCTGGATTAAGCATTCTGGCAGGCGCTTGTACACAGGAAGATGACACTTCAATTCCAGATATCACTCCGGTGGTAGCTTTTGAAGACTTCTTGCATTCAGCAGATAATACCTTGTTAACCATTGATGGTTGGCAAAACGTAGCAACAGCTGGAACTGTTTTGTGGAAACAACAGATTTATCAAGGGAACGGCTATGCGGAATTTAGCCCATTCCAGTCGACAGATGCGAGTACAATCGGTTGGTTAATTAGCCCAGAGATTGATTTAGATAAGCAAGAAGGTGAGATTTTGAGATTTCAAAGTTCACAGAGTTACGTTTCATCTGCACAGAATAAGTTGGAGGTTTTTTACTCTACAAATTACGATGGCACCAACATTGCCGCTGCTACTTGGACGCCTATCGTAGCGAATTTACCTACTCCAGACGCTACTTACTTTGAGTTTCAAGATTCAGGGGAAATCAGTTTGAATGATGTAGCTGGTAAAGTGCGTATAGCTTTTAAATATACCGGTTCCGGTTCAAACAGTGCTTTGGACGGATCATACCAAATAGATTCGTTTAGAGTGTACTACAACAAATAATATTTAAGAAAATGAAATTATTAAGATATCTAGCATTCGGATTATTTGCTGTAACAGTAAATAGTTGCGTTAATGACGATTTTGCCGAGCCTTCTGCTGATTGTGCAGATAATGTTTTGACGGTGACTAAAACTGTTCAGGAAATTATTAATCAAGTGCCTCCGGTAGTTGATCCGGCTTTCCCATATACGGGAGACGATGTAATTGAAGCCTACGTAGTTTCAAGCGACGAAGGTGGAAACTTCTACAAAAGTATTTCGCTGCAAACCAAACCAGCTACTGGTCAGCAACCAGTTGCATTTAGCGTACCCGTAGATATCGTTGGTGCTTTCACTAATTATCCAGTGGGTATGAAAGTGTACATCAAAATGAAAGACCAATACACCGACATTTACAACGGTTCTATGCGTATCGGAAGTGCGTTCCAATTAGATTCTGGAGATTTTGCGGTAGGAAGAATTTCGATGTTTAATGTAGGAAAAGTAGTTGTGAAATCGTGTACTATAGCGCCAGAAAGCGAACTAGTGCGCACATTAACAATTCCTCAAGCGTTAAACGATGCGAACTTAAATACATTGATCGAGCTCGACGGTGTGCAATTTGTAGATGAAGTTGTTGGAAGATCGCTCTATGAAGCTGCGAACGACTTAGGCGGTGCAACCAATCACCTTCTACAAGATCGCAATAACAACAGAATTATTTTCAGAACATCAAGTTTTGCGTCTTTTGCGGGCGATATTGCAACTCAAAACAGTGGAAAAGTCCGCGGTATTCTAACAAAATTCGGAAGTGACTATCAATTCCTAGCACGCACAACACGCGACATTATGTTAGACCAACCACGACTTGCAGTTGATTTAGCGCCAACGCTAGTTGGAAGTCAATTGAATTTTGTGAACACTTTAAACGAAAACTTCGAGTCGTACACAACTACTTCCCCAGCTAACCGTTCCTTCCCTGCCTATGTTAACGATCCGTTTGCAGGATCAAGATACTGGGAAGTTCGAACTTTTGGAGGAAACAAGTACATCCAAATGTCTTCTTTTGGTGGAACGCCAGAGGATAATAGAACTCTATTTTACGTGCCGGTTAATTTTGGTACAGCAAATACTTTCTCTTTCCAGTCTAAAGCAGGTTTTACGAACGGCGCTGTGTTAAAAGTTTATTATATAACGGCTGAGAATTATACTCCTGGCGCAATTGTAAATAGTAGTAACTTAGTTGATATTACTTCGAGCTTTACTATTTCTGCGGGTTTGACAAGTGGCTATCCAGCCAATTTTACCAACAGCGGTAGCTACGCAATACCCGCCTCACTTACAGGAAACGGTTACTTTGTTTTTGAATATGTTGGCAGTGGTTTAGCAGGTCTTACAACAACCATGCAGATCGATAATATCGTTATTAACTAGGTTTTTGTTAATCATACTAATAAAGCCGCTCTGTTAAAGGGTGGCTTTTTTATTGCATATTAGTCTACGGTTCATTTTACTAGTGTTTTACTTAAGAACTTTCTGTAATTAATAGATTCATAAAGAAATGCAGTAAACTTTGTAAGTTACTTAGAATCTGTTTGTAGCTTTAGAATAGGTGCGTATTTCACTTACTGATGGAAGCCGACGTTGCAAGAATAGCTTTTGATTTTAAATCTATTTTTGCCTATATAATTCTACTTGATATGGTAGTTACAGCAATTTTAAATTTCTTTACACCTTGTTGTTTGTTTTTGAAGTTTTAAATGCTTGACAGTAGCGCATCTGTTTTTTGTCAACTATCCCAAAAGAAGAGTTTCTACTTTTTAGACTTTAGTAATTGGTAGAATTGTTTAAAAAGCTTTAGTTTTAGTTTTTAATAGAACTCATCGCCAAATTGATTCGCGAAGCACATCATCGAATGTGTGAGAGCTCAAAAAATAGTATAAGCGAATACTGTGATATACGCCCATGCCTATAGCAAGACTTATTGTAAGTTTTTTATTAACGAAAAAACGGTAGTATAAGATATTTATTTGCTCGGTCTTTAACAAAATTCGAATAGATAAAAACAGAGCCGACAAAACAAAAGCTACTACTCCGAAAAGATTGTAGTTAATGCTCTCAACCCAATTGCCCTCATACAAAGCAACGATTGATTTAGTAATTCCACATCCGGGACAAGGAAGACCCGTTAACATTTTAAAAGGACAAAACGATTGCTGAGATTGCAATTCACTACTGCTCGAATTGAGCATCAATGCTAGAGGTACTCCTATAATCAATATTGAAAATAGGGTAAAAACAAATAAATCGTTACGCTTGGTCGTATAGCTTGTTGACATCTCCTTGAACTATCATTGCTGCCACCATTGGTAATAAAAATCCTAGGATCAAAAGCAGGGTAGTATCATCTTTCTGCGGTCGGTTGCTTAGTTGATAGACCGCTGGTAGACCATCTTTTGCCACCACGTAAAAGAAGTAAACATTAACTGGATAACAGCAACCTGCCAAGATAGCAACTGGGCCGGAAACTACTTCCCTTTTATTCGCTGCATTCATCACATCTCCAATTTTTATATTCCAATAAATTAGGTAAAGTCCACATGTGATTATCCCAAGAATAAGTACAAGAAGTGGGTCGACTCTAAAAACAGGAATATCAGAAGGAAGTTGCTGCTTTGGTGTATTCCAAGATTCAGTTGGTTGCGAATTTTCCATAACGTAAAAGAAACGAATTTAATATTTTTTTAACAAATATCGAACAGATGTTGACTTTTTCTTCTCAAACTTGAAAATACGACCGGCGTCAGAAAATACGAAGTGTCTAATGTCGCCCATGTGTATAGAAGTCATTTATTTTTGAAATAGCTATCTGTGCCATTTTCACTTCGCTTTCGAAGCTCCAGCCAGCAATATGTGGCGTTAAAATGACATTAGTCGCGGTAGTTAAATATTGCAGATCTGGATTGGATTCCAGATCAAAACTAGCTTGAAAAGAAGTACTTTCGTACTCCAGTACATCTAAACCTGCCCCCAGAACCTTTCCGTCTTCTAGTGCATTAACTAGAGCGTTAATTTCCAAAACAGAACCACGAGCAACATTAAGCAACCAGATCGGCTTTTTAAAGGAATCAAAGAATTTTTTATTTGCTAAATAATGCGTGAGTGGTGTTTGTGGGACATGTAGGCTTATAACATCTGCTTTCTGGTAAAGATCTGTAATATCTACTTGCTTATGATTGTACTCTGCTTCTTTTGTAACGATATCATAAAATAAAACCTCACAGTCGAAGCCAGCTAATTTTCGTGCAAAAGCGCTGCCCATAACGCCGTATCCAATTATTCCGACTGTTTTTCCATCGATTTCATAACCACGATTTGCTTCTCGCTGCCAGAGTCCCGCACAAACCTCTTTATCTGCCTTTTTAATTTTATTCATTAGATTTAGAAGTAAACCCAGCGTGTGTTCACCCACGGCGTTTGCATTCCCTTCGGGTGTTGCAATAACTTCAATTCGCTTTTCCTTACAATACTTGAGATCAATATTCTCAAGGCCGGCACCAATTCGACATATAAACTTCAAATTAGTGCCGGATTCCAAGAAAGTAGCATCTAAGGGAAATCTGCTTCGGATAACTATACCGTCATACGTATGTAACTGTTTCTGAACTTCAGACCTAGGCAATTCATTAAGAAGTACGTTTTCAAAACCTAAAGCACTTAGTCCAGTTACCAAGCTTGGATGGTTTTTATCTATGTGAACGATTCGTTTCAAAATTTCTTTTTAATCGAAGATACAGAAAACGCCGAACACGATTGATAATTCGAAATGATAAAACTATACGAAGTAGAGGATTAACGTTACTATCGATGTCGTGCAAAAACTGCGGAAAGAAATCGCCACCGAAGCGCTTTAAGAGTTTACGCTAGTTTTCTGCTTTAGCTTCTTCCTCTTTCTTGCTGTGAACAGTAATCTCATTAGCAATAATTTCTGTAACATAACGCCGGTTGCCTGCTGCATCTTCGTAAGATCTAGAACTTAATTTTCCTTCAATTCCTATTTCCTTACCTTTCAAAACGTGCTGTTCGGCTAAATCGGCAAGTTTTCCGAAGGCTATAACACGATGCCAGCTCGTTTCTTCAACTTTATCACCAGCTCTGTTGGTATAGCTCTCGTTGGTTGCTATACTAATCGTCGCGATTTTTCGATTGCTGTCGAACGTTTTCACTTTTGCATCTGAACCTGCGTGTCCGCGTAGAATAACGCGATTTCTAATAATTGTTTCCATGGCTTTTCAATAAATGTTTTTGTTAATAAGAACAAATTTCTGTGTTTGAATTTAAACAACAATGTATTTTTTCATCAATAAACGTTTATAAACGTTTAGCTATGTTATTAACAATTACATTTTTACGGTTTTTCCGTAATCTAAATTCAAATTCCTATTTTAATTTTAACACCATCTTAAAATTATACGCCATGACAAAAAATTGTATTGTTTGCCAAACAAAGCTTGTTGGAAGAGATGGAAGAAAATTCTGCAGTGATGCATGCCGCATTGAACATCACAATCAGCTCAACCGATCAGGTGGTCGTTTTGTTAGGATGATTAACGAAAGACTACGCAAGAACCACAGAATATTGTGTGAATTAAACTGTGAAGGAATTACTAAAACTAATCGTGCAAGTTTAGTCATTCGCGGATTTGATTTTAACCTGATAACAATGATTGAGAGATCGTCTAACGGCGAAAATTACTTTTACATTTACGACCAAGGATATAGAATGTTCGATAATGAGCACTACTTACTTGTGAAAAGAGAATAACCATGAAAAAAGAACTATTAATTATCGGGTTTGGATGGCTTGGGCAAAATTATGCTTTAGCCAATAAGCTTCATTTTGAAAGAATAATAGGAATTAAAAGAAGTGCCGCTCTCCGATATCAATTAGACGCCAAAACGAACGTTTGTGCACTAGACTTGTTTTCTGACAATTTACCAAATTCTATTTCTGAGATTTTGAAGTCGGCAAGCCATATTATTATCGCCTTGCCTCCAAGTTCGGCAAAAATACCTGAAGACTATTTAATCCTACTTGAAAAATTGAAGACTACAATAGTATCAATTGGTATTAAAACAATTTTTATTAGTTCAATTGGAGCTGGAAGTTTGTTTCAATCGGAACGAAAGATACTATTAGAACAGTCAGAAATAGTTTTCCTAGAAAATTCTTTATTCAAAGTTCTACGGTTTGGCGGACTGATAGGAACTGATCGCCATCCTGTTCTATCCTTGGCAAGATCAAACTCGGCTATTAATGGTGCAGATTTAGTGAATTTGATTTCTATTGAAGACTGCTGTGGTACTATAGATTTTCTCTTTAATCATTTTGAAAGATTGCCAAGTTTGTTAACTGCCGTAGCTCCTTATCATCCTTCTAAATTTGAATACTATAAAAAGTCTAGTCGAGCTTTTAGAGTGCCAAGTCCACATTTCTATTTTGACACAGAGGAGCTAACAGCTTATGAACTTGTTAATAAAGTTGAAGATTTTGGATATAAATGGATTAATGATAAATTAGAAAGGCCGAACAATTAAGTTCGACCTTTTTAATTTTAATTTTCGTTTTCCCTTTACTTCTTCACGATTAGGAATTCGCTACGTCTGTTAATGGCGTATTGTTCTTCGGTGCAGTTTTCTTTGCAATCGATTTTGGGTTCGCTTTCTCCGAATCCTTTTCCGGCGATTCGGTTGCTGGCAATTCCTTTAGAGATNCAGCAACCGCACCGGAAACGACGACATTTACCTGATCGAACCCCTGTGTGCGGTCGAGGCGCAGATTGCCGTAACCAATCTAAAAACCGGCGATCCACTCCCAGGAGCACAGGTAACCATACTCGATGAGAAACAAAACCCGATTCAAACCCAAACTGCCGATGCCAATGGTTTGGTAAGCTACACGGTAGAGTGTAATAAAGCCTACGGCATTCAAGCCACACAAGACGGTTTTGAAAACGGCGTGTTTGCCATCGCTAAATCGCCAAACGGAAAAGTAACCGTAGCAGCGCCTCTAGCACCAATTGAAGTGAAAATCACCGAAACCGAAGTGGTACTCAATGAAATTACCTTCGAATACAACAAGGCAAACATTACCAAAGNACTTCACAAAAAAACCTACTTCTCAGATTCAATACCAAAAAAATCGTTTATGAATTTCTAGAGCAAAAAAACTGGCAATGAAATGGCGCGAAATTTTCAAGCACTATTCATCTAACGAATCCTCAATCAAACAGTTCGGCCAGCGAGAATGTGTTCACTAGTTTGTTTTTGTTACTAAAACTAAAATTCTCGCCTCCGTATACTATGGTTAGCGGACTCGTTTCCTTCGAGTAGCTTTTGAACAAATTCAAGTTCCTGAACCAATTTTCTTGAAAAGTTTGACCCGATTTAATTTCGATCGGAAAAAGTTTGAGGCCTTTCTCAATTAATAAATCAATCTCAACACCCGCTTGCGAGCGCCAATAGAACAATTTCTAAGTACACGACAAAAATTGTATTAAATTAATTTCCAGCT
>NZ_NOXX01000190.1 GCF_002251775.1 Flavobacterium aurantiibacter
CAGATTTGTAATCAATCTCAGGTTACCATCCTCGCTTGCCGCCCCTTGGAACGCCAAGCTGTGGGCTATCACGCACTATCTCTTTCTTAGAAATTTACATATTTCTTCTGTACTGTCCGCCGACTTCGAAAAGTGCCGCAGTAATCTGCCCCAGCGAACAATACTTCGTAGCTTCCATCAATTCCTCAAAGATGTTTCGGTTATTGATTGCCGCTTGTTGTACACGCTCTAATACTTCCGACACCTCAGCCTGATAACGTTTGTGCAATTCCCCTAACATCTGGATCTGATATGCTTTCTCCTCTTCCGTAGCACGAATAACTTCTGCGGGAATAACTGTAGGCGAGCCTTTCGAACTCAAAAACGTATTTACTCCAATAATCGGGAACTCGCCGGTGTGCTTCAAGGTTTCGTAATACAAACTTTCTTCCTGTATTTTTCCGCGTTGGTACATGGTTTCCATAGCACCTAAAACACCGCCGCGCTCGGTAATACGGTCGAATTCTTGCAAAACGGCTTCTTCGACTAAATCCGTTAATTCTTCAATAATAAACGAGCCTTGAATCGGATTTTCATTTTTCGCTAAACCTAATTCTTTATTGATAATCAATTGTATAGCCATTGCGCGACGAACCGATTCTTCTGTAGGCGTTGTAATCGCTTCATCATAGGCATTCGTATGTAATGAGTTACAATTGTCGTAAATCGCGTACAGGGCTTGCAACGTGGTTCGGATGTCGTTAAAATCGATTTCCTGTGCATGTAACGAACGACCCGAAGTTTGGATGTGATACTTCAACATTTGCGAACGCTCGTTGGCACCGTACTTATCGCGCAGTGCTTTTGCCCATAATCGGCGTGCAACACGACCAATAACCGCATATTCTGGATCGATACCGTTGCTGAAGAAGAACGATAAGTTTGGCCCAAAATCGTTGATGTCCATTCCGCGACTCAAATAGTATTCCACGTAAGTGAAACCATTTGCGAGCGTAAACGCCAACTGCGTAATAGGGTTGGCACCTGCTTCGGCAATATGATATCCAGAAATAGAAACCGAATAAAAGTTACGAACCGATTTCTGTATGAAATACGACTGTACGTCGCCCATTAAACGCAAAGCAAATTCCGTTGAGAAAATACATGTATTTTGTGCCTGATCCTCTTTCAGAATATCTGCCTGAACCGTTCCGCGAACTTGCATCAAGGTTTTGGCTTTAATTTCTTCGTACACGTTGGCAGGCAATACCTGATCGCCTGTTACACCGAGCAGCATCAAACCTAAACCATCGTTACCTTCCGGCAGAGTTCCTTGGTAACGCGGACGTTCGCAACCCGATTCTTTGTAAATCGCTGCAATTTTTGCTTCAACCTCAGCTTCTAATCCGTGTTCTTTGATATACAACTCGCATTGCTGATCGATCGCAGCATTCATAAAATAACCCAACAACATCGGAGCCGGACCATTGATGGTCATACTCACCGACGTTAACGGATGCACCAAATTGAATCCGCTGTATAATTTTTTAGCGTCGTCTAGACAGCAAATAGAAACTCCGGCGTTGCCAATTTTTCCGTAAATATCCGGACGCAAATCTGGGTCGTTTCCGTATAAAGTAACACTGTCGAAAGCGGTTGATAAACGTTTGGCTGGCATACCTGCAGATACGTAATGAAAACGCTTGTTGGTACGTTCAGGACCGCCTTCGCCAGCAAACATCCGCGACGGATCTTCGCCTTCGCGCTTAAACGGATATAAACCCGAAGTAAACGGAAACTTTCCAGGAACGTTTTCTTGCAATTGCCAACGCAGCACATCGCCCCAAGCTTCGTACTTCGGCAAAGCCACTTTTGGTATTTGCGTATGGCTTAACGACTCAGTATGCGTAGCAATGTTTATTTGTTTGTCGCGCACCTTAAACGAATACACCGGATTTTTGTACTGCGCTTGTACGTGTTCCCAATCGCGAATGAGCTCCCAGTTTTTACCTTCCAAAAGCATTTTCACGCGGTCGAATTCTTTGTACAATAAATCTAATAATTCGGCATTTTCGGAACTGGACGTTATAACTTCCAGACCGTTTTTCTCTAGTTTCGGTTGCTTGTGCGCTACAGTTTCAATGGTTTTGAAGATGCCGTATAATTTTTGCGCCAACTCCGATTGTAGTAAGCTACGCTCGTCGTATTTACGGTTATTCTCGGCAATTTCGCTCAAATAACGTGTTCTGTGTGGCGGAATCACGTAGATTTTCTCGCTCATTTCGCGCGTAATCTCAAAGCTTGATTCCAGCGAAGCAGCAGTTTTTTCGTGCAGCTTGTCCATAATCGCTTTGTACAAGGCGTTCATACCTGGGTCGTTAAATTGCGAGGCAATCGTGCCAAAAACAGGCATGTCGTCCGGATTTACATCCCATAAATTGTGATTGCGTTGGTACTGTTTTTTCACATCGCGCAAGGCATCGAGTGCTCCGCGTTTATCGAATTTATTGAGCGCAACCAAGTCTGCGAAATCGAGCATATCGATTTTCTCCAGCTGTGTTGCTGCACCAAACTCCGGCGTCATAACATAAAGCGACACATCGGAATGATCCATAATTTCGGTATCCGATTGTCCGATACCGCTGGTTTCGAGGATAATCAAATCGTAGTTTGCCGCTTTCAATACTTCGATGGCTTCGGCAACGTATTTAGATAAAGCGAGATTCGATTGACGTGTGGCCAAAGAACGCATGTAAACGCGAGGCGAATTAATAGCATTCATTCGAATACGATCGCCGAGCAGTGCACCACCGGTTTTTCTTTTACTCGGATCAACCGAGATAATTCCCAGTGTTTTATCTTTAAAATCGACCAAAAAACGACGTACCAATTCATCGACCAACGACGACTTTCCGGCTCCGCCCGTTCCAGTGATTCCCAAGACGGGAACTTTCGATGTTTTATTTTGTTCGC
The DNA here is from genome assembly GCF_002251775.1 of Flavobacterium aurantiibacter. Lineage (GTDB taxonomy): Bacteria > Bacteroidota > Bacteroidia > Flavobacteriales > Flavobacteriaceae > Flavobacterium > Flavobacterium aurantiibacter. Next base: position 2,953 of record NZ_NOXX01000190.1, read on the forward strand.
GAATTTCTGACAAGGCTGTTGCAGCTATTTCTGGAAAATTCTCCGCTGCTGAGATCAGACGGGCAACGGCAGTTGTTTTTTTGGCTGGTAAATCTTTTAATTCACCGTTGAGTTTATCGCCGATAGGAAAGTCGGAACGTTGCACCAAATCGTTAATCATACCTTGAAGTCCCATAGCGCGACCGTCGTCTGGCGAGTAAATTCGCGTAATACCGTATTCTTGGAGTTCGGCAATTTCCGACGGCAGAATAACACCGCCACCACCGCCAAATATCTTGATATGACCGGCACCTTTCTCTTGAAGCAAATCGTACATGTATTTGAAATACTCGTTATGACCGCCTTGATACGACGTCATTGCTATCGCGTTAGCATCTTCTTGAATGGCGGTATTCACAACTTCTTCCACGGAGCGATCGTGCCCAAGGTGAATTACCTCAACACCTGTTGCCTGAATGATACGGCGCATGATGTTTATCGCAGCGTCGTGCCCATCAAACAGTGAGGCTGCAGTTACAATTCTTACTTTATTTTTTGGTTGGTACGGTGCTTGTTGTTCCATGCTTTAAGAGCCAATTTTTTAGTCGTGCAAATCTACCATTTTTTAGAAAGAAATCGTTTGCGTTGCAATAAAGAGTTCTTAAAGTATCCTTAACATATGATTGCAAAATATCTGTAGCTTTGCAAAAAAAAATATGATTAGATCTACGTGGACGTTCCTAATTTTATTTCTATTTGGTTTAGTTCAAGCTCAAACCAGAGACAAAAATGATATCGAAGTAGTGCCTATTTTAGGGTATTCTTGGTCAGGCTATTATGGTGAAGATAGCGACGGTCTGGGCAACATAAGTAATATTCACCTGGGAGTAACTGCTGATTACTATTTTAGAGATCGTTGGAGTATCCGAAGTGGTATTTTTTACCAAACTATGGGAGCTAAAGTTGCTGCTTTTACCGACAAGCATACCTTTTTAACTATTCCATTAAACATGAATTGGCATTTCGGCGGAAACCGAGCTTGGAACTTAAACTTTGGTCCAAACCTCGGGTATTTAGTTAATACAAAATCTACATTTGATGGCCAGGATTTATTGGAGCCAGAACCCGTTAGAAAATTTCAAGCAGGCATAAGTTTGGGAATTGGGTATAAATTCGCAGTTAGCGAAAATATGTCAGTAATTTTGGATTACCAAGAATCAGCAGCATTTACAAAGGTCTTCAAAAGCAATGAAATAGGTTTATTCAATAGTTTTAGTTCGGTTAATATCGGAGCCGTTTTTTTGTTGTAGTGTTGCTGTGCGATTACCTTAGTTCAGACAGCCCAAAAAACTTTAAGCTGAAAAAAAAGAACTAATTTATCCTTGTGAGCGTCACCAAAAGGTAATTCAAACTCTAATAACGTATATTGCTATAAATTTGAACTTATGAAAAAACTAAGTCTAATTATATTCGTTCTTGTTCTAAGTTCCTGCGCCGAAATGCAAAAAATCGCATCGGAATACGGCGGGATGGCCAACCCTGATATTGCGGCCGGCCTGCGACAAGCACTGCAATTTGGCATCGACAAACAGGTACAAAAACTTACGGCTACTGATGGCTTTTTTAAAAATCAGGCGGTAAAAATAATGTTGCCAGACGAGCTTAAAAAGGTAGATGCCACGTTGCGGAAAATTGGCTTAAGTTCATTAGCGGATGACGGTTTACGTGTCTTGAATCGCGCTGCTGAATCGGCTGTGAAAGAAGCCACGCCCGTTTTTGTAGACGCCGTTCAAAAACTTAGCTTCAATGATGCCAAGAACATACTTTTAGGTGGAAAAACAGCAGCAACGCAATATTTACAACAAACAACCACAACGCCGCTGTACGGAAAATTCAATCCGGTGGTAAAACAATCGCTCAGTAAAGTTGGAGCTGATAAAGTGTGGAAAGAAATTATCTCAAAATACAATGCGGTTCCGCTTGTCAGCAAAGTAAACCCAGACCTCACCGATTACGTGACAAACAAAGCACTAGAAGGCGTTTTTAAAATGATTGCCGTAGAAGAACAAGAAATTCGGAACAACCTGCAAGCACGAACAACGCCATTACTTAAACAAGTATTTGCTATGCAAGATTAATTTAAAGGGAAATCAAGCTAAAGTTTTGTGACAGCAATAACAAATTAATAACACAACATTAACACATTGAATGTGAATTACTAAGCATCTTTGTATTGTAGAAATACATACATTGGTTTGGTTAGTTAGCAAAGGAGAGGTGGTATTCGTATCACCTCTTTTTTTTGTGCTTACTTAAATGAAAACGACAAACAAAAACACCTCATTTTCAATACTTAAGACAGTAGTTTCTTCTATTCTTCTTTTAGAAACGACTCGACAAGTTGGTTAAAAATGTCGGATTGTTCGACATTCACCACATGTCCGCAGTTAGGAATAACAACCAGTTTAGAGCTCTTTTGTTGCTGAACCGTAGCTCGAACGCTGGGTAAAAACATAAAATCTTCACTGCCGCTGATGAAAAGTGCCTGCGCTTGCAGCTGCGTTTCGCGCAATAGACGCAATTCGGCATTCACATTCAAAGTAAGTTTGTACCAGCGAATAAACTCGCCTTCGCGTAAACGTTTGGCTTCTCGGATGAACAAACGTCGGGAAGGAGCATGATTCTTCTTCGGCATGATAATCCACGCGAAAAAAATATACAGCCATAAATACGGAACGACATTTTTCAGAAATTTTCCCAAATTCATCAAAACTTGTGCGCGAAAATTAAGTTGCAAAATGGCACCACCAAGCACCAACTTATCGCATAAATCAGGTCGCAGTTGCGCCAATTTGAAAATGAGAATAGATCCCAAGGAAATTCCTACAAAATGTGATTTCTGAATCTTCAAATGATCCAACACTTCGATTATATCCGCGGTAATATCTACAAAAGTATAGGGTTTCTCGGAAACAGGTTGTTTGGCCGATGCGCCGTGTCCGCGCAAATCGATCAGCAAAATCTGATACTTCGGCGCAAAATAACGCAGCTGTTTGTACCAAATTGCCGAGCTTCCGCCAGCGCCGTGAATAAACGTAATCCAAGGAGCGCTGGTATCCGATCCGTAAGTAGTGTACGCCAACATTAGCTGTTGATTTTTTCTTGTAACAACTCAAAATAGGCCAAAGCCGAGTGCAAACCCGTTCCGAACCAAGAAAAAGCTTCGCCATCAACAAAAACGGTTTTGGCATGATGCGTAAACCGACCTACTTCAAACGCATCGGCATCGGAAAACGGATACGGCTCCGAGGACAAGAAAACAAAATCGGGATTATAATCTTGACGTACAAAAGGCATCAATATTTCTGGATAACGTGTTAACTGCGCACAAACATTGGTAAATCCAGCAAGGTTAAGCATTTCATGTATGTACGTATCGCCGCCCACACTCATCCACGGCTTTTTCCAAATGAAATACAAGACTTTGGGCTTTTCAGTGAAATTGCGTTGGCGAAAAAGTTCGAGCCGCTGCTTAATTTTACCCAACCATTTATCGGACTCTACGCGTTTTCCGAGCAAAATGCCAAACTGTTCAATCATTCGAAAACTGTCGGCAACATCTTTAATATCGGTTACAAAAACCGGTGCGATTTTCTGGAGCTCCAGCACATCGTCACGCGTATTTTCTTCCTTATTGGCAATAATCAAATCCGGATTCAATGCCGCAATTTTACTGATTTTTACATTTTTGGTTCCGCCGATTTTCATTGCTTTATGCCGAATATGCGCCGGATGTACACAAAATTTCGTGACACCTACCAGCTGATCTTCACCACCTAAATCGCAGATCGTTTTGGTAATCGACGGAACGAGCGAAATAACGCGTTGAGGCACTTTTGCCAAACTAATTTCTGTTCCTAAATCGTCGGTTATGCGAATCATCGGTTACTTTTGCAACGAAAGTAAGCAATAAGCTCAAGTTTTATGACGCTAAAATTAATGGCCGTTGGAAAAACCGACGATAAGCAACTGGAAGCGCTGACCGACAGGTATGTAAATAGACTTAAACATTACATAAAGTTTGAGATCGATTTTCTAGCCGATATCAAAAATGTTAAGAATTTATCGGAAGCGCAGCAGAAAGAGAAGGAAGGACAGCTCATTTTAGCTAAGGTGGCCAACACCGATTTTCTGGTTTTACTCGACGAACGCGGAAAGTCGTTTAGCAGCGAAGCTTTTGCCGAATACTTGCAACAGCGTATGAACTCGGGCGTTAAAAACCTGATTTTTGTTATCGGCGGTCCGTACGGATTTTCGGAAGCGGTTTACGAGCGCGCAAATGCAAAAGTTTCGCTCTCTGCCATGACGTTTTCCCATCAGATGATTCGCTTGTTTGTGGTTGAACAACTGTACCGCGGCTTTACTATTTTACGAAACGAACCTTATCACCACGGATAATTTTTAAAATACGAGCGCTCCCCTGCCCTCACAGTTCCCAAGCTAGGGTCAGGCTGTTCGCTTCCCCAGATAGCTATCGGGGTGCCACTCGGCAACCGCCGCTCGTGGCAGGATTTCCGCTGTCATCCTTAGCGCGAAAACGTGCGTAAACAAAAAAAGTGTGCTAAGAAATTTGATTTCACAGGGGAAACAAGGGGTTTTTATAAGGGCACGTAGTTTTAGGTAATTTGGGTACGGTTCTTCAAAGTTGGGAGGTTTGCGAGGCGTGTACCTCAAAGTCGGGAGGGTTTGCGGAGCAGGAGAAAATTTACTCTTTCTCATAATTACTGTTTAAAATTAATACTATTTTTCTACTTTTAAACAGATCGGTTTAATGGGAAGCTTACAATTAGAATTATGTATTTTGTTTATTTGTGCCAACTAGTAAAAGTCATCAAACTACAAATCTTAAACTTCTAATTTTAATGTTAATTTTTTACTACTTTTAAATTAAACTGTTTATTCTTGCTTTTTGCTCTCAAAAAATAAATACCTGCTGGTAGATAACTAAAATCTATTTCGTTTTGCTTCAAATGAAAAGTATTAATTAGTCTCCCTGTGTAATCAATAATTTCTGCATAGTCAAAACTTAAATCAGAATTTAAATATAAAGTTTTATCTACAGGATTAGGATAAGCTATCAATTTGCTTTTGTTATATTCATCTGTATTTAAATTCGCATTAAATAAATATTTTACTAAACATGGTTTTGAAGTATTATTATTTGGACAAAAACCACAAGTAATAATTGAATCATTTAAGTATAAATAATCATATGAATAATTATTGGTATTAAATAGGTAATTTATTATTTTGCCATTAATTCCAAAACTGTTATCCAAAGTGCCATCAAGTAAATTAAACCTTGCAAAAAATGTTTTTACATAGGGCGCTGTATCCCAATTATAAGATTCTCCCATTAAGAGTAGTTTACCATCAATGATTTTAGTTGAATATGGTTGCGCAATTGAATTCGAATTAGGAATAAATTGATTTTCTACAATACCATTATTTCCGAAATTTAAATCTAAAGTATTATTTGAGTATTTACAAATAAATAAATTATACTGTTCTCCAGTACTAATTGAACCAGAAACATAGATATTATTACTATTATCAATTGTAAATGAATTAGCATTTTCATTTTGATTTGAAAATTCAATTTCTAGAACACCATTTAATCCAAAATTCATATCATAGTTTAAGTTAGAAATGTTATACTTTGTCATATAAGCATTACCGAAACTATTATTAAATAGCATATAAACATCATGATTTTTATATATTGCTTGAACAGGATAAAAGGATTGATAATTATATGGCAAATTAATAACACCATTGATACCAAAAGTATTATCAAAAAGACCTTGATTAGTTATTTTAAAAATAGTTATAAACTGTTCGCTATTTGGTGGTAAAGATGTATTATACCCTATAAAAATAATATCATCGTTTTCGGTTTGATAATTCCCAATTAATTTTATACCATATGTCAAATCATTATTATAAGAATGCCCATTTACTCCATAAGTTGTATCTAATGTACCATTTAAATTTATTTTTGATATCAATATTCTATTATTTAAAGGATATGATGTAGGATAACTACCATTAACTAATAATAATTTATTATCATTAGTTTTTTTTAAAGAACTTACATTATAGGCATTTATAGTCCAAGCTTCGTCATCATTTATTGTAATGCTTCCATTAGTTCCAAAAGATGTGCTTAATAAACCATTTGAGTTAAATTTTGATATACCCCAATCAGAAAAACCTTGACTTGAAGTATAATATTCACCATTAATTTCAATAATATCTACAAAGGGTCCTCCGACACCAAGTGTATAACCACTATTAGTCCCAAAACTTGTATCAATAAAACTATTTTGAGAATAAATAAACTGGACAATAAATATTTTAAAAAAAATGTATATTTTTATATTTTTCATGTTTAAGTAATAAATTTTAAAATTTACTTTTTTAATCTAAAAAGGCACTCAGCTAATTGACTGGTAATAAATTAATACGTCATATTTCTATGCCCGCCAAATCATATCAGCTAACAGGGCGGCGGCTTTGCGAAGTCCCGATTCTAGCGAAGCGTTGAATTGGGATTTTGCAAAACCGCTAGATGTGCGAAGTTCGCGTGAGCGACTAAGCGCATCTGGCGGTGAAGCCGCCGCCCTGATGTGGCGAAAGTAGCGAAGCGAATTTCGCCACATCTCAACAATTGGCGAAGTTACCTCCTTTATCTAAACTTCCAAAAACACCCTTAAATTTCTCAATAACAGCACCTTGCGTCAAAAAATTTATGCGTATTTTACATCTATTAAATTGAACGCTCGTTTCGCCTTTTGTCTCTTACAAAGATACGTTTTTTCCACTAAACGTTAGTAACGCTTTTCATAGCCCCGATTGCAGCGGCAGCCCGGAGAAAAAGGCGCTTGTTTGAACCGTGCTCCAAACGGCGCCGGAAGAAGCCGAATGAGGCGCGTGTGAAAACAGCGTGTTTTTTGAGGACTATAGCGAAAAGCGGGAATAGCTTCTAAAAATTAAATCGAAAAACACTGTACGAAAGTATGTCGACTGTGAGGTTAATCGTAATCAGCTATTTTTTAAATCTTTGCGTGATAACGCCGCTCGTGGCAGGAATTGAATGACATCTTTTGCGAAAAAAGTGTACGAGAAAATCATTGAAAAACAAACAATTACGATTGTAATTTCTCAAACAAACTAACCGCTTCTACCGCCTCCTTCACATCGTGCACCCGCAAAATATTCGCACCGCCTTGTAACGCAAAAGCATGCAAAAAAGTAGTGCCATTCAAGGCCTGGTCGGCAGTGGTTCCTAGCGTTTTATAAATCATCGATTTTCTCGAAATACCTGCTAACAAAGGCACGCCCGCTATCTTAAAATCGGCGAAGCGCTGCAACATCGTAAAATTCTGATCCACGTTTTTCGCAAAACCAAAACCTGGATCTAAAATCAAATCGTTTATACCTAAGGCACGCGCAGCTGCAATTCGCTCGGAAAAATACATGAGTACTTCTCCAACCAAATCGTCGTACTGGTTGAGTTGCGTCATTGTTTTTGGCGTTCCACGCATGTGCATCATCACATACGGAACTTGGTGTTTGGCAATCACTGCCAACATTTCGCTGTCGCCCAAACCTGCCGTCACATCGTTAATTAGCGCTGCGCCTTCCGAAATAGCTGCATCGGCAACGGCTGCACGAAACGTATCTACTGAAATCAACACTTCGGGGAATTCGCGACATAAAACAGATACCGCAGCAACCACACGTTGCATTTCAAGCTCTACCGGAACATCGTCGGCACCCGGACGTGTCGAATACGCACCGATGTCGATAAAATCGGCACCGTCGACAAGCATTTTTCCTACCGTTTCTAATAAAATGCCTTCGCCCGAATCGGCAAAACGGCTTCCCGAATAAAACGAATCGGTCGTCAGATTCACAATTCCCATGATTTTCGGACGTTGAAAATCGATTAATTTTCCTTTACAGTTGATTGTCATAGATTTACGTCGAGTAGAAAAAATGCAGCTAAATGTGTACTTTTGAAACTTTTCGAACAAAGATAAGAAGTTCATGAGCACAACCTCTGCGCAGTACGACAAGATCATCGCCATTTGTCGCGATTTGTATGCCAAAAAACTAACCGATTACGGAGCCGCTTGGCGTATTTTGCGCTTGCCGTCGTTAACCGATCAAATTTATATCAAGGCGCAACGCATTCGAAGCTTGCAACAAAATACGGTTCGTAAAATCGACGAAGATGCCAACGGCGAATTCATCGGTATCATCAATTACGCAGCTATGGCATTAATTCAGTGCGAATTAGGAGTTGCCGATCAGCCCGATCTACAACCGTCGGATGCCATTCGCTACTACGACCAAAAAATTGCCGAAACCAAAGAACTCATGCTCGCGAAAAACCACGATTACGGCGAGGCTTGGCGCGAAATGCGTATCAGTTCGTTAACCGATTTAATCTTGCAAAAGTTACTTCGCGTGAAGCAAATCGAAGACAACTCCGGGAAAACACTGGTTTCTGAAGGTATCGAAGCCAATTACCAAGACATGATTAACTACGCGGTATTTGCACTGATTTTAGCGAAAGTTAACGAATAACATAGCGTTAACACAAGCATACTTACAATCGATGTACATTTGAAAAATTGATTTTATGACTGAATCAACAAAACACAATCTCAGTTTTTTTATCCGAATTCTGGTGTCTGCACTTTTTATAGTGTCGGCAATCGCAAAACTCTACCCTTCACCCTATTTTGCTATTTCCACATTCGAGGTCAAGCAGTTATATCCGCTCGGCTTTTCCGAACAACTAGCACCTTTCTTTTCACGTATCCTCATTGGTATCGAACTTGGTTTAGGTTTACTCCTACTCCAACGCCGATTACTGCGCCTTTTGGTACTGCCCGCAACCATTTTACTACTGCTCGTTTTCATCATTCACCTTTCTATTGAAACTTTTGGAAGTGGCGGAAATGCAGGAAATTGCGGTTGTTTTGGCGAATTAATTCCAATGACGCCCATCGAAGCCATCATCAAAAATGTAGTTGCAGTCATTTTACTCGCAGTTGTCTATAAAATCACACCTGTACGAAATGAGCGCCAAGATAACTTTTGGTATTTGTGCAGTATTGTTTTAGCGAGCATCCTTGCGCTATTTATGCTCGCACCTATTCAACCCATTGCTGCAGAAAATCAAGAAAATCAAGCGGTTGACACGCTTACAGTTGACAATCCCGTCTTGCCCGCAGAAACTGTGCCCGTAAATGCCGATACCATTAAAACAGCTGCTAAAGTAAAAGACACCGTAGCAGTTGCCGAAAAACCAAAAGCTCCCGCAGCAAAAAAATCGGGCTATGCATCGTATTTCCGAGACATCGATAGCGGTAAAAAACTATTTTGCTTGTTTGTTCCTGGATGTGAGCATTGTAAAGATGCGGCACGCGATTTAACTAATTTGAAAAAGAAGAACAAAGATTTCCCTGACATTCGAATTGTTTTCATGAACGAAGAAGCCGACTTAATTCCTGCCTTCTTCGAATACGCCGGTGCCGAATATCCGTATAAAGTCATCGAAATCATACCGTTTTGGAAATTACTCGGCCAAGGTCGGGATACGCCCGGAGTTAAATACCTCTGGAACGGAAACGAATATATTTTCTTTGACGGCATAAACGACAACCAGTTTTCTGCGAAAGCGCTCGAAAAGGTAATTTCTGAAACCGATAAAAAATACAAATAATGAAAAAGTTCATCCCATCGATACTGCTGCTTTTGTTTATAACAGCCTGTGGAAACGCACAACGCACCAATTTCAAAGAAGAAGCGTTGAAGATTACTTTGAAAACCGAAAACAACACCGATATCGCCTTTAAAGACGTGCTCAATCGCGCAAAGGGAAAAGTAACGGTTATCGAATGTTGGGCGTCGTGGTGCAGCGATTGTGTTAAAGCTATGCCCGACTTGAAAAAAATGCAAGCGGCACATCCCGACGTAAATTTTGTTTTTATTTCGTTCGATAAGAGCCTTGAAAAATGGCTCGATGGTATTGCTCGCCACGAGCTAAAAGGCAGCCAGTATTGGTCGCCCGAAGGTATGAAAGGTATTTTTGGTCAAGCGCTCGACATCGATTGGATTCCGCGCTACATCATTATAGATAAAGACGGTAAAATTATTACGTACCGCGCAATCGAAAAAGACTTTGAAGCAATGAACAACACACTAACCAAATTAAAATCATGAGAACTAAAATTGTTGCGGGTAACTGGAAAATGCATAAAAATGCTGAGGAAACAGAAGATTTGTTAAACGATTTAATCGCCGCAGTTCCGCAAGATAAAGAGGTGCAAATTATTGTTGCGCCCACGTTTGTAAACCTAGCTGCGGCTGTCGAGCATTTAGAATTTACCAATATTTACGTAGCAGCACAAAACATGCACCAAGCTGAAGGCGGCGCTTTTACTGGTGAAATTTCGGCCGACATGCTAAAAAGTATCGGTGTTAAAACGGTAATTTTAGGACATTCGGAGCGTCGAGCCTATTTTAACGAAACCGACAGCATCATCGCTTCGAAAGTGGCAACCGCTTTAAAGCACGATATGACGGTAATTTTTTGTTTTGGCGAAGAGTTAAAAGACCGTCAGAGCAACAATCATTTTAACATTGTCGAGCAACAGTTACTCGACGGAATCTTCTTTACCGAAGCGGCACATTGGGAAAACATCGTGCTTGCTTACGAGCCGGTTTGGGCTATTGGAACGGGTGAAACTGCCAGTCCGGAGCAGGCGCAAGAAATGCACGAGTTTATCCGTGAAACTGTTCGTAAAAAATACGGAAGTCAAGTTGCCGATAGCGTTCGCATTTTGTACGGCGGATCGGTTAAGCCGGAAAATGCGGCGGAAATTTTCGCAAAACCAGACGTCGACGGCGGATTAATAGGCGGAGCTTCCCTAAAAGCAGCCGATTTCGCTGCGATTATAAACGGAGCTTAATCTTTTGGGCGTGCCGGCGGCTTAACGTACTATTAGCAAAATGTATAAGCCGCCGTCGGGCCATTCGCTACAAACTTGTTCACTTGTTTTGCAACTGTCAGGCGCTTACAAGTGCTCCTAAGGTCGCATTGCCGCTGCCGTCAGTTGAGAAAACAAGTTTCAAGGTTTTTCGCTGCTGTCCCTCACGCAACAGCGCTAACCAAAAATCGTTATCAACAACTATTTACCACTAAAACCTCGCGATTTACGTGTACCCCTATTTCGTTTGAATCGAACTTTCTTCGCAATTTATAGGTCACGTTTTCACAAATTGCTGAGGTAACTTTTGTACGATCTTAGACCTACCAAAATCTTGTGTCAATTATTGATAACCAACCTAAACGTTTATAAACGTTTAAACGCGCTTAAAATTCGTCTGGCAAAAATCGATTTTGTATTTTTAAACCGGAGGCGGGCTCGAGGCCCCGGAGCGTTGCTGTACCCTTTTTACGATTTTTGCCACAAAACCCCCTTCATTATTGAGCATTTTCGATTTATAAAATTTTACGCACCGATCACTTTTTTTGGGTTGGCGGTCAATCTAGACGTTTTCGCAATTTTCGATGTCAAATATAGTTCTGGTTTGTTGGCTCGCATGGACTCCATTTCACTGTTTTGCGTTTAATACTGGCCTTGAAATCCAGTAATTCGTGCCAATTAAAATGTTGATAACCAACTTAAACGTTTATAAACGTTTAAACACGCTTAAAATTCGTCTGGCAAAAATCGATTTTGTATTTTTAAACCGGAGGCGGGCTGGAGGCCCCGGAGTGTTGCTTTACCTTTTTTTGTGATTTTATGCAGCTGAACCTTGATCTTACTGATTTAACGATTATCAAAAAGCTTTTTCGAAATTACCACATTTTAATGCTCCAACCTTTTTCACGCATTTTTTAAAATGAGTGTTCATTAACTTGCAGAAATTAGCNGGAGGCCCCGGAGTGTTGCTTTACCTTTTTTTGTGATTTTATGCAGCTGAACCTTGATCTTACTGATTTAACGATTATCAAAAAGCTTTTTCGAAATTACCACATTTTAATGCTCCAACCTTTTTCACGCATTTTTTAAAATGAGTGTTCATTAACTTGCAGAAATTAGCCTCGAACAAAAAAAATGGAATTGATCAACTTAAATCCCCATTTCAACTTGCAGGCGTAAATACCAATTTCTGCGGTTGGTACCGTCGGCAAAATCGAGGTCGTCGTAATTAATTTCGGCTTGCAATTTAAAGGCGTGCTCGCGTAAGTACTTGGTAACTCCAAAACTGTACTCTTTGGTATTGGGTGCAAATGTCTTGATTTCAGAACCTAATTTCTGAATCGAATACCGACCAATTAATTCGAAATCATTCGGAAATACGTAACTCAATTGGTAATCAAATCCGTTTCCAACAACAACGTAACGAACATCCGTAGCATCGAGCGGATTTACGGTAATGGGTGTATCGGAAGTTGAACGCGACATGTAGCTGCTCATCAACGAAAAGCCGTTGTATTTGAGCATCGCGTCGAGTAAGACCGAGCGCATGGTGCGTGGTGCAAACAAATCGTCGCCGAGTTGTCCTTGGGTTCGTTTCGCTAAGTTGTTTTGTTGAAAAGCGCCCGAAAGCAATAATTTGGGATTGGCTTCGCGCACTAAATCGCCCTCAAAATTGGTTCCGTCGCGTTGAAAGGCACCGAACGGAAACAACTCTACTTTTCCGGTTAACGCCACGCCGTCGTCGGAGCCGTTCGTTACATTTCGTCCTTCGCCGGTGGATAAAGCCGCTTTCAGATTGTAGGACGGCTTTTCGAGTTTTTCGTTGAGATAATGCGCTTGAAAACCGAAATCGCGATCGATGGTAAAACGCGCGTTATTGATCGTTCGATCGGTGAGTTGAAGTGCACCGGATGAGTTGATACGCTGGCGGTTTCCGGGCAGTTTCGTTTGTCCGAAACTTAAACTCCACTTTGCCGACGGGCGATAAAAAACTACCGCATCGCGAATAATATTGATGTTTTCGCCTTCTTGCACTTCGCCTACATCGCCGGGCGCAAACGAAAGTTGTATGGCGTACAAAAATTTGGGACTGCCCACGTAGCCGTCGAATCGCAGGCGAAGACGTCGGATTTGCCCGTCGTACGCTGGCTTTTCATCTTCTTCGTTGAGGTAGGTAACGCGGTTTTGCATCCGAAAACGGATGTTCATTTGAAACAAACTGTCGGGCGAGGTAATACCAATACCTTTTCCGAATGAATAATACGGAATTGTTGACAGCTTTAGGTCGTTGTTTGGCGTTTCGGGCTTTCGTTGGGCAAACGCAAGTGCTGTGGCAAACGTTAAGCACGCAGTTACAAAAAATCTCATGCACAAAAATAGCTAAATTACAGTGCTTGCCACAAGCTTATAAAACGGAAATTGTTGGCGTGGAAACGTCTTACTGGCAACGGATTTTTGGGAAACGACTTTTGCGGTAAGGACAGCAGCGAAAAACCTTGGAGCTTGTTTTGACAACTGACGGCAGTGGCAACGCGACCTTCGAAGCGCTTGCAAACGCCTGACTGTTGCAAAACAAGTGAACAAGTTTGTAGCGGATGGCCTGACGGCGGCTATGGATTTCCACGAGACGTTTGCCGCCGGACCGCCCAAAAAACTAAAAAAGCACTGAACAATTAGGAGTAATGGACATTTTTTAGGCTATTTTTTAGACGTTGCTT
>NZ_NOXX01000222.1 GCF_002251775.1 Flavobacterium aurantiibacter
TATTTTTCTACTTTTAAACAGTTCGATTTAATGGGAAGCTTACAAAACGACATCAAATTAGCCCTTTTAAGCAGTTGTTGTATGAAGCTCGTGGTGCGACCTGCGCTCCTCAAACTCCCCCGACCTTGACCTTACCATTAACAACACACAACTCGCCACACCTGACAGTTCCCAACCCAAACCAAGCATCACCGGCGCCTGAGCCTGTCGAAAGCTGGTGCGATTTTTTGGTGGTTTGACACGTTCTGTGTTTTCCTCAACGGTATCCTATTGCGCAAAATTCTGCGAGGTTCAGTGTTTTCTGTGCGCTTAAAAAGCTGTCACGTGAGTTTGTCTAAGGCTGGTGCAAAGACTTTTGAGTATTAAGATTGGAGTCCCGATAGCTATCGGGAAAGACTTCGATGAATTCACCCTTTTACGAATCATGTACCCAGCTTAACCCACGTATTGTAGGTGCCTGAGTGTGTTGAAGACAGTTGATTTTTGAATTAAGCTAAAACGTTGCGCCGTAGAGATCGATTCGGGGAAAGAAATATTATTGGTAACTGTTTGTTTTTAAGAAAGTTGATTATTGTATATCGACTCGTTAAAATTTCAGCAGTTTTACAGTAATACTAATGCAATTTCAGTACAGATTGAGTTAATTTAGCATCAATTAAGTTGATTTTAAATTCAAGAAATAGCAAATATTTTGCACCCTAATAACCAGTACTTAAGCCCAGAAAAGTAAGGGCTTTTATTTGGTTTGTGGACGAGATAATGTAATAAAAAAATTATAGAAAAGATATGACCAGTATTGCGCAGAGAACAGAATTACAGAACAAAATATGGAAAATAGCTAATGATGTTCGCGGTTCAGTAGATGGATGGGATTTCAAACAGTTTGTATTGGGAACTTTGTTCTATCGCTTCATTAGTGAGAATTTCACCAACTACATTGAAGGAGGAGATGACAGTGTAAACTATGCCAATTACCCAGATAAAGACATTACCCCCGAGATAAAAGACGATGCAATAAAAACAAAGGGGTATTTTATTTATCCAAGTCAGCTTTTCGGAAATGTTGCCAAAACAGCTAATACAAATCCAAACTTAAACACCGACCTAAAAGCAATTTTTGATGCAATAGAAAGCTCGGCAAATGGTTATCCTTCTGAGGCTGATATAAAAGGTTTATTTGGCGACTTTGACACGACTAGTACACGTTTGGGTAATACCGTTGAGGGTAAGAACAGTACATTGGCTAAAGTTTTGAAAGGAATTGAAGAACTTGACTTTGGAAATTTTGAAGACAATCAAATTGATTTATTTGGCGATGCCTACGAGTATCTTATAAATAATTATGCTGCTAACGCCGGAAAATCTGGCGGAGAGTTTTTTACACCGCAACACGTTTCGAAACTCATTGCCCAATTAGCCATGCATAAGCAAGAGAAAGTGAACAAAATATACGATCCTGCAGCGGGTTCCGGATCCCTGTTATTGCAAGCTAAAAAGCACTTTGATAATCATATCATCGAGGAAGGCTTTTATGGTCAAGAAGTAAACCATACCACGTATAACCTTGCTCGTATGAACATGTTTTTACACAATATTAATTACGACAAGTTTAATATAGCGCTGGGCAACACGCTTACGCAGCCGTATTTTGGCGACGAAAAGCCGTTTGATGCCATAGTTTCTAACCCACCCTATTCGATTAAATGGATTGGTGATGAGGATCCTACACTAATAAATGACGATCGTTTTGCGCCTGCGGGTGTTTTAGCTCCAAAATCAAAAGCCGACTTTGCTTTTGTTTTACATTGCTTAAGCTACCTATCGGGTAAAGGTAGAGCTGCGATAGTATGTTTTCCGGGTATCTTTTACCGTGGCGGTGCAGAACAGAAAATCCGAAAATACTTAGTGGATAATAATTTTGTAGAGACCATTATATCCTTAGCACCCAATTTATTTTATGGTACATCTATAGCCGTTACCCTATTGGTGCTTTCAAAGCACAAAACCGATACCAAAACCCAATTTATTGATGCCAGTGGTGAAGATTTCTTTCAAAAAGTAACCAACAACAATGTGCTGAATGATAAACACATTGAAAAGATAATGGAAATTTTCGATAGTAAAGAAGATTTGGAGCATGTGGCTAAAAATATCGACAATACTACAATTGCGGAAAACGATTATAACCTATCCGTTAGTTCTTATGTAGCAGCCAAAGACAATAGAGAGCAGGTGGATATTACGATGTTAAATGCAGAAGTTTTAAAAACGGTAGAGAAGATAAATACCTTACGATTAAGTATAGATGAAATAATAAATGAAATCGAGGGATGAAAAATAAAAAATCAAATCTAAGTATCGTAAAATCATCTGCTGCAGAATATTTAACCTTTGTAGCTGCCACAGGAGAAACTGGCATAGAAGTGGTTTATGCAGACGAAAATATTTGGCTATCGCAAAAAATGATGGGTGTGCTTTATAATATTGAAACGCATACCATTAACTACCATCTAAAGAAGGTATTTTCTGATAATGAGTTAGACGAAAATTCAGTTATTCGAAAATTTCGAATAACTGCAAACGACGGTAAAGACTATCAAACCCAACATTACAATCTTTCAGCTATTATAGCTGTAGGCTATAAAGTAAATTCTGAAAGAGCAGTGCAATTTCGTAAATGGGCAACGCAAATAGTGCAAGAATTTACCATCAAAGGCTTTGCCATGGATGACGATAGGTTAAAAAACGATGGCACCATTCTGGGTAAAAAATACTTTGAAGAACAACTGCAGCGGATAAGGGAAATTCGATTGAGTGGACGGAAATTTTATCAAAAAATAACCGATATATATGCCACAGCTATTGATTATGATGTAACAGCTACTGCTACCAAACGGTTTTTTGCCACGGTACAAAACAAATTACACTGGGCTATACATGGCAATACTGCTGCCGAAATAATAGTACACAGAGCCAATCATGAAAAGGAAAACATGGGACTTAGCACATGGAAAGATGCACCCAATGGTAAAATTCAAAAATTTGATGTATCGGTAGCAAAAAACTATTTATCTGAAAAAGAAATGCAGCAATTACAGCGATTAGTGTCTGCTTATCTTGATATAGCCGAAGATATGGCCATGCGGCAAATACCCATGACCATGGAAGATTGGGAAACCCGGCTCAACAGATTTATAGAAGCTACCGATAGGCAAGTATTGCAAGATACCGGTGCAGTTACTGCCGAAATAGCCAAAGCACATGCCGAAACCGAGTTTGAAAAATACAGAATTATACAAGATAGATTATTTGAAAGTGATTTTGATAAAATGATCAATAAACAATTACCACCCCAAAAAGAAGATTAAGACATGTGTTGTCTAGATAAATTATTGGAAGGCGTGGAAAATAGTCAGAAGCAGAATTTGCAGGATGAAAGGATGAACAAGATGTTAGCATTTTAAGAAAATCCAGTAAATCCGAAAATCAATCAAATCCTGATTCAGACAACATAAACAATATATTGAAGCATGAGTTATTTAGAAAAATTATTAGATGGAGTTGAAGTGGAATGGAAACCTTTGGGGGAAATCAGTGAAATATATGGGGGGCTTACAGGAAAAAGCAAGGCTGATTTTGAAAAGGGAAATGCTAAATATATTTCCTATAAGAACATCTTTTTTAATCTAAATGTAAAATACGACAATCTTGAGACGGTTAAAATTGCCGAATCCGAAAATCAACATGAAGTGAAATATGGGGATGTTTTGTTTACTGGTTCATCTGAAACTCCTGAAGAAGTGGGAATGTCTTCCGCGGTTACTACAAATATTGACGAACCTGTCTACTTAAACAGTTTTTCATTTGGTGTACGCTTCAATGAAGAAATAAAATTGATTCCTGAGTTTTCAAAATATTTGTTCAGGAGCAAATTTATGCGTTCGGCAATTTCAAAAACAGCAAGTGGAGTAACTCGCTATAATGTTTCGAAGGCAAGGTTTAAAAAGCTCACTATTCCAATCCCACCACTTTCTGTTCAAAAAGAGATTGTTCGTATTCTAGACAAATTTACGGAGCTTACAACAGAGCTTACAACGGAGCTTACAGCAGAACTTGCCGCTCGTAAACAACAGTACGAGTATTATCGTGAGCATTTGTTGAGTTTTGAAGATGGTGATGTGGAGTGGAAGACGCTGGGGGAGGTTGCTTTAATTGGAACTGGTAAGCATGATACACAAGATGCAGTTGATAATGGAGATTATATATTTTACGCAAGAGGCATTAGTCCATTGAAACTCAATACTTATGATTTTGAAGAAACTGCAATTATTACTGCTGGCGATGGTGTTGGAGTTGGTAAGGTATTTCACTGGGCTGTGGGTAAATATGCACTACATCAAAGAGCGTATAGGATAGTACCAAATGAAAAAGAAATTAACCCAAGGTATGTTTATCATTACATCGTAACAAATTTCTATTCCTACATAGAAAAAACTTCTGTTAGTTCATCAGTTACATCTATGAGAAAGCCTATGTTTCTAAAATTTCCAATCCCAATTCCATCCCTCTCAGAACAAGCCCGCATCGTTTCCATCCTCGATAAATTCGACATACTCACCACCTCCATAAGCGAAAGTTTGCCAAAGGAAATTGAGTTAAGAAAAAAGCAGTATGAATATTACCGTGATTTATTACTAACTTTTCCTAAGAGTAACATAGTATCATAACATGGGACAGACGTTGAGGCAAATAGCTAAAAAACTCAGGGATGCTGATAAAAAAGCGCAGCTAATCTATGCATTTAATGGCACCGGTAAGACCAGGCTATCACGTGAGTTCAGGCTGTTAGTTGCACCAAAAGATGAAGAAGTTGAAGAAGAAACATACATTAAGGTTCTTTACTACAACGCATTTACGGAAGACCTTTTTTATTGGGACAATGATTTGGATGCTGATGTAAACAGAAAATTATTGATTCGCCCTAACGGTTTTACAAATATGGTTCTCCAGTTCCTGAAAGACCAAGGACTTGACGGCAACATCATTTCAAATTTTCAGCACTTTACAAGTGATAAAGTAACGCCTCGTTTCAATGAGGGATATACAATCAACGATGAGAATAATAGAGAAATTATTGTACAGGCATACTCTGAAATAACATTCTCAATAGAAGGTGGAAATCAAGAAAGCATACCGAATATTAAAATTTCTAAGGCAGAGGAAAGCAACCTAATTTGGTGTGTGTTTTATAGTTTGCTCGAACAAGTCGTTGAGCAATTAAATATTCCGGAACCTGGGAACCGTTCAACAGACAAGTTCAATGATTTACAGTATGTTTTTATTGATGATCCCGTAAGTTCACTAGACGACAATCACTTGATTGAACTGGCAGTTAATTTGGCATTACTCATCAAGAAATCTACTGGATTGAATTTTATTATTTCAACCCATAGCGCACTTTTCTACAATGTTCTTTATAACGAATTAGGGCTAAAGTCAGGGTATATTCTAAATAAACTCAATGATGGAACTTTTGACCTCATTGAGAAGAAAGGCGACTCAAATAAAAGTTTCTCATACCATCTATTTCTTAAGCAAACCATTCAGGAAGCTGTAGATAATAATACTATCCAAAAATACCACTTTACGCTTCTGAGGAATCTTTACGAAAAAACCGCAAATTTTCTAGGTTATCCAAGATGGTCGGAGTTATTACCAGATGACAAGAACACATATTATAACCGGATAATACAGTTTACAAGTCATTCAACTTTATCAAATGAGGTAGTCGCAGAACCAACAGAACCTGAAAAACAAACAGTAGCTTTGTTATTAAGACACCTAACTGACAATTTTAATTACTGGAAAGAAGCAGAAAATGGCAACACCTAACACCGTCGCAGAATCGAACAACTTTATTATTCTCAACAGCTACACTAAAAATGCAATAGCTAGTGAGCCGCCAATAGCTTATCAAACGGAGGTAGCTTTGGAAAGCGAATTTATCCAAGATTTAGTAGCTCAAGGTTACGAGAGAGTACGTGACTTGAAGACTGCTGCGGATCTGCTTGCAAACATTAGACAACAATTACAAATCCTAAATGATGTAGTATTTTCTGATTCAGAATGGCAGCGCTATGTCGAAGAATACTTGGATAAACCGAGTGATAGTCTAGTGGAAAAAACCAGAAAAATTCACGAGAACTTCATTTATGATTTTGTTTTTGATGATGGTCGGATAAAAAATATATATCTAATTGATAAAAAGAATATTACGCGAAATAAAGTTCAAGTTATTTCACAATTTGAACAAAAGGGAACCCACGCCAATCGCTATGATGTAACTATTTTGGTTAATGGTTTGCCGCTCGTGCAAGTGGAATTAAAAAAGAGAGGTGTCGCTTTACGTGAAGCTTTTAATCAAGTGCATCGTTACACCAAAGAAAGCTTTAACAGTAATTACTCGCTTTTCAAGTATCTACAAATTTTTGTTATTTCTAACGGAACTGACAGCCGCTATTTTGCCAACACAGTTGAAAGAAGTAAAAACAGTTTTGACTTTACAATGAATTGGGCGCAGGCCGACAACTCTTTGATTAAAGATTTAAAAGATTTTACAGCAACTTTTCTACAAAAAAACACCTTATTAAAGGTCTTATTTACCTATTCTGTTTTCGATGTTAGCAATACGTTACTAATAATGCGTCCATACCAAATTGCTGCAACAGAGCGTGTTTTATGGAAAATTGAAAGCTCACACAATACAAAGAAATGGTCGTGTGCTGAGGGCGGCGGTTATATTTGGCATACTACGGGTTCGGGTAAAACACTTACCAGTTTTAAGGTTGCACAATTGGCAACTCAATTGCCTTTTATCGAAAAAGTATTTTTTGTAGTTGACCGTAAAGATCTAGACTATCAGACTATGAAGGAATATCAGCGATTCTCCGCGGATAGTGTAAATGGTTCTGAAAGTACAGCAGGATTGAAAAGAAACATTGAGAAAGACGACAATAAGATTATTGTTACAACAATTCAAAAGCTGAATAACCTCATGAAAAGCGAGAGCGATTTAGCTATATACCAAAAAGAAGTAGTATTTATTTTTGACGAATGTCACCGCTCTCAGTTTGGTGAAGCGCAAAAGAACCTAAATAAGAAGTTTAAAAAGTTTTATCAGTTTGGCTTTACAGGAACACCAATTTTTGCTAAAAATGCATCAGGTGCTGAAACTACGGCAAGTGTTTTCGGGCGTGAACTACACTCTTATGTTATTACGGACGCTATTCGCGATGAAAAAGTACTAAAATTCAAAGTGGACTATAATGATGTACGTCCTCAATTTAAAGGAATAGAGTCGGAACTAGACGAGAAAAAATTAAGTGCCGCAGAGAATAAGACCGCTTTGCTCCATCCAGCGCGTATTAAAGAAATTTCGAACTATGTTTTAAATAATTTCAGATTAAAAACCCACAGAAATCAAGGAAGCAATAAAGGCTTTAACGCCATGTTTGCCGTAAACAGTGTGGATGCTGCCAAATGTTATTATGAGGAGTTAAATAATTTGCAGAAAGGGAGCGATAAAAAACTTAAGATTGCAACTATCTTTTCTTTTGCAGCAAACGAGGAGCAGAGTGCTATCGGAGACATTGCCGATGAGAATTTTGAACCAACGGCTTTAGATAGCAGCGCGAAAGAGTTTCTAACAAAAGCTATTAACGACTACAACAATTACTTCAAAACGAATTATAGTGTTGAGAGCAATGAGTTTCAGAACTATTATCGCGACCTTGCCAAACGCGTAAAGAATAGAGAGATTGATTTAATTATTGTAGTTGGAATGTTCTTAACTGGCTTTGACGCTCCAACATTAAACACCCTGTTTGTTGACAAAAATTTGCGTTATCACGGTTTAATTCAAGCTTTTTCAAGAACAAACAGAATCTATGACGCTACCAAGTCATTTGGGAATGTTATTACTTTCCGCGATTTAGAACAAGCAACTATAGACGCTATAACTTTATTCGGAAACAGTAGTACCAAAAATGTAGTACTCGAAAAAAGCTATAAGGAATATCTTGAAGGGTTTACAGATATCATAACGGGAGAAGCTCGGCGCGGTTACATTGAAGTTGTAAAAGATCTAAATCTGAAATTTCCAGATCCTGATGAAATTGTGCGAGAGCGCGATAAAAAAGAATTTGTTAAACTATTTGGTGAATACCTGAGAGTTGAAAACATATTGCAGAATTATGATGAATTCATTCATGTAAGAGCATTTCAAACAATCGATTTAAATGATAGAGATGCTGTAGAAGAGTTCAAAACGACCTATTTTGTATCTGATGACGACATTGCTGCAATGCAAAGAATTGAACTATTAAGTGAGAGAACCGTTCAAGATTACCGATCTACTTATAATGATATTCGAGAATGGTTGAGACGTGAAAAGCACAACAAAGATTTGCAGGATTCATTAATCGATTGGGATGATGTAGTTTTCGAAGTTGATTTATTAAAGTCACAAGAGATCAACTTAGATTACATCTTAGAGTTGATTTTTGACCACAATAAAAAAACAAAAGATAAAGAATCTCTAATTGCAGAAACTAGACGAGTAATTCGTGCCAGTGTCGGCAATAGAGCAAAAGAAAGTTTAGTAGTCGATTTCATAAATGAAACTGACCTCGATAAATTAAAAGATAAGGCGCATGTTATTGACTCGTTTTTTGAATATGCGAAGGGCAAGCAACGCATCGAAGCCGATGAACTCATAGCTGAAGAAAATCTTAATGTAGAACAAGCTAAGCGTTACATTACAGCTTCATTAAAAAGAGAGTATGCAAGCGAGAATGGCACTGAACTGAACGAACTTTTACCAAGGATGAGTCCTCTAAATCCACAATACTTGACCAAGAAACAGAGCGTCTTTCAAAAACTAAGTTTATTTGTGGAAAAATTTAAGGGAGTTAGTAAGGAAGTTTAAGTTTTTTAAAGTAGTTTTTTGATAAGAAGGCAGCTTGTCGAATTCAGCATTACGTACATCGTGAAAAACTTTGTGAAACATTGTGCTGTTTTCAGAGGCTAGTCCCGATAGCCATCGGGATAGACACGAGTCCCGATAGCTATCGGGATAGACTTTACAACGTTCGCCACCTGACGTATCGTTTTGCACAACCCAAACCAGGTATCGTCGGTGCCTGAGCCTGTCGAAGGCCAATCTTTACTTTCCCCTTTTTTGCCTTTTTTCCTTCCGATTGCNAATACAGTACCTCTTTTTTGAAAATTGCCAATTTACAAATGTACTTTTAGATGGCTTAGAGCACTTAACCGAACTCCAAATTGGTCCAGGAAACGAAAAACTGAGCAGCATTTCTCTAAAAAATGTAAAAAATCTGGCTGTTTTAGACATCAAAAGCGACAATAATCAGTTGAAAAAACTAGATGTCAACGGTTTGAAATCGCTTAGGCAAGTTAACTTGTCTACCGACGTAGAATTACGCAATTTAAATACCGATAATCTGCGCGAACTCTCTTGTCATTTTCAAGTATTTAACAATCTCAACCCACGCACAAAATCCAAAATTGAGACTTTGAAACTCTATTCTGGGCGTGAGTCTGTGAAAGTTTCAGGCTTTAGTAAATTACAATCGTTTACAGCAGAAAATAAGGAAATAGCAGACGCCAACCCACAGGTACAAATAAAGCACCTGACTTTTGAAAATGTTCCTGAACTAAAATCAGTTTCCTGCGCAAGAATTAGTCTTGAAACTTTGCAATTTACCGAACTAACAGCATTAAATTTCCTCTACTGTGGTTTCAACAATATCAGCGATTTACCAGAAATAAAAATCAATAATTTATCCTGTCCAGCAAATAAGCTAACGCGCATTCCGAATACGGTTTTGGATGGCGTCTCAAACTTAAACTGTAGCGCAAATAATTTGAGTGAGTTAAACTTGAAAAACGCAGTCGATTTAACTTCATTGGACTGCAGCGAAAACAAAATACGAACTTTAGAACTTGGCAACTGCAAACAATTGCAACGATTAGCGTTTAAATCTAACTTGTTGAAAGCATTAGAACTTATTGATTTAGAGCAGCTAAAATATCTCGATTGTAGAAACAATGCCGCACTGAAATCGCTCAGCATGCGCAATGTTTTTTTACAGGACTTCTATCCGCCCGAAGCACTAACCAATCTTTGTGTTGACCCCATTTTCATGAACAATACAAAGAATTTTTTCTACAATCCGACATTCCAAATAAACAGCTCATGTTCGGTTAATGCAAGTATGGCTCCGCTCTTAGAATGTGATCTTTCCTCCATAGAAAAAGCGATACGTTTCCTAGAGAAAGCTATCGGCAATAACGACGAGCTTGCCTTAAAATACAGCTGCACACGTAGAGGTTATGAAGAAATAAAACGTTTGAAAAAAAAGGACTTTGGAACCCTGTTGTTAGAGGCTTTTACAACTGGAAATTACCAATCTCCCAACGAGCGCTGCTACGAAATTTCAATAAAAACTGGAGCATATAGAGCGAAATACAACTTCTACCTACGATTTGGCGAATGGATATTCGACGGAATGCCCGCTTATCATTAAAAGATAATTCTATTTTTCAGAAGCTAATCCGGCTGTTCGCTGTAGTCCGTAAAAAACACGGTTCGTTCAGCGGGCACGTATCGGGCTTCTTAGGTCGCCCGTACCTACCCCCTTCACGATACCGTATTTTTTTTACGGGCTGCCGCTGCCATCCGGGCTAGAAAATTCGTGCATGAAAAACAGTACTGCGTTTCGGGTTTACGATACGTGTGTGCACGATTTTGTGTTAACGACAGCAGCGGAAATCCTGCCACGAGCGGCGGTTGCCGAGTGGTACCCCGATAGCTATCGGGGGAGCGAATGGCGTGGCCTGCGCCGGAATTAATTTGTCTTTTCAAGTAGCTTTTAGGCGCAGGAAACTCTATAAAAAAATCCCGAAAAATCGGGATTCTTTGTACTTGTTTATTTCGTTTAGTTGCAGTTTGGATCGAGATGCCTTTTTAAAGTTCCACCCGGACAGGTTGGAATCAGGTCGAACGGAAAGCGGTTGCCATTGTCGTCTAAAATTTCCTCCGAAGTTCTTGTCCGGTCGTTATCATCATCGAAATCAATATAGTTTGGCGTGTTATCACCATCCGTATCATCATTACTTAAATTACCGTCGTTATTTATGTCCTCGTACTTTGACAAAATACCGTCGCGGTCGTGATCGCGTTCACGAACACGGTGTAGTCGAATCGTAAAAACCAAAGGCGAATATGCGGGTAAATTAGTTCTGGTAGTTGCGAAATATCCCAATCCGCTCGGAATAAAAGCAACAATTATCCCAGAATCTTGAAACGAAAAGGTACCGTCGGGATTGTTGATGATTGCGGTTGCAGCGTTCATTCCTGCAATAGACTGACGGAATCCACTGATGGAAACTGCCGAAGATTCCAGAGAACTTAAGGCTGGATTGGTAAACCAAAGTCCGGTTGTATTGCGGTCAAACTCAGTATTGTCTAAGCGCCAACCACGGTAACTCACATAGGTTGAGTCGGTTGTAGTAGCTGTTGTTCCGGCACCCGTAGCCAAGTTAAGATAGTACAACTTGTACTCGGTATCATCGAGTAGCTCGCCAGTAACAGACAGCGAGCTGCGCACATCTGATTTAACAATTTTGCTTTGCAGGGGGTACTCGGTGTTATCCCAAATGGAGACCAAATTATTCGGATTTCCATCCGGTATTTTAGTGATGGATACGTCGCGAAGTCCATCGACGGTTGTAACTACCATCGAGTGCGTTTTTAAATATGTTTCGATAGCCGCAATATCCGTAGCATATTGCTCTGCAAAATCTCTAAGCGGTACGCTGGCAGGATCGTCTTCTTTGTTACAAGAAATTAATACGACAAGTGCTAAAAAGAGCGTCGAGAATATCTTAACTTTGTTCATGTAAGTCGTTGCTTTTTGAGCGCGCAAGATACAATTTAGATTTTTTTGAATTCGAACTTTAACGCCTTATTTTAAAATGCGAATAGACAAGTTTTTGTGGTGTGTTCGATATTACAAGACTCGAAATATGGTAACGGAAGCTTGTAAGAAAAACCAAGTGTGGGTAAACGGCCATTTGGCAAAGCCAGCTAAAGAAGTTTTTCCTGGCGACGAAATTGCGTTTCGCCGCGAGCAATTAACGCGCACCATTAAAGTTTTAGACCTGCCTTCCAGCCGAATTGCGGCTAAATTGGTTGATATTTATCGCAAAGACATTACGCCTGAAGAAGTTTATCAGCAATACGAATTGCTGCAACTCGGTAAAGATCACACGCGCCGTTTTGGAGAAGGCCGACCAACAAAGAAAGATCGTCGCGATTTTGAAGATTACCTCAACGAAGAATCTGTTTCCTTTGAACCATGAACCAACACATTATACTCAATCACAACGAAATTAGCCACAAAGTAACCCGAATGGCATACCAGATTTACGAAACATTTATCGATGAAGATCGCGTAGTTATTGCCGGTATTCAGGGAAATGGCTATCGCTTGGCGCAACTACTTGCCGAGGAAGTTCGGCGTGTCTCGCCATTAGAAACGATACTGTGCGAAGTACAACTCGACAAAAGCAATCCGCGTGGAAACATTAGCAGCACACCTGCACGCGAACAACTTGCCGATACTGGTTTGGTGCTTGTTGACGATGTTTTGCATTCCGGAACAACCTTGATATATGCCGTGCGTTACTTTTTGGATATTCCGCTTCGAAAATTCAAAACAGCCGTTCTGGTTGATCGCAATCACAAAATGTTTCCCGTAAAAGCCGATTTCAAAGGTATTTCGCTTTCGACTTCACTACAAGAACACGTTGAAGTGGTTTTAGACGGCCCTGAACGCGTGGCTTATTTACGTTAAAAATCGATAAATCTCATCGGCAACCTCTTCGGGAGATTTTCCCGTCGTTGAAACGATATGCTTAGCTGTTCGGTAGTAGTGCTCGCGCTCAAATAAATGCTGACCTATATATGTAGGTAAATCGTCGATATTTGCTAAAAGCGGACGATTCTGTCTTTTGTCGTTCAAGCGAGCAACTAAAGTAGGTACGTTGGTTTGCAGATAAAAAGACTGGTGTTGGCTGTTAGCAATAAGTTCGGCGTTGTTAGCATAGCAGGGAGTTCCGCCTCCTAAACTAATTACCAAAGGCGTTTCGGCGTTTAATAATTCTACAAGCAACTGGTTTTCAAGCTTTCGGAAATAAATTTCGCCACGATTTTTAAATAGGTCGGTGATCGATTGCTGTTGTTTTTCTTCAATGAAAGTATCGAGGTCTCGATGCGCAACACCTAACTTCTGCGCAAGCAATCTTCCTACGGTCGACTTACCAGAACCGGCGTAACCCATTAAAACAACCGATGAATTTAAGCTAAATTGCTGCATATAAATAAGTTATCAAACGCATCAGAAAAAAGGTAAATTTATAGGAATTATGTGTTGAAATATACAGAATAACGCTGTATATTTGCACCCGCATTCAGCAAAGTTAAAAAGACTCGATAGCTCAGTCGGTAGAGCACATCACTTTTAATGATGGGGTCCTGGGTTCGAGCCCCAGTCGAGTCACTTTTTTTTGCTTTATGTTCCAGACTCGATAGCTCAGTCGGTAGAGCACANAATTTAAGAAATATTACCTCACTGGGAGTTGTTTTTAGTGGTGTTCGGTGAATCTCCTGCGTCGATTTGGTAAGGCGTACCGTCTTTATCGGTAGTAGCTGTTGAACTACCGAGGTGGTCGGGGTGGTAAAAGTACAACTGATTAAGGGCTCAATTACTACTGCACGAAAACGTGATTAAGCTTTTTGTCACACGCAGAAGTTTTATCATTTTTTAATCCTAATTGAAATTCCCGGATTAAATCCATCTGTAGGATATTTTATAGTATAGTTTTTCCTTTTAATTTCTTGTAATGAATAAATTCGCATCTTGTAAGTCCCACCTACCAAGACCGTATCTTTTTTCTCAATAAAATCTGTTTGCCGGACCGCAGTTTGTGATTTTTCTGCGCTCATCACAGCTACCAGCATCTGGGCTTGGGGACCATATTCATTAAAATAGGCTTCAAGGTGTGAAAAGAGACCAATTTTAGTTTGATTAAAATCTTCAACGTAAATGTCATCTCTAAAATCAATATAAGTATCATTATTTGTCTTAAACAACAACCGAACCTTTATAGGGTTTTTGCTAACATTCTGGAAATCCAATACGGTGTTCATTGGGTCGCAACCAAAACACACTATTAAAAGAGCATAAATATATAGTTTCTTCATTTTTTACTTTCTAAATAGATTTTTTAACTTGATCTCCCCGGTCCAGGCGCCACCCAATCTATTAGCTCGTTTTTCAGAATTCGAGGATTCATGAATATGTTCAAACGATGGAATTGATGCTTTCATTGCGCTTTTAAAACTAGGGATAGCAATCTTCTTAATGTACTCGGATGCGTTAAATTTGAAGTGATACTTATAGTCTAAATAATGACCATATTCATGTCCGAGATCTAAAACGCTCTCCATGCGAGGATTTGTAAATATTACATTTCCAGCTGTTAGTGCACCATTCATGTATTCAGAACTATAAATTTTAACGCCAGGATAAAGGTCTGGATTACTAATGTCTTTTACATTTCCTGCTTTAACAAGTGCAGCCATTAAAGGTACTGCAATTCTATTTATAGTATGTTCTGGCTTATACTCATCCTTTGGTTTTGCATTCGACAAGTCAAAAATTATAGTGTATTCTCCCACGGGTTCTTTAAAAGTATCGGCTCGGTAAATCCCTTGGTAAACTGATCCATTACCGTCTTTGTTTTGAAAGTGATCGTAGGCATTTTTATTTTGATTCCAAAAATATTCGCCCGTATCATCTCTAAAATATTCAAGACCATTTACAGGAGGCTCTGCAGCAGCTTTTGCACTCCTCCCATCTGGATCCACCAACATCACCGGGTTATTCAAACAATAATTATACGGAGAAAAGCCCGGAAATTTTTNGAAAGTCGGACGTTCTGCGTTTGACTTTTTTTATACTCGGCCAAGTGGAGAAACGGTAGACTCGCCATCTTGAGGGGGTGGTGCTCGTAAGGGCGTGTGGGTTCAAATCCCACCTTGGTCACATGCAAAGTCTGTTTTTTAGCAGACTTTTTTTATTTCCTATCGCTTCTGCTAAGCAAACTATAATACGCAAAATCAAACCCCAGGCAAGAGTAGATTAAACAAAATCAAATCTACTTAAACAAAAAGTCGATTGCGATAAAAATTATTCTCAATCTAAAAAAACAATCCACTAAACAACATTCAATTAATTGAAAAACAGATGTTTGAAAATAACTATGAATTCTTTTCTTCAGTAAATCAACTGTTTAAAAAATCCTAAAACTTAGCCAATAAACTATTTTGTTTAAGTATTTAACTATATTTGTTAAACAAAATAAGACTATGGCTTACGTTAAGAACATCCTGACGATTAAAGATCTCGAGAATTTGAGCGGCATTAAGGCCCACACGATTCGTATTTGGGAGAAACGCTACAATGTCCTCGAGCCAAAGCGAACCGACACCAACATTCGTTATTACGATTTGGCGAGCTTGCAAAAGCTGCTCAACATTACTTTGTTACACAATCACGGTTACAAGATTTCGAAGATATCGAAATATCCCGAAGAACGAATTCCTGAGTTAGTTAACGAGATAATCTCGAGCAAAAGTGTAAAAGTTCATGCCATCAGCGATTTCAAACTCGCCATGATGAACTTCGACCAGACACTTTTCGTTCAAACGTATAATAAATTGCTTTCAGAGAAGCCGTTCCGCGAAATCTTTCATGAAATCTTTGTACCCCTTCTTAACGAAATAGGCTTATTGTGGCAAACAGATACCATTAATATCGTACACGAACATTTCATTAGCCACCAAATCAAACAAAAAGTTTTGGTTAATTCGGAGAAAGCGCAGTTAAATAGTCCGCAGTACACAGATCGAACCTACGTACTTTACCTTCCGATGAATGAAATTCACGAATTGGGAATTCTATTCGTAAACTACGAAATCATCAATGCCGGTTTTCAAACGGTGTATCTAGGTGAATCCGTACCACTCGAGTGTCTATCCGATATGAAAAAAGCTTTCAGCAACATTACCTACGTGACGTATTGTACTGTTGAGCCGATTGCCGAAGAAATGAACACGTATGTAAAAGATCTGAAAGAAAATTTACTTAACGACGACAGTACCAAAATTGTTTTGCTTGGAAAACAGGCGCAATTAGTTTCAGATAAACTTTTAGACAGCAGAGTTACTGTATACGAATCTATTAATACCTTTATTCGCACACTCTAGTTTTTATGTCTCTAAAAGTTTCTGTAATTGGTTCTGGATTTTCGTCGCTTTCTGTTGCTTGTTATTTGGCTAAAGCCGGACACCAAGTTCACATTTATGAAAAAAATAATTCGATTGGCGGACGCGCACGCCAGTTAAAAAAGAATGGCTTTACATTCGATATGGGTCCGAGTTGGTATTGGATGCCCGACGTTTTCGAACGATTTTTCGCAGATTTTGGCAAAAGTGCCGCCGATTACTACACCTTGATAAAGCTTGCTCCTGCGTACCGTGTTTTCTTTGGCGCAGATGATAGTGTGGTTATCGACGACGAACTCGCCAAAATAAAAGCCACTTTCGAAGCAATTGAGCCCGGAAGTGCTGCCAAGCTGGAACGTTTCATGAATACGGCTCGCGACAATTACCGAATTGCCATTGAAAATCTAGTGTACCGTCCGGGCGAATCGCCGTTGGAATTAGTAACTCCAGAAACGATCGGAAGACTAACGCAGTTTTTCTCTAACATTAGTGCCGATGTTCGCAAGCAATTTAAAAACGAAAAACTACGCCAAATACTAGAATTTCCGGTATTGTTCTTAGGTGCAAAGCCAGAAGACACGCCGTCATTCTACAGTTTTATGAATTTTGCCGATTTTGGTTTGGGAACCTGGCATCCAAAAACCGGCATGTTCGATGTGGTGGCTGGCATGCAGAAACTTGCTTCTAGCTTAGGAGTGAGCTTCCACACCAGCGCAGCGATTTCTGAAATTGTTGTTGAAAACGGTATCGCGAAAGGAATTCGAGTTAACAACGAATTCATCGGATCGGATGTAGTTGTTTCAGGTGCCGATTACGCGCACAGTGAACAATTGCTTCCAAAACAATACCGCATGTACAGCGATTCCTATTGGGATTCTCGTGTTTTCGCCCCCTCATCCCTATTGTTTTATGTCGGATTTAGCAAGAAGTTGGAAAATATTAATCATCATATCTTGTTTTTTGATACCGATTTTAAAGCGCATGCTAAAGACATCTACGAAGCTCCCAGATGGCCCGACGAACCGCTGTTTTACGCGAATTTTCCTTCGCTAACCGATGCGACGTGTGCACCTGAAGGTTGTGAAGCGGGTTTCTTTTTAGTGCCACTTGCACCTGGAATTGAGGACACGCCCGCGCTGAGACAACAGTACTTCGATAAAATTATGACCCGTTTTGAGCGCTTAACTAAACAAGACGTTCGAAATTATATTACCTTTAGTGAGTCTTTTTGTAAAAATGATTTTGTTTCCGAATACAACTCGTACAAAGGAAATGCTTATGGAATGGCTAACACTTTACTTCAAACGGCCTTTTTACGACCCAAATTACGAAGTAAAAAAGTAAAACATTTATACTTTACCGGACAGTTAACCGTTCCAGGACCCGGAGTTCCTCCCGCCCTGATTTCAGGAAAACTTACCGCCGGTTTAATAGAAAAATATTCTAATCGTTAAAGTTTAGAAATTATGAAAGCATTATTTGATCAAGTTTCGGGAAGCTGCAGCAGAAAAGTAACAACTGCCTATAGCACATCGTTTTCAGCAGCAGTTAAAATGCTCGACAAATCGATTAGACAAGACATTTATAACATCTATGGATTTGTTCGCTTAACCGACGAAATTGTGGATACATTTCACGATTACGACAAAAAAACACTATTCGAACGTTTTGAAACCGACTTAGAAAACGCGTTAAAAGACAAAATCAGTTTGAATCCGATTTTGAATGCATTCCAATACACCGTGCACAAATACGACATCCCGCGCGATTTAATCGATGCGTTTATGTACAGCATGCGTTTGGATTTACACAAAACTGTTTACAGCACACCAGAAGAGTTGGCACAGTACGTTTACGGATCGGCCGATGTGGTCGGATTAATGTGCTTGAAAGTTTTCGTTAAAGGAAATCACGCACAGTATGATGCCTTAAAAGTTCCAGCCATGAAATTGGGCTCAGCTTTTCAAAAGGTGAATTTCCTTCGCGATTTAAAAGCCGATTTCGAACAACTAAGCCGAACCTACTTTCCAAATGCTGATTTGGCAAATTTGGATGAAAAATCAAAAAGAGCAATCGTTAAAGAAATTGAAGCCGAATTTCGCGAAGCCTTCGACGGCATTTTACTTCTACCAGATTCAGCGAAATTTGGGGTATATACCGCTTTTGTTTACTACCAGAAGTTACTCAAGAAATTAAAATCGACGCCGTCTGAAAAAATTAAATCAGCACGTATACGCGTTAACGATTATCAAAAACTGCAACTATTTGTGCGCTGTTATGTATCTTACCGCTTAAATTTATTATAGTTATGTGGATTCATTTTCTCGTTTTCTTCCTGACTTTCTTTATGATGGAATTCATGGCTTGGTTTACCCATAAATATGTAATGCATGGATTTCTTTGGAACTTACACGCCGATCACCACAAAAAAGATCACGACAGCTGGTTTGAACGCAACGACGCCTTCTTTATTTTTTATGCCGTCGTAAGTATCGGATTTTTTCTGTTGTGGAACAATGGTATTTTATCAATCGGACTCGCCATTGGATTAGGAATATTTGCCTACGGATTGGTGTACTTTTTAGTGCACGATATTTTTATACACCAGCGTTTTAAATTATTCCGTACGGCAAACAGCCGATATGCCAAAGCCGTACGACGCGCACACAAAATGCATCACAAACATATTGGTAAAGATAAAGGTGAGTGCTTTGGAATGCTCCTTTTTCCGTACAAGTACTTCAAGAATAGCTAAAAAAAAGTCGCCCAAAATGAGGCGACTTTTTTATCAAATTCAATAACTAACCTAAAAATTGTTTAAACGTGACTGCGTTATTTTACAAAAGCTTGTAATGGCTTTAGTTGATCTAAATTTAAATTCCCTTGTTGCATCAGCGATAATAAAGCGGTGAAACTATCAGCGGTCATATCCGTTCCTAGAATGCGAACTAAAGCAAATCCGTTTTCACTTTCATATCCAAAAAGCACAAACTCATCCACTTTATCTCCATCTGCAAGCGCTTTAACCACGGCTCCGGCTTTACCTGAACCAAAGCGCATCAACTGTTCGTACTTTTCATCCTTTAACAATTCCTGAACTTTGGTTTTCTCGACTGCATAAAGCGAATCGTTAGCAGCACTTTTCTTGAATGCAAGAACGTTTACCTTTTTAAACTGGTTCAAGGCTTTCGATTGTTCGACGGTGAGTTTCGACTTATCTAAACCCAACATTTGCGGGGAAATATCTACAAAAATAAAATCCTTATTTTCTTGATTTTCTACAAAATACGACTCAAGAGTAGGCTTCGAATCACACGAAACAAAAATGAAAGCACTGGCGAGTATTCCGAACAAAACTTTTTTCATGAACTTATTTTTTAGATTTTGAGGCTCGTTGAAGATCGGCGCCCCCCGGTAAATTCATTTTATCAGTTAACATCGAAATGTCGTCTAAGTCGAACAAACCTGTTAAAGATAAGATTACTGTTTCGTCTTTGCCACTTCCTTCAACAAACATTAACAACTCGGTGATCTGTGATTCTTTGGAGCCTGATTTCACTGCAATGCGAATATTCTGACCTTTATCGTTTATGCGCATTAAATCTTCTAATCCAGCCGATTTCAGATACTTGGCCGCTGTGGCTTTCATATCGGCGGCAATTTTCGGATTTGTGGTGGTAAATACACGCAAATTATCCAACTGCTTTACAAGTTTCATAAACTGCTGCGCATCCTTGTCTTTGGTGTTTACGTTACCCATCATTTCGAACATCTTCTTATTGACGACTACCGCAGTAACATCCTCTGGACCATCGAACTTATCAAAAACCGACTGTCCGTAAAAAAAAGTTGGAGCTAAAGCCAACACAACTACTAAAATGAACTTTTTCATGATAAACTAATTTAATTTTGATTGATGATTATTTCTTTTCTTTTTTAAAAACTTTTCTTTTACTCTTTTCTATTTTCTCTAACTGTTGTACACTTTCCACACCTTTATTGATATGCCCAGACAGCATCATTAAGGCTTTCTCGGTTTCTTTGTAAGCAACTTCCGGATCTTTAATTACTCCTGATCTTCCTACATCGGGTGTTCCAAAAAAGGTGTAATATCCAATTCCTAAAAATACAACCACCGCAGCAGCTATCGAGATATACGTATATTGTTGTTTACGCGAAGAATGCAATTGCCTAACCGGATAACTAACTTCTTTTTCTTGTGCAAAATATCCGAAATAGCTCTTGTATGCTTCTAATTCTGGCGCTACTTCTCCTGAAAAATACGACGCCAATAACTTTTCTTCAGCAAGAGTAGTTTCTCCATCGAAGTATTTTTCCAGCAATGCTTTAATTTCTACTAATTCCATATTCGTCCATTTTCAACATTTGTTCCCGCAACTGCTTTCGCGCTCTTGATAATGCTACTCGAACAGCTGTTTCATTCATTTCCATCACTTTTGCTATTTCAGCAAATTCATATTCTTCAACCTCTCGCAACTGCAATATCAATCGCTGTTGCTCGGGTAATTGTGCCATTAACTTTTCAACAATCGCCAATCGATCTTCAGCTTCCACTTTACGTAGTGTTTGCTGCGAAGCATCCTCAAAATAATGATGCTCTAAGGTCACATTCGACGATCGTTTTGCCTTCAGCTGATCCAAACAGTAATTCTTTGTAAGTGTCATTGCAAAGGCCTCAACACTACCCAATTGCTGCAAAGAATCACCTTTTGTCCACAGTTTCATCAACACTTCCTGAGTCGCATCTTCCGCTTCTTCGGTACTCACAAGCAACCGTTTGGCTAGTCGGAACATCTTGTTCTTAAAACCAGAAGTTATCGATATGAAATCCGTTGAAAGCAAGTTTTGGTTTGTTGGTTATATAGTGAAGACGAAACACAAAGATATTTGTTACTTAAACACGTATTTTTTTTCAATATTGTAGAAAACAAAATGAATACTAAACCGCAAATACTTTAAATTTATTTCTCCAGATTTAATATTAAACCCTTTTAAAAAACGTTAATTGTTAAATGTAAATCCAGAATTACTAGATAACTCGTATATTTACTTTTAAAGCCACTTTGATTCTTGTTATGAAAAATATGAAACTCATTCAGGTACTGTTCTTCACCGCTATTACCGCGCTCTTTCTTACAGCTTGCGATGATCAAGATGATCAAATTGAACGAATAAGCGGACTTGAAATCGAAGATTTTATTTATAGAGGTATGAATACGTGGTACCTTTATGAAGATGATATCGCAGATTTGGCAGACAATCGATTTGCTTCTGCTGCCGATTATCAAAATTATCTTCGTGGTTTCGATAGCCCCGA
The DNA here is from genome assembly GCF_002251775.1 of Flavobacterium aurantiibacter. Taxonomy (GTDB): domain Bacteria; phylum Bacteroidota; class Bacteroidia; order Flavobacteriales; family Flavobacteriaceae; genus Flavobacterium; species Flavobacterium aurantiibacter. Next base: position 21,771 of record NZ_NOXX01000222.1, read on the forward strand.
GTCGCTATTTGCCGCTTTAAAGGCTCCAGCACCTACCGATCGGTTTAGCATTATTGTAAACGACTATGAAGTGCTCAACAATTTATTCGCTGGAAATACTACAACCACAGGCGTAGAATACGGATTGTTTTACGAACCTGGCTCAGATACTAACATTTACGGCGTGGTGCGCTACATCATTCCGGGCTCACCCGCAGCGTCGCAAAATATCAGCAGAGGCGATATTTTTACAGGCATAAACGGCCAAGAACTCACGGCCTCCAATTACCGAAATCTGTTAGCATCAAGCACAATTACTTTTAACTTAGGCTCTTTCGACGGAACAACTGTTACCTCATCGTCGGAAGCAGTTACGGTATCTCGCGCAGCAGTTACCGAAAATCCTGTCTTCTTTAAAACCGTTTTCGTCAGAGGCAGTAAAAGAATTGCTTACCTAATTTACAACGGTTTTACAGCGAACTTCGATACCCAACTCAACGCTGCTTTCGCAGAATTAAAAGCGCAGAATCCAACCGATCTTATATTAGATTTACGATACAATTCCGGCGGAAGCGTACTCACTGCATCGCGACTTGCAGCAATGATAACCGGACAATTCACAGGACAACTCTTTGCGAAATATCAGTATAACAGCGACATACAAGCACAATTCGAAGCGACAAATCCAGACGAATTGCGAATCAATTTCCCAAATAGCGTTGGGCCTACACCTATCAATAGCCTAAATCTTACGAAAGTTTATGTGATCACAACCGGTTCCTCCGCATCGGCTTCCGAACTGGTAATCAATTGTTTAAAACCATACATTCAAGTACGCCAAATCGGAACTAAAACAACGGGGAAAAACACCGGATCCATTACTTTGTACGATTCGCCAACTTTCGGAACCCAAAACCGAAATCCAAACCACAAGTATGCTATGCAACCGTTGGTGATTAAAACCATCAATGCCGACGATTTTGGCGATTACAGTAACGGTATCGAACCCGATTTAAACCTTCCTGAGCAAGCGCAAAATATGGGTGTACTCGGTAACGAAAATGAACCTTTACTCGCCGCTGCACTCAATTACATCGAAACAGGCAACCGTCCGGCAAATCGAAATGCTGTAAATTCGATTCAGTTTAGCGACAGTAAAAAAATGATTCCTTTTGCGACAGATATGTATCTGCCAACGAAGTAGTTTTTTTATTTGGGCGTGCCCCGCCTCCATACTTCCGGCGGGTCGCGTGCTCCGCTAAATCTCTAAGCCCGCGTTCGAAAAACGAAAGTGCGTCCGATGCAAGCTTTTAAACTTGCAAACCGACGCACTTTTTCATTAAAAGGTCTAACTAAAAAAGCACCCAAAAAGCATTCTCTGTAAATCTATTCCTTCGAACACGGGCTTAGAGGATACCGCTGCGCCCACTCACGCGGGCAATCGTTACCCACGTTTAGTCTACAAAAAAGAAACCATTCGGAATCAATCCAACAGCTAACGTATGTGCTAAAGTACCATTCGCTGAATAAATGTAAACGGCACCCGCCGATTGGTAATCTTTTGCGTCTGCCACAAAAATCTGATTGTCTTCTACAGCAAAACCATACAATACTTGTGCTTGCGATGTAAAAAGTGGCGAATCCGTAACAGCTGTAGCCGTCAATGGAAAACGATACACTTTACTGTCTTTCGTAAAATAAAACGAGCCGTTTTCTAACGTTAAATTCGAACAATTAATTAAGGTCTCTGGAAAGGCAATTGTTTCCGTAATCGAATTGGTTGCCAAATTAATTTTAACTAATTGCGAGGCCGATTCGTAATTAGAACACAAAACGTATAAGATTCCGTTCTCTTCTTCTATTGTATTTGGCGCCAAAGGTGTAGCAACTTGAGCACTTATAGTATTTGTTGCCGGATCGATAATTGTAATCCCTGTTCCTACTCCAAAAGCACCATTCGAAACTATAATTTTCCCGTTCTCTTCGATGATTCGTTCGGCAGCCGTGTTGAGGGCAATATTGGTTATATGGGTATAAGTCGTTGCATCGAATACCGCCACATAATCGTCGGTTGTGGTTAAAAAACTATCCTGATTAGTCACATAAATACGATTTCCATAAACAACTCCGTAACGAGGAACCGCTAGATTTGTATCTATTTTATCGATTAACGTAAAATCATTTTCATTTACAACAGTAATAATATTCGAACCATTCGATACAACAAAAGCGCGTTCGCCAGCTTCAAAAACCGACTGAACAAAGCCACCCAAGCCGTCGCCGCCGTTTATCGAACCGTACAAATCGTTTGTAGTAACAGTAAAAGTGTTGTCCACAAAGCTTAAAGTTCCGCCCGACATATTACCTTCATTAATTACAATAAAACCATCATCAAACAGGCTGTCGGAGTCATCATCCGATTCATTATTCGAATCGCTACAGCCTACAAAGAGTGCGCCGGCTAAAATCCACAAAACATTTTTAAACTTCATTTCCATAATTATAAATTGAGAGTTAGATTAATTTGATAAGTGCGCAAAGGCATTGGCCTGCTTAAAACCGTTTGATAAGCCGTATTATATAAGTTTTGCGCCGCTAAAGAGATAAGTACAGGAAAACGCGACATTTTATAGTTCAAGTACACCGCCGCGGTCGAAAACGCATCCAATGCACCCCCGCTATGGTCGCTGCGTGTCTCAACCGAACTAACCCACTGCTGGTTATACAAAATCTCGAACGATTTATAGCTGTACTTGACGTTAAAAACTGCTTTATGTTCAGGCACATATACCAATTGCAAATTGGTATTTGCATTTATGCTCTTTGTGTACGCGTAGCTACTGCCAACTGCCCATTGGCTACTTCCAAACTTCCAGCGGAAATCGCCCTGTACTTCAACTCCAGTAATATCAACCTCATCGGTATTTTCGGGTCGGAATTGCCCCGAAGCGCCTGGTACCCAACGAATCATATCACTAACCTGATTTTGAAACGCCGTAAGGCTGAGATTCCAATATTTCTTCGCAAACTGCAATCCTAATTCGTATTGCCAAGCATTTTCAGCACGTAAGCTCGGATTCCCTAAACTATTCCAATATAAATCGTTAAACGTTGGTGCTCTAAAATTTCTGGAGACGCCCGCACGAGCAGAAAATGCTTCCGCGAAAGCGTGTTTATATCCTAACGAAAACAAAAACGGACTCTCAAAATCGCTCACTTGCTCCTTCCGCAATCCCAACTCGATCAAATCGGATTTGTATGGTTGCCATGCCGCTCCCAACGCGGTTGTAAGTGTCGTACGCTGTTGTCGGTTAATATCGGCGCCATTGGCAAAAATGCGTTGTACATCGGCAATGCTGGTAAATCGCAACTTTTTCGATACTTGATATTTAAATTCGTACCGAGCCAATGCTGTGGCCGCGTAACCACTTTGAAAATCCGGTAAAATTGTATTGGGATAATACCGATATACTTCTCTTAAAAAACCAACGCGAACCAAATGTTCGATACGATTTCTACGATTTACAAACTCGGCAGAATGACGAAAATTGAGGTCGTCGTACGCAGTTTTTACATCAGTGGGAAAAACAACCGAGAAATTGCGGTATTGCTGCACATATTCATTAAAAAAACGCAGCTCGGAACGTTCAGATAATTTACGTAAAGCTCGAAAATTGGCAGAAAAAACCTGATATTCCCCGTTTATATTTCGTCGGCGGCGATTCGGAAATTCGTAATCGTTTTCAGCATCATTCAAAAAAAGACTTCCGGCTAAAGTCCATTTTCCACTACGAAACTTACTTTCCGCGAAAGCGTTGTGATTATTATACGAACCGTAGGCATATCGAACTTGATGCGCCTTGTTTTCAGAAAGATCGAAATTGTTTTCAAGATGAACCGATCCACCGATGGCTCCACTGCCATAAAACGTGCTTCCACCACCGCTACGGACGCTAATCTCTTGATAATTTACTGTTTGGATGGTATTAAAATCGACCTGCCCTAAAAGCACCGAATTTATGGGAATGCCGTTCCAAATAACGGCCGTTTGAGCCGCAGTAGTTCCGCGAAAAGCAACTGAAGCCACCATACCTGCCCCGTTTTCCTTGACATAAAGCAACGAATTAGCCGATAAAATTTGTGCTAAAAATGGATTCGCAAAACGCGGCAACGAGTCGGCTAAAGAAGATACCGCATGAGTATTCGAAAAATCGCGCAAAGCCGTATCTGTTAGCACCACTTCTTGCAGTGCAACAGCTTCTTGGGCGCACGAAACATGGGCATACGCCAACAAATAAAGGCAAGCTAATAATGCTTTGTACTTCATAAATTCGCAAGTCTTTATTCCCGAAGACTTTTCGTTTTTGATTATGAAGTGGCAGGTCTCCTGGCTTGCGTCTTTTTGTCGAACCTTCCCGTTTGTCACAGTGGTATGCAGAACTGACAAAAAGCTTGTTAGCTTACAGTTGCGGGTACAGCTATGGATTTTAACCATATTCCCTTTTAATGCACAGCCAAATGCACTGTGCAACCAACTTCGCGGCAAAGATAGCATTCGGGAATTAATTTAAAACCCTTTCGAAAAATATTTTGGTTATGCTACCTTTGGCGCCATGAATGCACGAATGCTCCGCTTGAAAATCATCGTAATCTACCTATTTCTTGCCATTGCTTTTCAATGTAAAGAAGCGCCAAAAAGCAAAAAAGAAAGTGGAATAAATAAAATTACCGAAGCGAGAGGTTTCTCACTATACAATTACAGCGATTTTAAAATTCTAAGTGTACAAGATTACTTTCCCGGAGCCACACAACAATTTAAATATGTACTGGCTAAAAATCGTTCTCAAGTTCCGGATTCCTTAAGAAATTTACCCTTTATCCGAATTCCAGTTACTAAAATTGCTTTAAGTTCTACGACGCATATTCCCTCATTAGTACTTTTGGGAGTAGAATCTCGTTTAGTAGCTTTTCCAAATACGAGTTATATTTCTTCGCCAAACATTCGAAAAAGAATAGACGATGGAGCGGTTATCGACTTAGGTTCGAACCAAGAAATCGATTTAGAAAAACTAGCCGTTTCGAAAGCAGAGTTGTACGTTGGATATCAAATTGATCAGAGTCGGAATTTAAACGAAACGCTAAAAAGCATTAATATTCCGATCTTACTTAACGCCGATTGGAACGAACAAACCGCTCTCGGAAAAGCTGAGTACATTAAATTTTTCGGTGCACTCTACGACAAAGACGCCGAAGCAGAGAAAATTTACACCCAAATCAAATCCAAATATTTACAGCTGAAAGAAAAGGTAGCTTTAGAAAAAAATAAGCCAACTGTAATGGCTGGGGCACTTTTAGAAGACAGTTGGTATGCGCCGCAAGGAAATAGCTGGGGCGCACAATTTATAAAAGATGCAGGCGCTTCATACATTTATGCAAACACTACTGGAACCGGAAGTTTAAAATACGATTTGGAAAAAGTATATCGAGATTGCAAAGCAGCTGATTATTGGATAGGCCCGGCTCAGTTCGAAACGCGGCAGCAATTATTAGAAGCCGATTCGCGTTACGGAAAGTTCGCTGCATTTCAGAACAAAAAAATATACAGTTATAGTTCTAAGAAAGGTGCAACAGGTGGTGTTTTGTTTTATGAACTTGCATCGAACCGTCCTGATTTAGTTTTAGAAGATTTAGTGAGTATCTTTCACCCACACCTACATCCCAACCACAAACCCTACTTTTTTACACCGGTTTTATGAGATTCCTGCGAACACAGTCATTGAAAGTTACCGTTGCTTTTGCGCTGCTTACGCTGTGTTTTGTAGCTAACATTTGTACGGGAAGTACCGGAATTTCTCTTCGAGCAGTTATTGATTACATTTTTGGAAATACCGATGAAGAATTAAGCTTTATCATCGGAAGTATTCGCATTCCGAAAGCGCTGACAGCACTTTTTGTAGGCATGTCGCTTTCCGCAGCTGGATTGGTCATGCAAACATTATTCCGGAACCGCTTGGCTGGGCCGTACGTACTCGGATTAAGCTCGGGCTCGTCGTTGGCAGTTGCTTTCCTTTTGATGGGAAACTCCATTTTACAAGGAAGTTTATCGAATTTCCTCAACCAACCTTATGCTATTGCCCTTGCATCATTCGCGGGTAGTTTGGCAGTACTTTTTTTAGTTTTAGGAATTGCAAAACGGGTTGCAGACAGCTCGACTGTTCTGGTAGCCGGAATTATGATTAGCAGTTTTGCCGGAGCAATTACGGGCGTTTTGAGCTATTTCACTACAGCCGAAAATTTGCAACGATACACCTTTTGGAGTATGGGCAGCTTAGCGAATTTAACAGGAATCGAATTGTTGATTTTAGTTGTAGTTAGCATCGTAGGATTACTATTGTTTTTACCCAAATTAGGCGCTTTAGACAGTTTAATCTTAGGAGATCAATACGCACAAAGTATGGGAGTAGCCTTGCAACAAGCACGTTTTTATTTAATATTGGTTACTGCATTATTGGTGGGTGTTAGCACTGCGTTTTGCGGACCAATTGCTTTTGTAGGTCTTGCCGTCCCGCATTTAAGCAGACAATTATATAGTGTAAACACGCATCAAAAGTTATTTCCCTTAACTGTTGCCACTGGTGGTACCATAATGCTTTTAGCGGATCTATTATGCAAACTTCCGATTGAAGGCTGGAATTTGCCAATTAATGCGGTAACATCGCTCATTGGTGCGCCAGTTGTAATGTACCTGATCTTGAAAAATCGCAACGTTTAAGTACACGCATTATGGAATTACGCTTGGAAAATTTAGTTATCGGATTCGAAAAAAAGCAATTAAACGAACTATTCTCTGCAAATTTTAAAGCAGGTAACGTTTATGCGATTTTAGGACAAAACGGGATTGGAAAATCGACCTTATTGAAAACTATTGCGGGAATCCTAGAACCAATCGGCGGAAGCTGTATTTGGGACGGTACAAATCTGAAACAATTAACCCCTGAACAGCGAGCAAAAGAAGTTGCTATTGTTTTGACGGGCCGGCCTTTTGTAGCCGACTTGACCGTTGAGGAGTTGATTGGCTTGGGAAGAAATCCGCATAAAAGCTGGTTTTACAAAGAAAGTGCAACAGATCGAGCGCTCTGCCATGAAGCGGCAACTATATGCAACTGCCTCCCTTTTCTGAACAAAAAAGCGGTTGAATTAAGCGACGGGCAATTTCAGCTCGTTATGCTCGCACGCGCAGTGGCGCAGGATACGCCAATACTCCTCTTAGATGAACCTACTACGCATTTAGATCCGGCAAAAAAATCGGAACTGCTTTTCATTCTTCATAAACTTGCTTATGAAAAGGGCAAACTAGTACTGTTTTCTACGCACGACGTCGAATTTATGTTTGAGGCGGTTAAAGAAGTATTAGTATGTACTTCCGATGGCTTTAAACTGGAGCATATTGACGCAATTAAAGATACTGCTGCCATAAATCGAATATTTCCCTCCAAATTCTTAACTTACAGCGAGAAACTTCAGCAGTTGAAATACCGCTAAAATTCATGAAGACAAAATTTATCGTTGGACTGTTACTCATGTTAGCGAATGCCGTCTACAGTCAAAAAATTACATTGACTAAAGAAGGAATCCCAACTGTAAGCATTGGCGATACCCGTTTGCTGCCCGATTTAAAAGACAAAATCGCACGTTGGGCTGAGCAGAGTTTTCGAAATGGATATGATTATCAAGACCGTGGCGAAATAATCAGATTAGAAACGATACGACGTAATGCATTTACGTACTCAAGTCTTGGCGAAACGTACTCCTATCACGTAAAAGTTCGATTAACTTTTATTTTAACGGAAGGAAAACGTCGACTACAAATTGATGTGCTTGAATTTATGGACGGACAAGAACCAAGTTCTTTAAAACTTGAGTCGTTATTTACTTCAAAAGGTATCGCTAAGGAAGAAATGAATGCTGCCATTGTTGGACTAAAAGAAAACCTCCAAAGAGTCGTTTCCCGTTTGCAAATACTTTGGAATTAGAGTCGATACAAAAAAGTGTGCTTCTGTAATTTTTAAAGATGCCGAATAAGCAACTTTTCTAAAATTCACGCATCCTGAACTCGACAATGGCACCAAAAAATGGATCGAATTTTTAGATATGCATTCTCCAAATGGGTCGATTTTACTAGCCTTACAGCCTGTAGTTCCGATAAAGAAAACATTACAGACACCTATTTAACATTTGAATTGACAAAAAATTCAAAAAAAACACATCAAATTCTTACTTTTGAAAACATTTTGTTTAGTACACGACAAAAAACATAATTGATTAAAAATCAATA